>JBIKWC010000142.1:0-17099 GCA_044356535.1 Myxococcota bacterium
CTGGGCGCGCTGGCCGGGGAGCTCCCGATCGCGGTGGTCGCGGAGCCGTTCCGCGTGGCCTACGGGTGCCTCGTGCACGAGGGGCGGGTGCTGGCGTTGTCCGGCGCTGGCGTCACGCCGGCCTGCCCTGCGGACGTCGCCTCGTTCCCAGCCGGCCGCCGACCGTTCCCGCCCCTGTTCGCGCTGGGCCCGGAGGCTCCGCTGTCTGCGCTGGCTCCGGCCGCCGGCGGCGAGGCGGCGCTGCTGGTGCGGCTCCCGGGCCTGGGCTTCGCGCGGTGGCGGGTGGTGCAGGTGGAGGTCCCGGTCTTCGGTCCTCCGGGCGAGGGGGGCGAGGCGCCGACGAACGTGCTGGTGCTGCGCCCCGGAGACCCGGTGCCCGTCCTTCGCTCCGCGGCGCGGACGGACGTGGTGGTGCCGCTGGGCCCCGCCACCGACGTGGCGTCGTTCCTGGCGATCTGCGCGGAGGTGCACGCGAGCGCAGGCCCGGCGACCCGGTGCGGCGTGGGGGTGGGCGGGCCCGGCGCCTGGTGAAGTGCCTCCGGGAGAGGCGGAGAAGCAGTCGCTCACGCCACGAGGAGCGCGGCCCGGGCCAGGCCCACCAGCGCGTCCCGGAGCGCGTCGTCGGTCGGGGACAGCCCCGCCGCCCGCAATGCGGCCTCCACACCCGCGCGGTCCCGCGTGCCGTCGAGGGCCTGCACCAGCACCTGCTGGAGCGGCGTCAGCGGCACCACCTCGTGGCGCAGGTTCGTACACGCCGGGCCCTGCGCAGCCTGGTTGCGCGCCAGCGGCCACACCACCGGCCGCGACGAGAGGGTCGCCCGCGCGGCCGGACCCCCGGCGACCGCGCCCACCGCCTCGCTCCCGAGCCACAGGTGCAGCAGCAGCGCCGCGAGCTCCGCCCCCGGCGCCCCGGTCGCTGCCTGCAGCGCCGCGAACGCCACCGCCGCCGGCCCGGCCGCCTCCAGCGCCCGCACCACGCCGCGCGCGAGGTCTCCGGTGAGCGTGAGCACCGCGCCTTCGGGCGTCCGCAAGCGGTCGCCGTCCGCGAGGCGCGCGCCGCGGAGCCAGAAGGAGAGCCCAGCCAGCGCAGCCGCTCGGGGTGCGCCCGCCGTCACGCCCGGCGCCCGGGACCACACCACCTCGCGGAAGGTGGTCATCCGCGAAAGATCCCCGTACTGCGAGGCCTCCACCGCCGTGTGCGCGTGGGCCGCGAGGGCAGGGGACGGACACAGCGACCGCGCAGGCTCCGCGTCCGCCACGAACCCGAGCCCTGCCTGGGCCGCCCGCTCCGCGACCTCGGCGAACCAGAACGGCTGGTTGTGTTCGGCCAGGTGATCGTGGAACAGGTACCAGTCGTCGACCGCCGCCACCACGCGCTGCTCGCTGTGCAACACCGCACCCCACAAGCTCGTCGGCGGGGTCTCGGCGCACAAGGTGGCCAGGAGCGCGCGCGCCGCCGTGATCCGCGCGGTGGGCTCCGTCAGGTCGCGGACGTGCCAGCGCATGAGGTCGCGCACCACCCCGCGCGTGGACCAGCCCGGCAGCACGTTGAACGACAGGTACACCACGCCGTGGGGCGACACGGTGCGCGCCAGGAACGCCCACAGCGCCTCGCGGGCGGCGGGCGGCATCCACGACAACACTCCGTGGGCGATGACGTAGTCGAACGGCTCCACCTCGGGCAGCGCCTCGATCCCCGTCGCGTGCAGGGTCAGGTTCCCGAGCCCCAGCGCCGCGGCCGTCGCCGTCGCCTCGGTGATCGCGCTGGCGGCGGGGTCGACGCCCACGAACACCGCCCCCGGGAGACCGGCGGCCATCGGCAGCAGGTTGCCGCCTGCGCCGCACCCGATCTCCAGCACCCTGGCCGTGTCCACCGGCGGTGGTTCGCCGCCGTACACCGCCGCCAGCGCCGCCAGCCGGGCGGGGTGGGTGTGGGGGTAGGCGATGCTGCGATACGCGACGCGGTCGTAGTCCGTGGTCACCCGTCACCCGGTCGGGTCGACGGCCTTCTGCAGGCGCTTGTCGCGGCGCACGTTCAGCACCTGGACGAGGAACGAGAAGCCCATGGCCACGTAGACGTAGCCCTTCTCGACGTGGGCCCCGGTGCCCTCCATCACGAGCGTGACGCCGATGAGCACCAGGAACGACAACGCGAGGATGCGCACGGACGGATGCTCCTGGACGAAGTCGCCCACGGGCCGCGCGAACGCCATCATCACGGCGACGGACACCAGCACTGCGGCGACCATCACCTCGACGTGTTCGGCCGTGCCGACTGCGGTGATGACGCTGTCGATCGAGAACACGATGTCGAGCAGCGCGATCTGCACGACGATCGCGGCGAGACCAGCCTTGGAGCCCGTCTTTGCTCCCTCGTCGTGCGACTCGGGGTGCTCCACGTTCTCGTAGATCTCCTTCGTCGCCTTCCACAACAGGAACACGCCGCCGGCCACCAGCACCAGATCGCGCCCGCTCCAGGCGCGGACGAAGAAGAACAGCTCCCTCTCCAGGTGCGCGAGCCAGCTGAGCATCAGCAACAGCAGGACGCGGGTGACCAGCGCTCCGGCGAGCCCCAGCCGGCGCCCCAGCAGCTGCTGTTCGCGCGGGAGCCGCCCGGTGAGGATCGTGAGGAACACGATGTTGTCGATCCCGAGAACGATCTCCATCACCGTCAGGAACGCGAACGAAATCCACGCTTCGGGGCTGGTCAGCAGCTCGAGCATCGCTCCCTCGGGTTAAGAACGCGGCTCGGAGGCTCTACCATGTCCCTCGCCGCAGTGGATCCGGGTTCCTCGCCAGCGTCGCTCCGCGACCGCTTCGAGCTCGTTCGTGGCGCGTTCCGCAGCGACGTGTTTCCGCCGTACGAGGTCCGCGTCGACCGGCTCAAGCGCCTGCTGGCAGCGCTCATGGATCGGCAACACGAGCTGGCCGACGCCATCGACGCCGACTTCGGGGGCCGGAGCCGCCACGAGACCCTCATCGCCGAGACCTACGTGTCGGTGGCCGCGCTGCGGTTCGTGCTCAAGAACCTGCGCGCCTGGATGCGGCCGGAGAAGCGCTCCACCTCGCTCGGGCTTCAGCCGGCCAGCGCGCGGGTGGTCCCGCAGCCGCTCGGCGTGATCGGCATCGTCTCGCCGTGGAACTACCCCGTGCAGCTCGCGATCGTCCCGCTGATCTACGCACTCGCGGCCGGGAACCGCGCCATCATCAAGCCCTCCGAGCTCACGCCGCGCACGGGCGCGAAGCTCCGCGAGCTGCTGGCGGCCATCTTCCCGGAGGACCTCGTGTCGGTGGTGGAGGGCGGAGCCGACGTGGGCGCCGCGTTCTGCGAGCTGCCGTTCGACCACCTGTTCTACACGGGCAGCACCCGCGTCGGGCGCCTCGTGATGCAGGCGGCCGCCAAGAACCTCGTGCCGGTCACCCTCGAGCTCGGGGGCAAGTCCCCGGCGATCCTCCACCCGGACTACCCCCTCGACAAGGCCGCCGAGTCCATCGCCTCGGGCAAGCTCCTGAACGCGGGCCAGACGTGCGTGGCGCCGGACTACCTCCTCGTCCAGCGCGACCGGGTGGACGCCACGGTCGACGCCCTCGCGAAGGCAGCTGGCACGTTGTACCCCCGGATGGCGGACAACCCGGACTACACGTCGGTCGTCAACGCGCACCACCACCGCCGCCTCCTCGGCCTCGTCGAAGACGCCGTGAAGCGCGGGGCCCGCGCCACCGTCCTGAACCCCGCGAACGAGTCGTTCGAGGGCGCCGGCCACAAGATGGCCCCCGTGATCCTGCGTGACGTGACGGAAGACATGCACGTGATGCAGGAGGAGATCTTCGGCCCCGTGTTGCCGATCGTCGCGGTCGGTTCCGTCGACGAAGCCGTCCGGTACGTGGTCGATCACCCCCGTCCGTTGGCGCTGTACTACTTCGATCGCGACCAGGCTCGGATCGAGCAGATCCTGCAGCGGACCCACTCCGGCGGGGTCACCATCAACGAGTGTGCGCTGCACGTCGCCGAGGAGCACCTGCCGTTCGGGGGGGTCGGCCCCTCCGGGATGGGGGCGTACCACGGCAAGGAGGGATTCGACTCGATGTCCCATCGGAAGGCCGTGTTGCAGCAGTCCCGGATGAACACGCGGTTCCTCACCCTGCCGCCGTACACCGAACGGACGCAGCGCATCGTCGACTGGTTGCTGTAGACTTCCCGCCGTCCGGTCCTCGCACCCCTCGCCCCAGGCTCCTCCGTGCTCGCGCTGTTGGCTCTGCCCGCCTTCTCCTGCCCCGACTACGCCACGCAGCCCCTGCTGTTGCGCGACCTCGAGGCCGCCGCGTCCCGTGGGGTCCTCACAGACGACGACAAGGCCTGCCTCGAGAAGAACTTCGCGGTCACGACCGAACAGACCACGAAGAACAAGATCAGCCGCGTCGAGCTCGTCAACGCGTACGCCTTCGACACGGCCACCTGGGCGAAGCTCGTCCAGCGCCACCTCGACGAGGTCGATCGCTCCGACCCCGACATGGCGTACCTGTGGGCGTTCTACCTATTCAATACTGACAAGACCGCGTCGAGTCAGGTCGTGAAGTGGTGCGAGACCGCCCTCGAGCGCAAGCAGGTCTGGGAAGGCGACGTCTTCGTGAGCCGCGTGTACGGGCTGCTCAAGCTCAAGACCTTCGCTGCCCAGGAGCAGTGGAAGCAGGAGGAGGAGCGGCAGGCCCGCGGCCAGCCTCCGTCCCAGGAAGTCGAAGAGCTGCGCAACAACGTCAAGACGTTCGCCCGCGAGTGGATCGACTTCGCCAAGGTCTCGGGGCGCCCGGTCAACGAGAGCCTCGCGGTCTGCGTGGCCGTGGCCTCCCGGGACGCCTGCGGCGAGGCCGCCGTCGAGCTCCTGCCCGTCCCTCGTCCGGTGCCGTGAACCTCACCCGGCGGCGGTTGCTGCTGGGGAGCCTCGCTGCCGCGGGCGCTGCGGGCCTCACCCTGACGGGGATCGAGGCCCAGGGCTCGTCGCCCCGCACCCCCCGGGCGCCGCTGCGGGTGTTGTCTCCGCGCGCGTTCGCCGCTCTCGCGGCCGTCGCCGAACGCGTGGTTCCGGCGACCGACGGCCTGCCCACCCCGTGGGAGGTCGAGGTCCCCGAGCGCGTGGACGCCCTGCTGGATGCGATGCCTCCGGGCGCCGGGGCCGAGCTCGACACGGCGCTCCGGCTCCTCGAGTCGCCGGTGGTCGGCCTCGTGTTCGGGGGGGCGCCCCGCCCGTTCAGCCAGCTCTCCGACGACGCCCAGGATCGCGTCCTCGACGCGTGGCGCGACAGCCGGTTCGCCACGCGGCGGAGGATCCGCAAGGCGTTGCTGGGCCTCGTGAAGAGCGCGTACTGGTCCGATCCGCGCGTCGACGCCTTCCTGGGCTACGCCCGCCCGGTGCTCGGCCCATGATCCTCACGGCGGCCGACCTCACCAGCGACCGCACCGTGGAGTGCGATGTCTGCGTCATCGGCAGCGGTGCCGGGGGCGCGGTCCTGGCCGCGGGCCTCGCGGAGCGCGGTCGCCGCGTGGTCATCCTGGAGGAGGGGGGCCACCACACCTCGAAGGACTTCCGGCGGCTGGACGAGGCCTGGAGCCTGCCGGCGCTGTACCAGGAGCGAGGCACGCGGGCCACGGCGGACCTCGGCATCACCATCCTGCAGGGCCGCTCGGTGGGCGGCGGCACCACCGTCAACTGGACCACGTGTTTCCGCACGCCCGATCACGTCCTGCAGCACTGGCGTGATCACCACGGGCTCACCCTCACCACCGAAGAGCTGGCGCCACACTTCGCCGCGGTCGAGGAGCGCCTCGGCATCGCCACCTGGGACCAGGTCCCTCCGAACGAGAACAACGCCACCCTCGCCCGGGGTGGTGCTGCGCTGGGCCTCACCACGCATCGGACGCGCCGGAACGTGCGCGGCTGCGCGAACTCCGGGTATTGCGGGTTCGGCTGCCCGTTCGACGCCAAGCAGGGGATGGGCCTCACCTGCGTACCGGACGCCGTGGCCGCTGGCGCCACGGTGTACGCCGACACCCGCGCCGAGCGCCTCCGCGTCGAAGGTGGGCGCGTGGTGGGGGTCGAGGCGCGGGTGATGGACCCCGCGCGCGACCGCGCCTCCACCGTCCGGATCGAGGTCAAGGCGAAGGTGGTGGCGGTATGTGGAGGCGCCATCAACTCGCCCGCGTTGCTGCTTCGCTCGGGTCTCGATCGCGGACCGGTAGGCAGGCGCACGTTCCTGCACCCGGTGGTGTCGTGTGTCGGCCTGTACCCACACGACATCGCGGGGTGGCACGGCGCGCCGCAGAGTGTGTACTCCCACGACCCCCTCGCGGCAGAGGCAGGGGAGATCGGCTTCTTCCTCGAGGCGGCGCCCGTCCACCCGATGCTCGCCTCGGTGAGCGCCCCCGTGATGGGCCCCGAGCTGCTCACGTTCATGCAGGACCTCAAGCGCACCTCGTCGCTCCTCGCGATCCACGTGGACGGCTTCGCGCCCGGCGACGACGGCGGCACGGTGTCCCTGCGCAAGGACGGCCGGATCCGCGTCGACTACCCGGTGACGGCGCAGCTGGCGCGCTCGTTCCGCCGCTCCCACGAGCTCCTCGCGCGCCTCCACCTCGCCGCGGGCGCACGCGAGGTGTACACGCTGCACGCCCAGCCGTTGCGCCTCGCGACCCAGGGCGACCTGGCGCGGCTCGACGACCGAGCCTACGGCGCGCTGGAGCACGCGATCTTCACGGCCCACCAGATGGGTGGGTGTGCCATGGGCCCGGATCCTGCCACCTCGGTCGTCGATCGCGACCTGCGCCACCACGACGTCGGGAACCTGTTCGTGGTGGACGGGTCGGTGTTGCCCACGTCGCTCGGCGTCAACCCGAGCGAGACGATCTACGGCCTCGCCCACCGCGCCCGCGACGCGGTCTTCGCAGCGGGCTGACGCTCGAACGTGCGCTCGCGTGCGCACATCGTGCGGCCGGTCCCGTCGGGGAATCGGGGAAACGCCGGGTCTGGGTGGGTGGTGGGTGGCACGTGCCTTGCTTCGTGGCCGGGTGAACCACCTGGAGGTCCACCCATGTTCGTCGCCCTGCTCGCCCAGCTCTCCGTCGCCGAAGCCGTCACCGGCTCCAAGGACATGCTCGCCGTTCCCGTCCGGAACGACGTGCTGGACCCGTCCGCCGCGGGGAACATCCGCACGTTGAGCCGGTCCGGGACCGCGACCGGGGTCACCGACGGCACCGTGTGCTTCACCTTCAACACCGGGCCCAGCAACTACGGCCACATCGGCGTGATCCTGGGGAGCCGCTGCGACTCGCTCGACGGGACGGGAGACTTTCCCGGACGCGGGATCGATCGCGCCGTGTACTACGCGCCCGCCGACCGCTTCCATTGGGAGAACCACACCGGCAACCGCCTGACGAGCGCGGCGGTCCGGTTCGGCGTGAGCGTGACCGGGCAGCCGATGGCGCCGTGTCGGGTCGGCTCCCAGCTGGGGACCGTGTCCGCCCCAGAGTCGCAGAGCCCGCAGTGCTACATCCGCAACACCGGCACCACCGGCGGGCGGAACGAGTCGACGTTCCAGGTCATGATCCGAAACAGCGACGACCGGGCGTGAAACGCGCCGCCCGCGTGCTGCTGGTGCTGGCCATCACCGGCCCTCCCACCCTGCGTGGAGCGGGCGTGGATCTGGGTCCGGCAGCGCGCGGCTGGCGGATGTACCACGACGTGGGGCGCGACCGGTGCCAGATCGGGCTGGACGACGCCTCGGGCGCGCGGGTGTGGCCGGGGGCGCTGCCGGCCGCGGGGCGGGCCGAGTGGCGCGCGGTCGTCCTCGCGTTCACGGAGGATCGGGCACCCGCGAGCGCTCCCGCGTTGTGTGCTGCGGTGCCGTCGGCCCGGTGCGCGTTGTGGTGCCCCGGCGAGGACGGGTTCGTGCGGGTTCCCGCCGAGCTGACCCCGGTGTGCCCGTGATCGGCGTGTTCCGCGCCGGTCTCGCCGCTGCGGCGGCGGCCACGTTCGCTCCGTCCGGCCCGGTGTCGGTGGCCCTGTGGGTGTTGCTCGCGGCCGTGGCGTGGCCCCGCGCCTCGCGGCGGTGGGCGCTGCCAGCGGGGCTCCTGGCCGGGGCGGTGGCGCTCGGAGCGGAGGGAGGCTCTCCCCACGAGGTGATGAGCCACCACCGCTGGCTGACGGCCTCGCTGCTGGTGTGGTTGGGCGCTGCGCCCGACGATCGCGACGTGCGCTGGCTCACCGCCGCGCAGCTTTCGGTCGTGTATGGGTTCGCGGCGCTCGACAAGCTCGAGCCGGCGTGGTGGACGGGGGTGCGGCTCGCCCAGATCGCGCTCGACGCCGATCCCGCATCGCCGCTCCTGGACCTGGGCTACGGGCCGCTCCGGGCCCTGGCCTGGACGGTGCCTCCGCTCCAGCTGTTCCTCGCCCTCGCCCCGTGGCACCCGCGCCTCGTGGGGCCTTCGTTCGTGGTGGCGGCGCTGTTCCACGGAGCGCTCCAGCTGTGGCTGGACGTGGGGACCTTCGGGGCGGTTGTCGCGGTGGCGACGCTCGCCTGGCTGCCCTGGGGCGAAGGCGGGGTCCGAGGTGCGCTGCAAACGGGTTACCGCTCCAGGCTCTGACCTTCGGAGCGTGTGTGCGCGTCAGCACTGCGGAATGGCGCCGCCCGATCGACGCTGCGTACCGGTTCGAGCTGCGTCCCGTCGGGAGTGGGTCCGTGCCGGCCGCCGGCGTCCGCCGCGACATCCGCGAGGTCGCTGCCGAGGTGCTGGTGGAGGGCGACGGAGCCCGCTTCGACGCCCGGGTGGCGCGTTGGGCCGGGCCGGAGGACGAGGACGAGGACGGTGCGCGCCCCTATGTCGGCGAGCAGGTGTGGTTCGAGGAGCGGCCCTGGCGGCCCACCCTGTCGCTGGCCGACCTCGAGGACGTGCTCCGGGGCACGGTCCTGGTCCTGCGGAGCGCCGAGGGACAGGTCGACTACGTGCAGCGCGACCACCACCTGGTCGACGTCGCGCTGTACCACTACCACACGACGGGTGCGCTGCCGCGGACGTTGTTCCACGCCGACCGGCACTCCGACTGGTGCGACGACCGGTACCTGTCCGCGCGGCGACCTGCGCAGGCCGCGACGTGGTGGGCGCTGCTGGAGGGGCTGAAGCGGCCCGGCGACGGGCGGCCCGTGCTCGGGGAACACGACGTGGTCTTCACGACTGCGCAGCCCGCAGCGGGGGAGGGCCGCGACGTGGGGGCCTCGAACCGCGTCCCGTGGTGGGTTTCGGGCTCGCTGGCGTGGCCGGACGTGTTGCCGCGCGCGGTCGGTGCGGACTGGGTGTCGCTGGACCTGGACTACTTCCAGCCAGTGGTCCAGCTGGCCCTGACGCGGGGGCTCCTGCGCGACGGACGGTTCCACCAGCTGATGCGGGAGGCGAAGGTACGGGTCTTCGTGCTCTCCCCGCAGTTCGCGCGCGGCGGCGACGTGCTGCAGGAGTGGCGGGTGGGCGGACGACACGCGTCGCTGCGCATGCTCAACCTGCTGCGAGGCATGCGGATGCGAACGGCATCCTGATCGGGGAACCGCTGCGGCGCGGCGGTGTCCTCGAGGTGGGAGGTCGGCATGTGGTGGCTGGGCGCGGCCCTCGCGGGCGAAACGACGTGGGAGTTCCCCGACGACGTGGTCGAGGGGGAGCTCGAGCGGCCTGCAGCGTCCTGGATGGCTGCCCGCCCTCGCCTCGGGCCGGCGCGCGCCCTGCGGCTCGAGGACGAAGCCCTGGAGACCGAGCTGCGCATGTACGCGCTCCTGGACCGGGGAGCGGACGCAGCGGCGGAGCAGAGCCGCGCGGACGGGTTGCGGGCCGAGGCCCTCGCCGTGCGCCGCGCTGCGCTCGACCCGCGGGATGCGGGCGGGTTGGCGGGCCTCGCGTACGCGCTGGAGGGCGCCCGCCGCCCCGACGAGGCGGCAGAGGTCTGGATTGCCCTGCTGAAGACCGCACCCGAGAGCCCACACGCGCCGCCCGGTCGCCTGTCCCTCGCGGAGCGCGCGTTCGCCGCGGGCGACGTGGTCGGAGCGTCCGCGTGGTACGCCGCTGCGCTCCCCGATCCCGTGCTCGGGGACTACGCGGCGTACAAGCTCGCGTGGTGCGACTTCAACCTCGGGCGCTTTCCAGAGGCCGCGCAACGCCTCGCGGCGCTCGGCGCGAAGGCCGACGGCCTGCTCGGCCAGGAGGCCCGGCGCGACCTGACGCTGATGGCCAGCTCGCTTCCCGACGCCGACGTGGTGCGGCTCGTGGGCGTGGCCTGCGCCGGAGCGCCCGCCTGTGTCGCCGAGACCGGCCGCCGGGTGGACGAGCGCCGCGTGGAGCAGGGAAGGCCTCCGCTGGCCCGCTGACCGGGCGGCGAGACCGACCCGGTGATGTGCCTTCTCGAGGCGTCCGTGATCGCTCCGTTCGTCATCCTCGGCGCGCCCGCCGTCGCGATGGTGTACCTCTGCGTGTGGCTCCTGTTCGCGGTCCCGTTCCTCTGGATGAGCGCGCGGCCGAACCTCTCGCTGCCGGTCGCCATTGTCGTCGGCGCGTTCCTCGGCGCGCTACGCCTGGGCTCGGGCCTCGTCACGCTCTGGGCCCTCTCCCGCGCGAGCGCGTGGAACCGCCTCGATCCGCTCAGCGCGCCGGTCCTGTACGGCCTGCCGTGGGTCGAGGCCGCCGGGCTGGCGGTGATCACGGCGGGGACGCTGGCCGTGTTCGGGACGCCGCGGCGGCGGGCCCTGCTCGCTGGGGTCGCGCTGGAGCTCGCCAGCGCGGCCTTCGCGTGGGCGGTGGGGCTCCGGTCGTGCCTCGAGGAGCGGGTGGAGCGCACGCCGGGCCCGCAGGATGTGGCGCACCTGGCCTGGGATCCCGAGACCAACATCGGAATCGACGAGGCAGGCGACGGCATCGCCTACAGCGACCGGATCCCCGGCCCGTTCGACGAGGTGGAGGGCTGGTGCCTCCACCGCGCCGGCCCGGACGGGACCTGGTGCAAGGGCGCACCTGCGCTCTCCCGGGCGCGCTGGTCGTCGATGGGGACCTTCGGCGTCCGCCCCGACGGGGGGCTGTACGCGCCCGAAGACGCGGGACCCGCCCTCGCGGCGTTCGGCGACCGCCTGGACCTCCTCGACGTGGCCGCCGACTCCTACCGCGTCTGTGTCGTCGGTTCGGACGGCGTTCCTGCCTGCGTCGCCCGACAGTCCCACCAGAAGGCGCCGTTGGAGGCGCCACCTCCGCCCCCCGCGACGCGCATCGCGCTCCACGGCCAGGTCGCGTGTTCGATCGATCCGGCGGGAGACGTGGCCTGTGCCGGCAACGTCGGGTGTTGGGTGCCAGCGCCCCCGGGGCCGTTCCGGTCGATCCACCCTGGCGCTGCAGAGGTGTGCGCCGCGCGGGTGGACGGGACCATCACGTGCTGGGAGGCGCCCGGCCTCCCGCCGCTCGCGGAAGGGGTGCGCGACGCGCGTCCCGACCCGACTGGGAGGGGATTCGTCGACGCGACGGGCCGGATCGAGCACCAACGGTTCCCGATCGCCCATTGCCCGCTGGCCCGCTGACCCTCTTCAGCGCTCCCCGCGCGCGGCCTTCACGATCGCGTCGCGCAGCGGCAGCTCTCCGGTGGGCAGGGCGCCGATCGCCAGCTTCTCCACCAGCGAAAGCCGCTCGCTGACCTCGCGGAGGCGATCTCCGACGCCATCGAGGGCAGCCAGCAGCACCTTCGCGGCGACGGCCGGCCGGCGCACCATGATCTCCTGGAACCGGGCCCGCGTGAGCCCGAACACGAGCGTGGGCGTGGCTGCGTACGTGGTCGCCGAGCGAGGCACGTCCCGCGCGAGGCACAGCTCCCCCAGGCTGCCGCCCGGTCCCACGTCCGTCAGCGGGGTCCCCGAGCGCGTCACGCGCAGGGTGCCGTGCGCCACCACGAAGAACCCGTCTCCCGGGTCCCCTTCGCGGAACAACACCGCCGCCGGCGCCAGGATGCGCTCGTCGAGGTAGGGCGCCACCACCGCGCGCTCGGGCCCGGTGAGGTCGCGGAACAGCCGGTTCGTCTTCAGGACCGCGTCGATCTCGTCGGCGACGGCCGCGGTGCGGTCCGAGCCCACCTCGAAGACCACGGCGGTGGCGTCCTCCTCGAGCCCGCGCTGCACGGCCTCGCGGACGATGGCGTCGGCGGCGCCCTGGCAGTCGTGCGCCGCCACCAGGCGGTCGAGGGTCGCGTCGTCGACGTGGTCGTGGACGCCCTGGGTGCAGATCAACACGCGGTCGCCGTCGCCGAGCTGGGCGCTCCGCAGGTCCACGTCGAGGTCGCCGGGCACGCCCACGGCTGCGTACAGGCGCTTGCGCAGGGGGCTGTCCCGGTACTCCTGGTGGCCCATGTTGCCGTGGCGCATGCGGAGCGCGCCGAGCGTGTGGTCTTCGGTGAGGAGGCGCAGCTCGCCGCGCGCGGCCCCCGTCCGCCGGAACAGGTACACGCGCACCGCCCCCACGTGGGCGAACTGCAGCTGGTCCGCGTCCAGCACCACCACCGCCATCGTGGCCGCCATGCCTGGCCGGTCCTCGGCGCGGACCGTGTCCTGCACCGCGTGGTGCAGGTCGCCGAACATCCGCTCCAGGGTCCGCGACAGCGCGAGGCGCGCGCCGCTCGATCGGTCGCCGTGGGTGGCCTCCACCAGCCGCTCCAGCACCGGCGCGCGGTCCAGCACCGCCGAGATCGCCAGCTTCGCGACGCGGTCCCCGACATCCGGGCCCCCTACGCCGTCCACGACCACGGCCAGCGCGGGCTTGTCGCGCAGCAGGTGCGCGTCTTCGTTCACCGCCCCCTTCGCTGCCGTCGCCGAGCCGCTCGCCGCGATCCTCACTGCGCACCCCCGAGGAACAGCGGCAGGACCATCTGGTTGAGGATGGCCACCACCACGCCGAGGATCGAGACCCCCGCGATGACGCCGCTGGCCACCGGCACGATGTACTTCTCGGACGAGACCGGGTCGCTGCGCTGCCACACGGAGGCCGCCACCGCGCCGATCAACATCGACAACGGGTACTGGAAGGGCAGGATCATCCCGAGGGACAGGCCGGTCGCGGACGGGAGCCAGGACTTCTGCTTGGGGAGCGCCGTCTCGAGGAGCACCAGCACCACGCCGATCACGGCGCCGACCAGGATGGCGTACTGGTGGACGGGGTGCATGTTGGCGATGCCGTGCCGAAACACCTCGGCGACGGCCTTCCACGCCTGCGCGGAGGGCGCCGGGAACCGTGGAGCGTGGCCGTCCACGCCGGTCAGGACGGTGGCGTCGGGCACGAGCACGTAGAACCCGATCACGGTGGCGAAGGTCCCGGACACCACGCCCGACAGCTGGGCCAGGAACTGCCGACGCGGGTTGGCGCCCAGGAGGTAGCCGGACTTGAGGTCGGACAACAGATCCGCCGCCGACCCTGCGCAGTTCGCGGTGATCGAGGCCGTCATGAGGTTGGCCGTCGTCGACTGCGGGATGAGGATGCCGTAGGTGAGCTGCATCACCTTGCCCATCGCGCCGATCGGCGTGATGTCGGACTCGCCGGTGGCGCGGCACGCCACGAGCGCGAGGCCGCCCGTGAGCACCACCGCGAGCAGCCCGTACGCGATGGGGATGTCGAACGCCGCGGCCCCGAGCACCGCCACGCCGACGCCGCCGATGGTGGTGCCGCCCAGGAACCAGCTGAACGGCACCTCGGTGGCGGCCACGCGGGGATCGGCCTCGCCGCCGCCCCGAAGGCCCTGCACGGCGCGCAGGATGGTGCGCCACTGCATCGCGAATTGCAGCATCGCGGCCGACACCATGATCGGCACGCCGAACCAGATGCCGATCTCCTTGTACGCCTTGTGGGGCGCCGTGGTGGCGTAGATGGTCTCGCCGAGCGTGTTGGTCCACGCCTGCTCGGCGCCGAACGGCCCGACGACGTACGCGAGCAGCAACGCGCCGCCCACCATGGACACCGCGATGCGCGGCCCCACGATGGCACCCGCGGCGATCATCACGGGGTTGTGGTCCATCACCATCGTCCAGTCGGACGGGGCGTGGGCCTCGCCGCGGATCGACGCGCCCGGGAGGAAGTCGAAGATCGGCGTGTCGGCCGGGAGGAGCGGGGTGAAGCCACCTTTGCCGTCGGGCTTGATCTGCAGCTCGAGGAGCGGCGGGAACATCGCGCCCACGAGGCCGGCACCGAGCAGGGACTTCGCCTGCTGCATGGCGGCGGCGCCTTCGGAGTAGAGCGAGCGGAGCGTGACGGCGGCTGCGGTCCCGGAGGGGAAGGGGAGGCGCTCGCGGTTGATCATGCTGCGCTTCATGGGGACGGCGAGGCAGGTCCCGAGCACGCCGAGGAGCCCGGTCCAGGCCAGCAACACCCACGCGGCCTGGTGCCGGCCGCCCGGGTTCGCGTCGTCGACGGTGAGCAGCAACATCGCGGGGATGGCGCTCACCATGGTGGACCCGGTGGCGTACCCCGCGGACGACGCCGTGGACGACATACACGTGGTCTCGAGGATGGTCATCGGCGTGCGCGCGAGCCCGATCTTCTGCATCGAGTTCCACATCGCGAACGACAGGATCGCCGCGGTGATCGCCACGCCGAGGGCCCAGCCGGTCATCAGGCCGACGTACAGGTTGGTGAACGCGAGCAGGAACCCGAGCCCCGACCCCATGAGCACCGCGCGGACCGTGAGCTGCGGCACGTCCTCGCCGCGGTACACGTCGCGGTACCAGGTGGCCTCGTCCATCTGGAGCACCTGCTCCGGCGTGAACGGGGTGGGCCGGCTCCGTTCGAGCTCCTCGGGGGTCGAAGGGGGGCGCTGGAACAGCGGCATCGGGGCACCTCGGGGGGCGGAGGCTACCAGCGCGCTCCCGGGGACGGAAGGAGGATCTCCCGCACCTCCACGGCGCCCTCGCGGATCGTGAGCTCGACGTGATGGCGGACGGGCCCGGTGGGACCCCGAAACCACCGCGGGACCCGCGCTGCGTTCACGGTCGCGACCCCGTCCCGGACGACCGCCCAGTCGCGGTCCGCCCCGCGGTGGTGGAGGTGCCCGGCGACCACGGCCAGGACCCGCCGCCCCGCCGCTCGGGCGTACGCGATCGCGGCGGCGAGGTCGGGGTCTCCGAGGTCGCGGCGGCCATAGAACGTGAACGGGTCGCGGGGACCGCTGCCGAGGCCCGCGGGCCCGTTGTGCGCGAGGAACACGAGGTCGCCGGGGGCCCGATCGACGAGCGCCCGGAGGCGGTCGGCGCTCTCGGCGAGCGTGGTCACCCCGAACCGCGCCTCGAGGGCCTGGGGGAAGGTGAGCCAGCGGGGCTCCATGGCGTGGGGCCGGGCGGCGACGACGGTGACGCCGTGGTCGGGGAACGGGTGCAGGGAGTAGCCGGCCAGCGTCACCGGACCGAGCGCGGCCCGCAGGGCGTCGATGCGCGCCAGCGACCGGGCCCCAGCGCCAGGACGGAACCTGCCGATCCCGGTGGCCTCGGCGAGCACGCCGAGCGGGGAGGTGGCGTCGTGGTTCCCGGGAACCAGCAGCGCGCGGGTGTGCAGCCGCGAGATCTGCCGGGCGACGGCCAGGGTGTCGCGGTGCAGCGGTCCACCGAGGTCGCCCACGAAGCACACGAGGTCGAGGCCCGCGGCGTCGAGGTTCTCCACGTCTTCCGCGTCGAAGCGGGCGTGCAGGTCTCCGAGGACGGCGATGCGCACGGCCGTCCCCTAACGCGGCTCGGACCCCTGTCGGCAGCACGCCCTACCGTCCTTCGGAGCAGGGGCCGTGGGGTGTCTGGAGTTGCGTGGTCGCGTGTAGCTTGCAGGTTCCGCCACCTGCGCCGGGATGAACGTCCAGGTACAGTCCGAGTTCGCGTCGCACTGCGGCCCGCTGGTAGGTCCGGAGCGTGACCGACGGGGTACCCCCCCCGATCTGGACGACGCCCGACGTCTCGGGTCCCGCCAGGACCCAACCCGACGATTCGAGCGCGACCGCGAGCGCCTGGAACGCGAGTCGCGCGTCCGCTTCCGGGCTGGGTGGGTTCGAACCGGGGGGGCCGACCTCGAGACCAGCAGGGCACCCCACGGATCCCGAGTACGTCACCCGAAACGTGATGGAAGAAGCGGTTCCGCCACAGGTGTCGACGTGGAGGTCGCCCTGGACGCCCGCGATCATCGCGGGTCGGTCCCAGCCTCCGGTGGCTGCAGGCGTCCAGCCGTCTCCGCCCAGAAACGGGGAGCCTGGCTGCACGTTCCCCAACACGTCCTGCGCGAGGGCGAGGGAGCCGACGAGAACCATCATGCAACCACCATCCGACGCGACTACCCGATCCGGAGGACGTCCGGCACGAGCTCGGGTGGCAACACGCGGGCCTGGACGACCGCTCCACCTGCGCGGACGATCCTGGCCAGGCGGTGGAGGCCGTCGAGGACGTGCCACCGGTCGCGGTTGCGCGTGATGTCGATGGGCCAGCGGAGGTCCGCGCGCTCGATGCGGTCGCGGTGCTCGGGGTGCAGGTCGGGGTGGTCGAGGACCTCGCGGGGGCGGACGACGAACCACTCGGCGCCGCGCCGCCAGCACGGCAGGTCGAGCATCCAGGCGACCTCGGTGACGGGGAGCGGGGCGGCAGGCAGGTCGAGGGCCCACAGCTTCGCGTTGTCCCAGTCGAACGGGACCCACACGGCTGCGATCTCGGGGGGCATGGTGCGGCGGACGTGCCCGGCGGGAGTCACGAGTCCACGTACCCCCTTCGCTGCTGGCCCGACCCCAGCCGCGACGAACGCTCCACCGCCGCGCGCTCGACCCCCGCTGCCCGGGCATCCCCCCTCGGGCACGACGCCGACCGCCGGCATCGTGCCCGGCGAGGCGCCTGCGGGTGCGTTCACCGCCGCTGGCCCGACCCCAGCCGGCTCGAACGCACCCACGCGGGAGGCCAGCCGCCTCCAACGCACCACCCGCGCCCACGAGCCCGCTGCCAGCCGGCGAAGTTCGGCGTTCCATCGTCGAGCACCCCGTCCCGGAGTCCCTCCTGGTGCGTTGGGGCCGGCTGGCCTCGACCTCGGGTGC
>JBIKWC010000418.1:0-4895 GCA_044356535.1 Myxococcota bacterium
GCCAGGGGGCGCTTCCCCCTGGACCCCCCGCGTACCGAGGCCCATCGAACCTGGATCAATTCGGGCGGTCAGTCGTAGCGGAGCAGCCCGTGCCCCAGCGCCGGGGTTCGCCCCGCGAGCAGAGCGGTCAGGAACTGCCAGATCGCGTCGGCCGACGGGGGGCATCCGGGCAGGAACCAGTCCACGTGGACCACGTCGTGGAGGGGGTGGACGCGGTCGAGCAGGAGGGGGAGCTCCGGGTCGTCGGGGACGAGCTTCGTGCCCGCTCCGTGGCCGAGGAGGTACACCGACTGCAGGAGCTCGCCCACAGGCACGGCGTTGCGTTGCGCGGGCAGACCGCCGTTCACCGCGCACGCGCCGAGCGCGACGAGGACCTTGCACCGCGCACGCAGCTCCCGCAGGCGGTGGACGTCGTGGGCCGTGCTCACGCCGCCTTCGACCAGCCCGAGGTCGCAGTCGCGGGGGTGTTTGTGGTCGGTGAGCGGGGAGGCATCGAGCTCGACGCGTTCGAGCAGGGCGACGAGGCGCTCGTCGATGTCGAGGAACGACATGTGGCAGCCGAAGCAGCCGGCCAGCGACGCCGTGGCCACGCGCAGCTTGCGCGCGGGGGGCGTCACGGCTCCTCCGGCTCGACGCGGGCGCGGTACTGCGCTGGCGCCACCTCGCGGATCGGTCGACGGTCGTACGTCCGCTCGCCGAGGGGCACGTCGAAGCCCCGCCGCTTGGGCAGGATGACGCCCACCGGGCACACGTGCGCTGCCGCGTCGGTGGCGGCGAAGGGGGTGTCCACGAGCTTGCCGGACGGCGCGTTCACGATCAGGTGTTTGCGGAGCCCGCGCCCCGACAACGCGAAGACGTGTTTGCCGTCGACGTCGGCCGAGGCGCGCACACACAGCTCGCACAGGATGCACCGGTCGAAGTCGAGCCAGGTGTCGGGGTGGGAGGCGTCGACGGGGCGGTCCGGGAACATCGGGTGCCAGTGCGGAGAGTCCATCCCGAGGTCGTAGCCCACGGCTTGCAGCGTACACCGCCCGCTCTGCTCACACGACGGGCAGAAGTGGTCCCCTTCGACGAACAGGAACTCCACCAGGGTCCGCGCGTCGGCCCGGACCTCCGGCGAGGTGCTGTCCACCTCGGCGTCCGCCGTGGCGGGGGTGGTGCAGCTGGCGGCTGGCCGGCCGTTCACCCGGACGGTGCAGACCCGGCAGCTGCCGTGCGGCGGGAAGTCGGGGTGGAAACAGAGGTGGGGCACGTAGTCCCCGGCGGCGAGGGCCGCCTGCAGGATCGTCTGTCCCGGCGTGAAGGGCACCGGGTGCCCGTTGAACAGGAACGTGTCGCTCACGCGCCCTCCGGGTCGAGGTGGGCGTCGGCGTCGGTCCGCCCGGTGATCGCGCGGGCGCCTCCGAGCGCAGCGTCCAGGTCGAACGACGGCGGGTCGCGGGTCGCGAGGCGCTGCTCGAACGCGGGGCGGAAGCGGGCGAGCGCGTCGCGGACGGGGTTGCCGGCGGTGGCTCCGAGGCCGCAGTGGCTGGTGCGCCGCATCACGTCGCCCAGTCGCTCGAGATCGGCGAGGTCGCCGCGGGTGGCCTTCCCGGCCACGACCCGCGCCATCGCGCGCTGCTGGAGCGTGGTCCCGACGCGGCACGGTGTGCAGAACCCGCAGCTCTCGTGGGCGAAGAAGTCCGCGTACGCGGCCACCATCGCCAGCACGTCGCGCGAGGGGTCGAACACCGTGATCGCGCCGGCGCAGGGCACGTCCTCGAACGCGATGCGGCGGTCGAGGTCCGAGGCCGACAGCAACGTCCCGGAGGGACCGCCGACCTGCACCGCTGCGACGTCCGAGGCGCCTGCGGCGGCCAGCACCTCGCGCACCGTCACGCCGAAGGGCCACTCGTAGGTCCCCGGGTGGGTCACGTCCCCGCTCACCGACAACAACTTGGTCCCCGCGGACCGCTCCGTTCCGACCGACCGGAGCGCGTCCGCGCCCTGCGCGACCACCAGCGCGGCGAGGGCCAGGGTCTCCACGTTGTTCACCACGGTGGGCCTGCCGAGCCAGCCGTGGGTCACCGGGTACGGCGGGCGGTTTCGGGGGATCCCCCGCTTTCCCTCCAACGACTCGAGCAGGGCGGACTCCTCCCCACACACGTAGGCGCCCGCGCCGAGGTGGAGCTCGAGGTCGAACCCGCGCCCGGCGGTGAAGCTCGGACCCAGCAACCCGCTAGCCCGCCGACGGGCCAGCGCGGCCTGCAGTCCCTCGACGAGGAACGGGTACTCTCCGCGGAGGTACACGAACCCGCGGGTGGCGCCCACCGTGACGGCGGCCACCGTCATGCCCTCGACGACGAGGTCCGCCCACCCGGCGAGGAGCTCTCGATCCTTGAAGGTGCCCGGCTCGCCCTCGTCGGCGTTGCAGACCACGACGGCGTCCCGGCCCGTTGCAGCACACGCGCGCCACTTGGTGGCGGTCGGGAACCCGGCTCCGCCCCGACCGCGCAGCCCGCTCCGTTCGAGCTGCTCCAGTGTGGCTCCAGGGCCGCCCCGCAGCGCGGCCTCCACCGCCTGTCCGGGGGGCACCACCGCGTCCAGGAGGAGGCCCCGCTTCGCCACGTGCGAGGTGGTGCGGAACCAGTCGGCGGGCCACCGGTCCACGGGGACCCGGCTCTGGACGAGCGCGCCCACCGCGCCGATCCTCGCTGGATCGAGCCTGCCCATCGGCTGCCCGTTGACCAGCAGGGCGGGGCCCTGATCACAGAGCCCCGTACAGCCGGTGACGTCGACGTCGACTTCGGGATCGCCCCGCAGCACGTCGGTGAGGGCGGCCCGCAGGGCCACGGAGCCCGCCATGCGGTCGGTGACGTTGTCGCTGAAGCGGATGCGGTAGCGCCCCGCCGGTCGCGTCCCGAGGAACGAGTAGAACCCGGCCACCCCCTCCACCCGGGCGCGGGGGAGGCCCAGAGCCACGGAGATCTCGGTGAGCGCGGCCGGCGGCACGTGGCCGTGGACCTCGACGACGTCGCGCAGGAGCTGCACGAGGCGCGTGGGGTCGCTCCCGTGGCGGGTGAGGAGCGCCGCGCACGACGGTGCGTCAGCGGGGGACACAGAGCTCGACGGGGGCGCCGCCCTCTTCGAAGGTCACGCACGTGGTGGAGAGCGGGCAGACGGCGCCGTCCGGGCACGCGACGTAGCACTGGGCGCCGGTCGCTCCGTCGGGCTGGTGGCACTCCGCCTGGACGCCTTCCGCGCCCGCGGGGCAGGCGTCCTCCCCCACGATGCAGTCCGTGGTGCAGTACCCGTTGCCGGACGCCACGATGAGGGACTCCACACACTCCGTGCCCTCCGCGCACAGCTCCTCCGGGTCGTCGAGGTCGCACCCTTCGTACGCCGGCTTGCCGTCGTCTCCGCCGCCGCACCCCGCCACCAGCGCCAACACCAGGGCCGCCGCTCGCATGCGCAACCTCCGGCGGCAGTCTACCCCGGGCGGGGCGCGGTTTCGGATAGGGTCCGGGCGGGGGCGCCCGTGCTCTGGTCGTGGCTGGCGTGTGCGAGGAGCGGAGATCCACCGGTCGTGGTGCCTTCAACGGCTACGGTGGAGGAGCGCCTGGGCTCCTGGGGGTTCCTGGCTGCGATCGACGCGCCGCCCACCATCGCGCTCCTCGCTGGGGGCGAGGTCCAGAGCGACGCCGGCACGTGTGGTGGCTGCCACCCCGAGCACCACGCCGAGTGGGCCGGGAGCACCCACGCGAACGCGATGCGCGACCTGCAGTTCGTCTCGGAGCTCTCGAAGCCGGGCCAGCCCCGGTGGTTGTGCTTGAACTGCCACATCCCCACGCGCCCGCAGCGCGCGCAGCAGGTCCGGCTCGACAGCCGGTTCGCCGACGCCGCGCGCATCGACGCGCTGGTGCCGGTGGCGGAGCCGTCGTTCGAGCCCGCCCGCGTGGCGGACGGCGTGGACTGCGCGACGTGTCACGTGCGGCGCGACGAGGACGGCGCGGGGCTCGTGGTGGGTCCCCGGGGAAGCGGCCGCGCTCCCCACCGGGTGCGGGTCGATCGCGCTGCCCTGGACGGGGTCTGCGAGTCGTGCCACAGCCCCGGACCCGCCCGGATCTCGGCCACGTTCACCTGCTGGTTCGAGACGCGCGAGGAGATCGAGGCGGGCCCGCGCGCAGGCACCGGGTGCCCCGACTGCCACATGCCCCTGGGCACACGCCCCGCTGCTGCCGGTGGTCCTCCGGTGGAGCTGCGGCGCCACTGGTGGACGGGCGGGGGCGTCCCCAAGCACCCGGAGGACTACGCCGCCCTCCTGGCGCGGGGCTACGAGCCCGCAGTCGACGTGCGGGTGGAGCCGGGTCCCCCGGTCCGCGTGACCCTCACGAACGCCCGGGCAGCGCACCGCGTCCCCACGGCCGACCCCGAGCGGCACCTGCGGGTCGACCTCCGGATCGAGGCAGCGGACGGCGCCGTGGTCGCCACGGACAGCCTGCGCATCGGGCAGACGTGGGACTGGGGCGACGAGGCCACCCAGCGGAACGCACGGCGCCTGACCGACGACCGGCTGCTGCCCGGCGAGCGGCGGGAGTGGTCCAGCGGGGTCGTCGGCACCGGCGCGCCCGGAGAGCGACTCGTGGTCGAGGTCCGCCACGTGCGGGTGTCGGCGGAGAACGTGCCGCACCTCGCCTCCGCGACGCTCGACGCCGAGCTGTCGGTGTTGTGGCCCGAAGCGGCTGCGTTGCTGCCCGACCTGGCCACGCGCTATCCGCTGCAGACGACGTTCTACCGGGAGGTCGTGCCGCTCGACGGGGGCCCGCGGGTCGTCACGCCGCTGGCGGAGCTGCTGCAGAAATGATCCAGGTTCGATCGGCTTGGGTACGCGGGGGGTCCAGGGGGGAGCGCCCCCT
>JBIKWC010000143.1:0-17086 GCA_044356535.1 Myxococcota bacterium
CTCCACACTCTCCTCGACCTCGGGAGTGGTGCGGACGTCGAAGTACACGGACTCCTGCAGGTCCGGGTCCCACGAGGCCAGGTCCTGCGGGTTCCCCGGTCCGCGGCCCTGCAGCATCGCGGTGATCGTCCGGGTGCGCCCCGTGTCGCCTGTCGGGTAGCCGATCGTGGGGAAGCCCTCGTCGTCCAGCACCGTCTGCACGTACACGCCGACCCACGCGTTCCACACCATGGTGGCCACGCTGTCGTCTTCGTCGCCTGGTGCGAGGGGGTCGTACGGGGTCTCGACGCCGCTCGCGGCTGCCAGCCCGCCGTCGCGCCACGCCTGAAGGCGGTCCCGCGCCTCACCCAGCCGGGCCTCGTTCGCGAGGTACAGGGCTGCGGCGCGCTCCTCGGTGGTCCCCGGGACCGGGGTGGTGGCGGCCAGGGCCTCGGCGCGGGCGAGGTCCTCGAGCAGCCAGTCGAGCCAGTGCTCGGCGATCACGCTGTGGTGGTCGCCCTGGATCCGGGACATCGCGGCGACGTCGGCGGTGCCGGCCTCGGCTTCGGCGCCGAGGAGGTCCACGAGGCGCTTCGCACGGTAGCCTTCGAGCCACGGACCCCCGACGTACCAGGCGTCGTTCCACAGGTCGCCGTCGAGCGACAGGCCGCCGATGTCGTTGTTGGCGGTCATCACGAAGCCCTCGGGCGGGTCCTGCGAGACCGGCATCTCGGCGAACGGGACGACGCAGCGGTACGGGTCGTCGCCCTGGCTCTCGTCGACGGTGCCGTCGGGGAGGACCGGGATGGTGAAGCCGCGGTACTTCGTGCCGTCCAGGAGGCGCGTGGGGTCGGCGCCGGGCAGCGGGCGGCCGTCGCGCCCGCGGGGCAGGTAGCTGCGGCACGGCACCGCCTGGTACGGCGTGTACAACACGTGGCCGTCGGCGTCGGCCGCCACGAGGTTCTGGCTGTACGCCACGAGCTTGCGGGTCGCCTCGCGGAACTCGCCCACGTCGTCCGCGTGCCCGAACCCGTCGCTCGCGGCCACGAGGTTGCTGGGGTCGAACGCGGTGTGGTCCACGCTGAAGGCGCTCACGACGCCGTCGCCGTCGAGGTCCTCGGGGAACACGAACGCGTCGCCCACGGCCACCAGCGTGCGCCCGGCCCGCCGGTCTCCGGGGACCCCCGGGGTGCCCTCGATCTCCACCACCAGGCGCCCGTCGAACGTCTGCCACCGGGGCCAGGTCTCGGTGCGGCCTTCGGAGCCGAGCAGGGGGACGTCGCGGATCTCGTACACCTCGTCGAAGCGCTCGAGCGCCTGCTCCTCGCCCTCGAAGATCGTGCCGCGCGGGACGCCGTTGCCGTCCAGGACGAGCTCGTCGGCGTACCAGTCGGTGATGTCGCCCATGAGCTGGGTCTGGCCCCAGGCGACGCGGCCGTTGGTCCCGACGGCGAGCGTGGGGAAGCCGGGGAACACGAGCCCGACCTGGTGGGTGCGCTCGCCCGTGGCCCCGGACCCGGCGAGGTGCGCGTCGTCGAGGCCGATCGAGTAGAACAGGCTCGGGATCGACAGATCGAGGTGGCCGTCGCCCGCGAGGAGCGCGCGCCCGTCGGCGGTGTGGTCCCCCGCGACCGCCCAGGCGTTGCTGCCCCAGCCGGACTCCCGGTCGTGGCCCAGGCGCTTCTCCCACCGGTCGGCCCGGGCCCGGAGGCGGTGGAGGGCGCTGCGTTCGGCGCGCGGGAGGCGGCCGGCGTCCCCGGTGGGGGCCGCGCGGCGGGCGCCCGCGGCGAACCCCGGAGACGACGCCACCGGCCACGTCGGCGCGACCTCTTCGAACAGTTGGCGGGCGCCGGCCTCGCGCAGGGCCTCGGACGGGGCGCCGTCGAAGGCGGTGTCGAGCGCGGCGAGCGCGGCGGTGCGGCCCACGTCGGTGGTCTCGAACCCGAGGTTGTACACGAGGGTGGCCGCGATGGCGGACAGGTCGGCGCGGTCGAAGTCGGACAGCAGCGTGGTGGGGTCGGCCACGCCCAGGAACGGCGACAGGGTCACGATCTCGGTGGGCAGGGGCAAGGCGCCGGTGCGGGCCTGCGCGACGTACAGGTTCACGCCCTCGGCGTACGCGTCGAACCGGGCGGCCAGCAACGGGTCGGCGGCGACGGCCTGGTCGACGAGGTCGGCGACGCGGGTCATGCCCATCCCGCGCGACTCGAGGTCGGTGGACAACGCGTCCTGGCCGAGCACCTCGGAGAGCTGGCCGCGGGCGAGCCGGCGGGCGAGGTCCATCACGAAGTAGCGGTCGGAGGCGACGACGAAGCCGGTGGCGCGCGCGAGGTCGGCGTCGGTCGTCGCGTACACGTAGGGCACGTCGTACGGGGTGCGCACGATCCACGCCTCGCCGTCGGCTCCGGGGACGCTGTACGCCGCGGACTCCTCGACGCCGAGCAGGGGGGACGGCTCGTCCTTCGGGGTGGGGGAGGGCTCGTCCTTCTTGCAGGACGCGAGCAGCAGCCACGGCACGGACATGGAGACCCCGGGAAACGGCCCCTGTAACGCCGCGGCCGGATCCGGGGAGCCGCACGTCACCCGGCGCGCCGACCTCGGTTATCCCTGCCGGCGGGAGAGCCGGAATGTGGTTCCTGCTGTCGTCGTCCGCCCTCGGTGCAACCTTCGAGGTCCCCCTGACCGCCCCGGGAGGCGCGGTCGCCCGGGCCGTGATGGCCGACGGCTCGGTCGTGGAGGGGAACCCGCAGCTGTCCGTCGCGGGCTCGGGGACCATCAAGAAGGTCAAGATGAAGCTCGACGATGGGTCGAAGGTGACGCTGTCGCTGGAGGCGCTCCGGGAGTTCTACCTCGTCCCGAACGGCTTCTCGCGGGTCCTGGCGACGGCGAACGCCATGGACTCCGTGTCCGAGATGGACAAGACGACCGGTGCACGCAGCCTCGCCCCGAACGAGGTGTTGTTCGTCACCGGCCAACAGCCGAACGGCAAGATCCGGTTGATGCAGCTCCTGAACCCCGGGTTCGACGCCACGCTCCAGGTGCTGCCGGATCCCGCCGGTCGCGAGACCGCCGGACTGTCGGTGGGCGGGCTCGCCGTGACGGGCGGGGTGTCTCGGTCCTACCTCGTGCTCCGCCGAGGAGAGACCGCGGCGTTCCTGGTCAAGAAGGGCAGCTACGACAAGCAGTGGACGGAGATCTTCGGGGCGTGCGCGGGCTTCGAGACCCCGAGCTCGCTCGACTGGGATCAGTTCGCCGATCAGGTCGCCCGCCACGCGGAGAGCTGCGCTGCGCCCTGAGCCCTCGACGAAGAGGTGACGTGTGTCGACCCCAGCCGTCCGCCACGCGGCGTTCCCTGCGCCGCTGACCGCAGTCGATCCCGCCGGAACCGCCGGCGACGCCCACGGGACCGTGTGGCGGCGCGCTCCCGACGGCGAGTGGCGCCCCGCGCAGCGACATCGGGGTCCCGTGCTCGCCGTGTGTGGCGACGCTTCCGCCGGGTTCGACGGTCGCGTGTGTCTGGGCAGCGAGGGGGTCGCGGTCCACGGCGGTCCGGCCACCGCGCTGGCCTTCGTCGAGGGGCGGCCCTGGTCGGCGGGCGGCGACGGCCGCGTGTGGGCCGGTCACCACTTCGTGGAGGCGCACGACGGCGCCGTCACCGCGCTGGTGCCTCGCGGGGCCACTGCGTGGACCGCGGGGGTCGACGGCCGGATCGTCGAGGTCGGGTCCAGTGGCAGCGTGGAGCGCGCGCGGCTCGGAAGCGCGATCGACGCCCTGGCTGCCCACGGCGACGAGCTCGCTGCCGGGCTCGCCGACGGCACCCTCTGCGTGGTCGGGCGGACGGGCACGCACACCGAGCGCCTGGCGACGGTTCCGGTGTTCTTCGTGGCCCGCGGCGCGGACGGCTGGGTCGCGGCGACCACCGACGGACGGGTGCACGCTGGGGGGCGCTCGTTCGCGACGGGCGCCGGGGGCGTGTTCCCCATCGCGCTCGACCCCGACGGGCGGCGGGTGTGGGTCGCCGCCGGCGGTGCGGCGCGGGCGTGGGATCTCGCGACCGGTGCGCCCGCCGGGGTGCTCGCGCCACCGGATGCGATCGGGCTGAGGGCGCGGGGCCTCGCGGTGGACGCGTCCGGCGTGTTCGGGTGGGACCTGGCCCTGGTGGAGTGGCCGCGCCCGGACCCGTCCCCGACCGCCGACCACGCGGCGAGGGTGCGTGGGCTCCTCCGCGCCGGTGACGCCGTGGTCTCGTGGTCCAACGACGGCTGCGTGGTGCTTCGGGAGGCGGACCTCGCGCTCCGGAGCGTGATCGCCGCCCACGCCGGGATCGTGTGGTCGGTCGCGCCCTCGCCGGACGGGACGCGCCTCGCGACCGGCAGCGAGCGCGAGGTCGCGGTGTGGTCGCTCGACACCGGCCGCTGTCTGGGCCGGTGGGCCACGCCCGGGCACGCGGTCGCGTGGCGGGCAGGAACGCTCCTCGCCGGAGGGGACACCGTCCGGCTCGCCGTCCTCGGTCCCGAGGCGGCGGTCACGGTCCGCGACCACGCCGGGCCCGGGTTCACCGAGCAGACCCAGCGGATCCTGGTCGAGCCCGATGGCGCGATCGTGACCGGCTCGACGGTGGGGACGGCGGGGTGGCGGTTCCCCGCGGACGGCGGCCCTCCCGTGGAAGCCACGCTGCCGCCTGCACCACCGCCGAACGCGCCCGCGGTCCTCGAGGGACCCGGCGGCGTCGTCCGGGGCTCCCGGTTCGGCGAGGTGGGGGTCGAGCCTCCCGACCGGACCGTCGCGGCCCGACCGGTGCCACCTGCGGAGGGGGCCCCTCCGCCGTGGCCCACCGAGCTCGGCCCCGACTTCGTCTGCGCCTTCCTGGCGACCGCGAAAGCCGGACATCACTCTCGCGCGGCGCTGCACGCGGCGCTCCTCGGCGAGGGGCTCCCTGCGCCCGCCGCAGTTCTCGCGTGGGAGGCGGGGCTGGGCGCCTGGCGGGTCGATGGCGTCACGATCGGGTCGGCCGCGCGAGAACCCGGCCCCGGTCCGTCGGTCGCGACGCTGCCGTCCGGTGAGCGGGTCCTCCGGGTGGCCACCGACTGGCCCTCGTCGTTCCACGGGGACGGCGAAGGCGTCGCGTGGGAGCTGCGGCTGGGTCGCTGGTCGCAGGTGGGACCGCTGCGGGCGCTCCTCCCGCTCCTCGCCCTCCGCCACGCCGCGGGGAGCCCGTTCGCTGCGGTGGACGCTGGGCCGGGCCACGGGGAGGTGCTGGCCCGCGCGCTGCGCGCCGACCCGGTGGCGCTCGGGACGGCGGACCGGTGGTGGCTCGGGTCCGGGGCGCGGGTCGAGGAGTCGGCGGGGCACACCAGGGTGGTGGTCACGGACACCGCGAAGCTGGTCACCGCCGTGCGGGCGGTCGGGGAGCATGCTGCGACCGTGGTCGCCACCTCGCCGAAGGTGACCGAGGCCCCGTTCGCCGAGGCGCCTGCGGGCGGGTCGGAGCTCGCGCTCGACGCGGGGCGCAAGCCCGGTCTCGTCCAGCGCGTGGCCGTGGCCGGCCGGCTGGTCGAGGAGCTCGTCCTCCGCGGCACCACCGCGAAGTCCACCCGGTGGGTCCGGGTGAGCGGCGCGGAGCCGCCGGCGGTGTCCGAATCGGCGCGGACCTGGCTGGCCGAGCAGCACGCGCGGCGCGACCCCCGCGACACCGCGGACGCACCCGCGCTCGCGGAGCGGCTCCTGGCGCGCGGCTACACGGTCCACGACGCCGCGCTCGAGGCCGAGGCCCTCGTCGGCGGACTGCAGTTCCCGGACCCGCAGCTCCCCGACGAGCCGTGGATCGCGGTGGGCGCGTTCCAGTACCTCACCCTGTGGCCCCAGGGCTGGGCGCTCGGGGCCGAGGTGCGGGCGGCGGGCGCGATCCCCCTCGCGTACGGTCCGGGAGACGGGGTGTGGGTGGTGTTCCCGGACGGCAGCGTCGGCTGGCAGGAGATGGTCGCGATGGCGGCTCCGGTCGTGGTCGCGGACGGGGTGCTCCCCTGGCTCGAGCGCCTGATCCGCGCCTGCGCGACGCCGCAGCCGCTCGCCGAGCTGCCGGGCCGGCAGGGCGCGGCGCTCGCGGCCGCCCTCGGCTGCGCGCCGGTCCCCGCAGCCACGGACGGCGTCGGGGCCTGGTGGACGGGCGACGGGATCGACCTGTCGGAGGGGGTCGACCTCCAGGCGGCGGTGGACGGAGCGCCCGAACCCGGCATCGTGACCTCGGTGCGTGCCGCCCGGCGCGCGGCGAAGCGGGTGGGCGCGGTCCTCCGCGCGGCAGCACGCGGCGCGTGAGGCGGGGGTCCAACCCCGGCGAGACTCACTCCGCGAAGCCGCTCGCTTTCGCGGCGCGCACCGCGGACGCCCGCAGCGCGTCGGCCTCCTCCGGCCGGCCCGTCGCCCGCAGGAGCTCGGCCACGCGCGTCCGGGCCACCACCAGCTCGCGCACGTCGCCCAGCCGCTCCAGCGCCGGCAACTGCAGCTCGGTGCGGATGCGCAGGGCCTCGTGGAGCTCGCCCCGCCGCGCGTGCACGTGCGCCACCCGGCCCAGCAGCCCCGCGGTGCCTCGGACGTCGCCCAGCTCCTCCAGCACCCGGAGCGCCGCCTGGTACCCGGCGAGGGCCGGCTCGAGCTCGCCGCGCTCCACCTGCACGTCCGCGACCTTCCCGCGCGTGACCGCGACCGCCCGCACGTCCCCGAGCTGCTCGTACACCGGGAGCTCCTCGGTGAGCCGCACGCGCAGGGCCTCGTCGAGCCGGCCCGCCCGGTGCGCGAGGTCGGCGATGCGCCCCAGCGCCACCGCCCGCTCGCGCACCATGCCCAGCCGCTCGTACAGCGGGAGCTCCTCGTCGCGGTGCAGGCGCAGGGCCTCGGCGCGGTCGCCGCGGGCCTCCAGCAGGTCGGCGATGCGGCCCAGCACGATGGCGCGCTCCCGGACGGCGCCGAGCCGCTCGTAGGTGGGCAGCTCCTCGTCGCGGTGGAGGCGCAGGGCTTCGTCGAGTTGTCCCCGCAGCGCGGCGACATCCGCGATCTTGCCGAGGGTCATCGCGCGCTCGCGGGGGGCGCCGAGCGCCTCGAACGCGGGGAGCTGCTCGTCGCGGTACAGGCGCAGGGCCTCGTCGACCTCGCCGCGGGACAGCAGGATGTCGGCGATCTTGCCGAGGGTCACTGCGCGCTCGCGGTGGTCGCCCACGGCCTCGAACACCGCGAGTCCCTCGCGCCGCAGCCGCAGCGCCTCGTCGAGCTGGCCGCGCAGCTGCAGGATGTTCGCCACCTTCCCGAGCGCCACCGCGCGCTCCCGGGCGTCGCCGGTGCGCGCGTACACGGGGAACTCGCAACGGAGCCGCAGGTCGAGGGCCTCGTCGTACGCGCCGCGCGCGGTGAGCACGTCGGCGACCCCGCCGAGGACGGCGGCCTCCGCGCGGGTGTCGCCGAGCCCGCGGTACAGGGGCAGCTCGTGTTCCTGGTGGATGTGCAGCGCCCCGTCGAGGTCGCCGCGCAGGTGGGCGAGGCTGGCGGCGAGGCCCCAGACGCGCGCCACCAGCCGGGGCTCCCCGAGCGTCGCCGCCACCGCTGCGAGCTCGGCGGCCGCGGCGTCGGCGACCGCAGGCTCTCCGTGGCGCAAGGCCTCGTGCGCGCGGGCCAGCCGCAGCTGGAGCCACGCGCGCGGGCTCCGGTGACGCACGGGTCCCGGGTCCGCGTCCGGGTCGGCGAGGGCGGCGGCCACCACGGCGCCGTCGGCGCGGGCCTCGGCGAGGCAGTCCTGCGGGGCGTCGGCGAGCGAGAGCCGGGCCGACCACCGCACCTCCGGGTCCGGGTCGTCGATCAGCCGGCGGGCCCAGCTGCGGGCGAGGTCCGCGTGCCCCCGGTCGCGCGCGGTCTCGACACACCACGCGCCCGCTGCCCCGGAGAGGCCGCTCCGCAAGACGTCGGCCACCCGGTCCACCTCACCTGGAGGCGCCGGTGCCACCTCTGGGCTCGCGCCGGTGGCCAGGGCAAGGATCGCGTCGGGCGCGAGGTCCACGTCGAGCCCGGCCGAGAGCGGAAGCCCCGCCACGGACAGCGCGAGCGCGGCGTCCCGCAACGTCATCGGCGCGGCGGGGACCTCGCAGGCAGGCCAACCGGCCACCGCCGCCGCCACGAGGCACAGGCCCGGCGCTGCGGCCTCCGCCTCGGCCCACCGCAGACGCGCTGCGCCCCAGCTGTCGACGGGGTCCCGCCACCACCGGACCCGGGCCGCGCGGACCTGGGTCCCCAGGCGCTCCCAGGGCGCCGAAGGGTCGAGCGTGAGGGGAGCTCCGAGCCCCGCTGCGGCCACCACGTCGGCGGGGCCCCCGAACACCACCGGAACTCCGCCCAGGGCCGCTCCGCGCAGCGCCCGGACCGCATACGGCCAGGGCTCCGCGTCGACGAACCACACGTGGGCCACCCAGTCCCACAGGTCGGGGGCGCGATCCCGGATCACGGCGAGGTCGGCGCGCTCGACACACAACACCACCCGCAGGGGCCGGCCCGACAACGCGTTCCGGTACAGGTTCAGGGCGTGTGCCTGGTCCGGCGTGAGCGCGTGCAGCACGGTCGTCCCTGGCGGGAGGGCCGCGAGCGCCGCCACGTCCGCAGTGGCCTCGGCGGGTCCGGCGCGACGCAGCGCGCGCCACGCCTGGAGCGCTGCGGTGGGGCCGTCTCCGACCACTGCCAGCAACAGGGTGTCCCGGCGGACCCGCAGGCGCAGCGCCAGCTCGCGGTCGAGGTCCGTCACGGCGCGGGCGCGGGCCGGAGCACCGAAGGAGGACGCAGCAGCAGCGGGTGCGGCCAGTACCAGGTCCCGCCGTCGAGGAACGGCAGGATGCGGTGGGTGCGGAGCAGGAACAGCGCCTCGTCGGACCCCGGCAGCTGCTGCTGGGGATCGGCCAGGAGCGCCTCGAGCGCGGCGTAGTGGCCGCGGTGGAGGTCCACTTCGAGCGTGCGCCGGTGGTGGTCGAGGACCACGTCCATCACGGGGCGGTCGGCGCGCCCGGTGGCGAGGGCCTCGAACAGGGCGTCGTTCACCAGCCGCACGAACTCGCGGACGCGGCCTCCCGACCAGAAGGCCAGGGCGTCGACGACCTCGGGCGTGAGCACGGGGTCTCCGTCGGCGGCGCGGCGGGCGAACACGTCGCGGAAGAAGGCCAGGCCGTCGGCACGGGCGCGCACCAGGTCCTCGGGGGCTGCGCGGGACACGATCGGGACCTCCGGGATGGGCGTGACGACGAAGCCCCGGACCATGTTCTGGGCGTCCTCGCTGCCGTCGGCCCGCCGCGGACGCGCCAGGACCAGCGGGGCCGTGGCGACGAGGTGGCACGCGAGCTCGTCGATGAGGCCGCTGTGGACGAACAGGCGCGCTGCGCCCTCCACGGAGCGGATCCGGTCGAGCCCGTCGATGACGAGGAGCGGCGGCCGGTCGCCCACGCGCAGGTCCGCCAGGGCGGCGTTGACGACCCCGACGAGCTCCTGGACCGGCGGGTCCTGGTCCCGGAACAGCTGGCGACCGGGCCGGCCGAGGGGCACACCCCACCTGGCGACGGGCTTGGCGAAGTCGAGGAGCGTCTTGGCCTGCAGGGCGAGCACCCCGGACTCCGGGAGGCTGAACCCCGCACCCGCCGCGAACACCGCGCCCGCCGCCATCGTCGCCGCGCCGATCGCACCGAACGCCGAGTCGAGGACGTGGTCTCCGGGCGGGCCGTCGTCGCCCAGCAGGGGGCGGGCCGCGGCCTTCACGGCGTCGTGGTGCGCAGCGGCGTCGGGGAACCCGAGCCGGTCGAGGGTGTTGACCACGGCGAAGCCCGCCAGCAACACCACCTCCCACGGGGCGAGGTGCTCCATGGCTTCCGCGTCGCGCAGGACGTGATCGAACTGGCGCGCGAGGTCCAGGAACACGACCCGGCGCTCCACGGGTGGGTCCAGCAGGTGGAGGAGCTCGGTCGTCTTCCCGGTTCCGCGCGACCCCACCACCAGCACGTGTTGCGGCGTGGTGGCGCCGAGGCGGGCGGCGATGCGCGCGATCGGGCTCTGGGGCCGGGGCACCCGCCACTCCGGCGTGGGCGTCTCGTCGACCTGGAACCGGCGCTCGAGGGTGTAGATGCGATCGTCGTTCATGGGCGCCAGTATCGCCCGGGACAGCGGGCTACGTCGCCGCGTGCTCCCGGTCCGCACCCCGAACGCCCGCACCCGCGCCGGACGCCTCGCGCGCCTCGACGAGGATCTGTCGCTGTACGACGCTGCGCTCCTCGCGCGCCCCGACGGCTGCGTGGTGGACCTTGGCTACGGCGCCAGCACCGCCACCACCCGCGAGCTCGCCGCCGCGCTGCCGACGCACCTCCGCGTGGTGGGGGTGGAGGCCGAGCCGCGCAACGTGCCCCTGAGCCTCCCGGGGGACCGTCCCCACTTCGTGGTCGGCGGGTTCGACCTCCCGCCGGCCGCGCGACCCGCGTTGGTGGTCCGCGCGATGAACGTGCTGCGCGGCTACCCACCGGAGGAGGTGCCACCGGCGCGGAAGGCGCTGGGTGAGGCGCTGGTGGAGGGCGGCCTGCTGGTGGAGGGGAGCTGCGGGCCCCGCGGCGAGGTCCTGGTGGCCGGCTTCTGGCGGCGGTCGGGCGCGGCGTTGTCGCTCGAGGCGCTGCTGTTCTCCACCACCTTCGAGAACGGGTTCGGGCCGATGGTGTTCCGCGACCGGCTCCCCCGCGACCTGCGCCCCGCCGCCCGCGACGGCACCGTGCTGCACGGCTTCCTCCTCGACTGGTGTCGGGCCTACGACGACGTGCGCGGCCTGCACGCCACGGGCCACGCGCGGTTCGAGGCCGCTGCGCAGCGGCTCTCCGCGCTGCGTGACGACGTGCCGTCCGAGCCGGAGCGGTGGGCGGTGGGTCGGTTGTGGTGGCGGCCCGCGGTCGGGGACGTCACATTGCAGCCGCATGTGGCTCTTCCTCCTCGGGTGTGATGGGAACGGCGGGCGCGGCCAGGTGGGGCTGGCGCACGACCGGATCGACGGCAACGTCCTCGCCAGGCGGATCCACGTCCGTCGGATGGAGGAGGACGACGGCGTGCTCCGGTGCGAGGGGCTCGGCGTGGACGACGAAGTCCACGAGGTGCCGCTGGGGCCCGCGGTCGCCGACCAGGAGCTCCTGCTGGCCGGCCTGCTCGCGGAGACCACCTACCGGTGCGAGGTGCCCGGGCAGGACTCGGAGGTCCTCGAGTTCACGACCGAAGCGCTGCCCGACGACGTTCCGCGGGCCGACCTCGTCGAAGACGGCGAGCCCGGTGGCGGCTACGTCATCCTGAACCACGGCACCGACGACAAGGAGGATCGGCAGACCAAGATCCTCATCTACGACGATCGGGGGCGGCTCCGCTGGTACAACTTCGTGCCGATCGCGGCGCCGGACCTCGACGTCTCCTACCTCGGCGGCGGCGTGATCCTGTACGGAGGCGGGTACCGCGCGCTCCCCACGCTGATCGACCTCGAGGGGCGGGTGCTCCAGCAGGCCCCCGGACCGTTCGAGCCCGGCGGCCAGTTCAACCACACCGTCGAGGAGCTGCCCGACGGCAACTACCTCACGACGGAGACCTCGCCGAACTTCGACCCGGCCCTGCCGTCCCACAAGTGGAACGGGTTCGCCGTGGAGCTGCTCGATCCCACGATGTCCGCGCGCCCGTGGGTGCTGCGCAGCCAGGACCTCGTGGACGTCGGCGAGATGTACATCCCCGTGAACCCCGAGGACAAGGACCCGTACCACCTCAACGCGCTGCAGTGGCTACCCGAGGACGGCCAGGTGGCCGCGAGCCTCTACCGCCGCGCCGAGATCGTGTGGTTCGACCTCGCGGAGAAGCGCGTGGTGGACCGGGTGGGCTGGCGGTCGGACTGGACCGTGGTCGACGAGGCGGGCGACGAGCTGCCCGGGGAGGAGTGGTTCTACGGCCAACACGCGGTGGAGTTGGACGGCGACCGGATGCTGCTGCACGACAACGGCGCCGGGCGTCCCTCGGCCACGCGGTACTCGCGGGCGGTCGACTACCGCCTCGATCCGGTGGCGAAGACGGCCACGCGTGTCTGGTCGTGGACGGAGCCGGGCTGGTACGAGCCCATCTGGGGCGACGTCGACCGGCTCGAGGACGGCCGCGTCAGCATCACCCACGCGCACTGCGAGAAGTGCAGCGACGTGAGCGGACAGCGGACCGAGGTCATCCTCGTCGATCCCGACACGGACGCGGTCGACTGGCGGCTCCGGTTCTCGTCGCCGAGTGATGCCGGCTACCGCTCGGCGTGGCTCGACGGGTGCACGATCTTCCACCGCACCTCCGCGTGTGACTGACGTCGGTCGGCCCGCGCGGGAAAGGCAGGTCGATGTTCCTGCTCACCCTGCTCGCCTGCCGCCCGGACGCCGGACCCTCCCCCCGCGGAGTGCCGCCGGAGCCGATAGCGCCCGGCCACGCAGGGAACCGCACCCTGCAGCGGTTGAACCGCAGCCAGTTCCAGCGCACGCTCCGCGACCTCACCGGGCTCGACCGCGACTTCGCCGCGGGGATGCCGCCCGACGAGAGCGCGTTCGGGTTCGACAACCTGGGCGCCGCGCTGAGCCTGTCGGTCGGCCACCTGGAAGCGATCGAGGCGGTGGTCGACGAGCTCGCCACGGAGCTGCTCTCCGAGAAGGACGAAGCCACCCGCACCTGGGAGGTGCAGGGTGAGGGCCCCGGCGTGTCGTACAGCGGCGACGGGACCGTGTTCGGGGGCACCTCGTACCTGCTGTTCGACGGGACGTTGTCCGCCACGCTGCCGCTGGAGGGCGACGGCGAGTTCCAGCTCGTGGTGGTGGCCGCGGGAGAGGAGGCCAGCGGCGCGCCGGTCCTCGAGATCGAAGTGGACGGAGCCGTCGTCGCCACCGAGGAGCTCCTGGATCGCTCGTTCCGCGACGTGGTGGTCGACCTCGACCTCGAGGAGGGCCTGCACGTCGTGACCCTCCGCATCGCGAACCCGTCGGCTGCGGGTGCGTCCCCGCGCCGCACCGTGGGCATCGATCGCTTGATGCTCACGGGCCCGATGCGCCCCGAGGTCGGCCGCACGCCGGTCTGGCGCAAGCTCGTGCCCTGCGCGCCGGACGGCGACCCCTCTCCCGCCTGCCAGGAGCAGGTGTTCCGCGACTTCGGGTTGCGCGCCTGGCGCCGCCCGCTCACCGACGACGACCTCGCCTGGGTCCGGGCGCTCGCCGACGCGACGTACGCAGCAGGCGGCACCGCAGACGAGTCCCTGGTCGCGGGGCTCCGCGGGCTGCTGCTCGCTCCCGAGTTCCTGTTCCGGGTCGAAGCCCTGCCCGAGGCGGGCGAGTCCGAGCGGGCGCTCGACGGCTACGAGGTCGGCGCGCGGCTGGCTGCGTTCCTGTGGTCCTCCACCCCCGACGACGAGCTCCTCGCCGCCGCCGCGGACGGCTCGCTCCTGCGGGACGACGGGCTCGACGCCCAGGTGGAGCGCATGCTCGACGACCCCCGCGCCCGGTCGCTGGTCGACGACCTCGCCGGCCAGTGGTTCGACCTCCGCGACGTGGCGCTCGTCGCCCCCGACGCGGTGATGTTCCCGTCGTTCGACGAAGCGCTGCGGGACTCGATGCGCGAGGAGCTGGCGCTCCTGTCCGAGGCCTGGCTCCTCGGAGACCGCGACCTGCGCTGGGTCGTCGAGACCGACGAGACCTGGATCGACGAGCGCCTGGCCGAGCACTACCGCGTGCCGTTCGGCGCCGGCGACACCGGGTTCGTGCCCGTGTACACGGGCAGGATCGGCATCACGGGGACCGCCGGGTTCCTGACCACCCACGCGCGCCCCGCGCGGGCCTCTGCGGTGTCGCGCGGCAAGTGGGTCCTCGAGAACCTGCTGTGTGACGCGCCGCCGCCGCCGCCGCCCACGGTGAACATGATGATGAACTTCGAGCCTGTCGAAGGCAGCGTCCGCGAGCAGGAGGAAACCCTGCGCGGCGAGGGCTCGTGCCAGGCCTGCCACGCCAGCATGGACGCCGTGGGCTTCTCGCTCGGCGGGTTCGACGCGGTGGGCGCTGCGCGGAGCACGGACGAGCTCGGCTGGCCCGTCGACACCGCGGTCGTGTTGGACGGCATCGCCCTCGCCGACCAGGCCGACCTCGCTGCCTACGTCGCGAACGACCCCCGGCTGCCCCGCTGCGCCGTCGAACAGACCCTCACGTTCGCCGTCGGGCGCCCCGTGGACGATGCGGACGACCCGGTCATCGACGCGCTCACCGAAGCGTTCGTCGCCGACGGCTCCACGTTCGAGGCGCTGGCGAAGGTGGTGGTCCGCAGCGCGCCCTTCCGCCGTCGCAGCCTCGAGGAGCGCCCATGAACCGCCGGTTGTTCCTCCGGTCCGCTGCGGCGACGCTGTGGCTCCCGTTCCTGCGCTCCGCGCCTGGCGCTGCAGCCGAGCCGGAGGCCGTCCGGCGCACGGTCTGGTTCTTCATGCCGAACGGCTTCGCGTCGACCGAGCTGACCCCGGCGGTGGCGGGCCCCGGCTACGAGCTGCCCGAGACGTTGTCCGGGCTGGCTCCGTTGCGCAGCCGCGTCACGCTGGTCACGGGGCTCGACAACGTCGCCGACCGCAACGGCCAGCAGTTCGGGTTCGGCTCCCACGAGAACTGCAGCGCGTCGCTGTTGACCGACCGGACCTTGCCCGCCGACTACTACACCGGGCCCACGCGGCTCGGCATCTCCGTCGACCAGTTCGCCGCGCAGCAGCTCCGGCCCCCCACGCCGTACACCTCGCTGCAGCTCGGGACCGGGGAGCGCTGGATCAACGCCGGCGCCAACATCGACACCTACTACAACAACCTGTCGTGGGCGAACGACGCCACCCCGCTCGCGCCGCTCGTGGATCCGCTGGCCGTGTTCGACCGGATGTTCGGGGGCTCCGATCCCGGCGCCTCCGCGGAGGAGCAGGCCCGGAGGCTCGCGCTCCGCAAGAGCGTCCTCGACGCCACCACCGAGCGCACGCGGTCCCTCCAGGGGCGCCTCGATGCCGCGGATCGCGCCAAGCTCGAGCAGTACACGACCGCGGTCCGTGCGCTCGAGCTGCGATTGGAGGGGCTGGCCTCCGCTTCCTGCGACGCGCCCGACGCCCCGGACGCGAACCTCTCGTATCCCGAGCGTCTCGACGCGATGTTCGACCTCGTGCGGGTCGCGTTGACCTGCGACTACACCCGCATCGTCACGTTCATGGGCGCCACGACGACGTCCCTCACCACGTTCCCGTCGATCGGCGTCAGCACCGACCACCACACGCTGTCGCACAACTTCGAGTACTCGGCGCCCGATCTCGTCGACTACCTGCGGGTCCAGCAGTTCTACGTCGATCGGTTCGCGGCGTTCTGCCAGTCGCTCGCCGACAGCCCGGACGACGGCGGAGACCTGCTGTCGAACACGCTCGTGTCGATGGTGTCCGAGTTCGGCAACGGCAACTACCACGTCTCGAACCCGATGATGCTGGTGGCAGCTGGCGGCGAGGTGGGCGGGCTCCGGCACGGCCGACACCTGGCGGCGGACGGCGCGCCCCACGCCAACTACCTCCGCGCTACCCTCTCGTTCCTCGGGGTCGATCCCGCCGACTTCGGCACCAACGCCACGGGGACCCTGGATCTCGCGTGAACGTGGTGGGCATCGTCGGGTTCAAGAACAGCGGCAAGACCACGCTCGTCGAGGCGCTGGTCTCGGAGCTCGTGCGCCGGGGGCTCCGCGTGTGTACGGTCAAACACGCCCACCACACGGTCGACGTCGACCACCCGGGAAAGGACTCGTTCCGACACCGGGCTGCGGGCGCGTCGGCGGTGGCGCTGGTGTCCCCGGGGCGGTGGGCGGTCGTGCACGAGCTCCGGGAGGCGCCGGAGCCGTCGTTGACCGAGGTCCTCGCTGCGTTGCCGCCGTGTGACCTCGCGCTGGTCGAGGGCTACCGGGAGTCCCCCATCGACAAGATCGAGGTGCGGGACCTGTCGCTCGGGCACCGGCCGCTCGCGGGCTCGGATCCCCGGGTGGTCGCGCTCGCCGCATCGGGTCCCGTCGCCGGCTGCCCGGTCCCGTGGTTTCACCGCGACGACACCGTGGGGCTGTGCGACTTCGTCGAGCAGCGGTGGCGCGCCGCCCGATAGGTCCCGGAGGTGTGCGATGCTTCGCCATGCTCCTCGCCACCGCGTTCGCCTGTCGCAGCGTCGGGTTCGACCTCGAGGTCGACCTGTTCGCCGAAGCCCCCCCGGTCGCCGAGGTGCCCGCGGCCTCGCCGTTCGAGGTGGCGCTGTTCGACGAGCGGCCCACCGCCGAGCTCCCCGCCTTCCTCGACCTCGAGGAGTTCGGGCCCGTGTTGCTGGCCGATCGGGTGCGCCTCGCCGAGGGCGACGGGTTCCTGGAGGTCACCGTCTCGGACGTGATCTTCTCGGTCGACGAACCCCTCTCGCTCACCTTCGACGTCCAGAGCCTGGACGGCCGGTGGCACGTGCTCGGCGACGAGCCCGGCGGATACCCGGCCGCCTGCACGTTCGTGGTCGACGCCTCCACGCCGGCGCAATCCCAGGCCGACGCCCTGCGGGACTGCCTGCGCGCCGTGACCGTCGCGCTCGGGGGCGCCGACGACTTCCACGTGACGGTGTCCGGCACCACCACCGACGACGACTGGGAGTACCGGGCGACGTACTCGCTCGGCACCGAGCGGCCGGTGGAGCTCGCGTGCACCGGTCCGCTGGGGATCAGCGCGGAGCTCCGCGAACAGGCGGGCAGCGCGGAGATCGTCGTCGAGGAGCTGTCGCTCGCGGGCTACGCAGCAGCGCGCGACGAGGCGATGTCGGCGGTGGCGTTCGCGACCACCTGGATCGAAGGGGAGCCGCCGCTGGCGGGCGCGTCGGGCACGACCCGGGTCGAGGCGGGGGAGGGACGCTTCGTGGGCGCCGTGGTCGAGCCCGTCGACGCAGTCCCTGGCGGGATCACGTTCGTGGAGGGGGACGTGGCGCCCGTGTCGGTGTGGCCCGCGGACTGGGCGGCGCTGGCCATGGACACGCTCCTCGCCGACGGGTCG
>JBIKWC010000420.1:0-4887 GCA_044356535.1 Myxococcota bacterium
AACCGCGGGGTGGGAGCCGAGCCATGGCGCGGCCACGACTCCCGTTCGCGGGCTCCGAGCGCATTCCCAAAACGCAAAAACCGGCCTTTCGACCGGTTTTTGAAGGTGGCTCCCGCTGTTAGATTTGAACTAACGACCCCCGGATTAACAGTCCGATGCTCTAACCAGCTGAGCTAAGCGGGAACGACGGTCTCCGTTTAACGGAGCCCTCCGGGAGCCGCAAGGGGATAGCGGGGCCCATGGAACCCGTACCCCTCGATCCCCTCGTCTTCGGCCCCGATCAAGCCTGTTTCGGCTGCGGCCCCCACAACGCGCGCGGCATGCAGCTCCGGTTCGCCGTCGACGGCGACGAGGTCGTCACCACCTGGACCCCCACCGCCGGCCTCGAAGGGCCCCCCGGGATCCTCCACGGCGGCCTCCAGGCCACGCTCGCCGACGAGGTCGGGGCGTGGACCCTCGTCGGCAAGCTCCAGCGCTTCGGCTTCACCACCAGCCTCCAGCTCCGCTACCTCCGCCCCGCCCGGATCGGCGTGCCCGTCGAGGGGAGGGGACGCATCACCGCGCACGACGGGCCCAGGGTCAGCGTCGCCGTCAAGCTCACGCAGGAAGGCAAGACCCTGTTGTCCGGCCGCATCGCGTACGTAATCCCCACCGTCGAGGTCGCCGAGAAGGTCCTCGGCCAGGCCCTCCCCGAGGCGTGGCACCACCTCGCCCGCCCCGCCTGAGCCGCGACTGCCGTGTCGTGATCTGCGCCGCTTCCGCGCGTGAGGTGCGCGACGAGGCCCACCGCAGGCGCACCTCCGGGCTGGCACGGGTGCTGCAGGGGATGGAGAGTACCCTTCCAGGGTCTCGCGTCTCTCCCATCGGGGGCACCGCCCGCACCCGGCTCCCGGCTCGTCCGGCCCGGACCCGGTCGGTGTTCCCCGATGGTTCAGCGACGGCGCGTGGTGCCGGTGCAGTACGCCCCCTTCGGCGTCCGCTCCCACACGGTGGCCGCCCCCGGGGGCGCGAACGTGTAGCGCCAGCGGGTCGCGCGCACCGCGAGGGGAGGGCCGTCCGCGAAGGTCCCGTCCACGAACAGGTCCAGGACCGGCGGAGCGCCGTCGGCCACGCGCTGCATCAGGTCGCGCACCCAGGGGTTGCGCTCGCAGGTCGAGAGCGCCGCGAACCACAGCTGCCAGTCCACGCGCGGCATGCCCGGCGCCACCTGCGGAGGGATCCGGTCCACCGGGCCCGGCTTCGCGCGGAGGTGCAGCTCGCGCCACGTCACCCCGTCCCAGGTGCCCTCCAGGAGCACCTCGTCGCGGTCCTCCGTCATGTTCGCGAACAGGCCGTAGCTGTTGGTGGATCGGAACGGAGACACTGCAGACAGCAGCGCCGTACCCCACTCCGGGCGGTGGTCGCGCAGGGCGGCCAGTCCCCCCAGGAGCGCCCACACCGCCGCGGGCGGCGCGGCCCACCAGCCCCCGGTCCCCTCCGTCGGGGCCAGGCGGGCGACCCAGCGCGCGGGCAGGAAGCCGTCGTCCAGGAGCGGCAGGACCAGCACCACACTCAGCAGCTGAAAGAACCCGTAGTTCCCAGAGACCGCCAGGCTCCCCATCAGGCCCGTGAACGCCGCCGCCAGGACGAGCCGCGGCCACCGGCCGAGCAGGATCCCGAACGGCAGCACCAGCTCCACGGCGAACGTCGCCGCCACGCCGGCCGCGTGGACCCACCCGGGCAGGTGGTGGAACCAGCGGGACAGCGGGTTCGGGAGCGGCTGGGTCCAGAAGTGGTAGTCGAGCGCGGTGAGATCGCGCCAGGTCGGGTCGCCGGACGCGAGCTTGACCCACCCCGCGAAGAAACACAGGCGGAAGAACAGCCACCACTGGGCCCACCACGCGAAGGCCCGCGGCTGCGTGTTCCGGCGGGGGTTCCAGCGCGCCACGAAGCTCGCGCAGAGCAGGCTCTCCAGGAGCAGCGTGTCCCACTGGAACTGGAGGAACCGCTGGCCCGCGACCGCGATCGTCAGGTACAGCGCCCAGGCGGCCAGCAGCAGCGGACCCTCGAGCGGCACGCCGACGACCAGCAGCGCCGACACCAGCAGTCCCAGCCACGCGGGCGCGCCCGTCCACTCCGGGGCCAGCCACAGCAGCGTCGGCGCCTCCACGTACGCGTCGTGGCCGTACTTCCGGGCCACCGCCGCGAGCCAGGGGGAGAGTGGCGAGAGGCCCTGCGGGCCGATCAGGGCCTGGTGCTGGAGGAGCCAGGACCCGAACGCGGTCGCGCTGACGAGGCCGAGCCCCCGGACGTACAGGGTCCGGACGACCGCCCTGGGTGGCGCGGGCGCAGACAGGTTGGCGAGGAGTCGAACGAGCACGGGCGGCATCCTCGCGCGGGTCCGGCTATACGGGAAGGCCTTTCAGGGAGGAACCGTGGACAACCAGCCGAACCCCACCCCACCGCCGAGCGGCCCGAGCGAGTCCTCGTCGTCGCGCTCCACGATCGCCGGGATCGTCGTGGTGGTGGTGCTGCTCGGGTTCGCCGGCCTGTTGGTGATGGCCAACTTCCAGGGCGCCGTCAACGACAACCCCGTCGGCAAGGGTCCGCTCAAGAAGAGCGCCGGCAAGAGCAAGAACAAGGGCAAGAACAAGGCCGATCACGCCAAGAGCAAGAGCGCCAAGGTCCCGCTCGACCGGCTCCTCGTCGACGGCCCCGCGTTCGAGCGGCCCGCGGCCCCCGCCGGCGCGTACAACGTCGTCGTCGTCATCCCCACGGCCGTCCGCAAGGACCACCTCACGCCCTACGGCGCCGCCGACAACCTCACCCCGTTCCTCGGGACCGTGGGGGCCCGAGGCGCCCGCTTCGCGGACGTGATCAGCGCCGGGCCGTTCTCGCGCTACGCCACCTGGGCCGCGTTCACGGGGCAGTACCCGGCGGCGCTCGGCGTCGTCGAGCCCGGCAGCGCCCAGGATCTCCGCGTCCTGCCCGACTCGGTCGAGACCCTCACCGAGGTCTTCCGCAAGTCCGGCTGGACCACCTGGGGCGTCACCGCCAACTTCAACCTCAACTCCTCCACGGGCTTCGCGCAGGGCTTCGATCGGTACCGCGACTCGCAGCCGAGCGGGTTCGCGCCGGACGTGCGGCTCGAAGGCCCCGCTGCGGTCGCCGTCTCGCTCCAGCTCCTGAAGGATCGCTCCGCGCCCGACGCTGCGCGCCCGTTCTTCCTGATGCTCGACCTCGTCGACGCCCACCCGCCCCAGCGCCCCCTGAAGGAGCTGGTCGAGAAGTTCGACAAGGGCGTGCCGAACGCGCTGTACCGCGCCTCCGTCAACCGGGTCGACGGGTTCGTCGAGGACCTCTGGAAGGGCCTCGGCGCCATGGGCTACGACGAGAAGAACACGTTCCTCGTGGTGGTCGGCGACCACGGTGAAGGCCTCGAGGACCCGAAGCACCACGGCAAGTCCCACGGCCGCTACCTGTACGAGACCTCGGTCGACGTGCCCTGGCTGGTCATGGGCCCCGGAATCAGCGCCGGGCGCGTGGTGGAGGGCCTCGCCGGCTCGACCGACGTGATGCCCACCGTGCTCGGCCTCGCCGGTCTGCCTGCGCCCGAGGGCATCGACGGCAAGTCCTGGTCGGCCGCCCTGACCACCGGCGACCCCCGGACCACGCGCGCCACGGCCATCTCCGACACCTGGTACTTCGAGGCCAACCGCGCCGCGATCTTCAGCCCCACCATGGCCTGCCAGAAGGACTTCGGCTCGCAGTTCGTCGAGACCGACACGTTCGTGGACGGCTGCTTCGACCGCAAGGTGGACCCGACCTTCAAGGAGGTCAAGCCGGTCACGCCGCTCCTCGCGGAGCTCGAGACCTGGCGCGCCGCCGTGACGCCGAAGGTGATGGAGATCCCCGCCATCGACGCCCCGCGCGAAGGCAAGGCAGGGAAGAGCAAGGAGCCCGGCAAGGCGGGCGGCGGCAAGGCGCCCGGGAAGGCCCCGGGCAAGGCGCCGGGCGAGTAACGTCACCCTGGGGAGGTCCCATGTGGTCGGTCCTGCTGCTGGTCGGTTGCCCCAAGGACGACGTGTTCGTCGACAGGTTCCAGGAAACGGGCACGTCCGAGCCCTCGGGCTGCGACCCGCTCGTGCCGGAGGTGTGCGCGCTGCCGTTCCCGTCGGGGCTGTTCACCGTCCCCGACGACACCACCGCGACCGGCGTGCGCCTGGCCTACGGCCCCGAGACCCTTCCGAAGAACCAGGACGGCGTCCAGATCGACGGCAGCCTGCTCAACCGCTTCGACGGCTACTCCGTCATGAGCCCGGTCCTGGTGTACTTCGCGGGCGTCACGCTCGACGGCACCATCAGCGTGGACGCCATCGAGGACTACACCTCGCCCGCCGCGAAGACCGTGATCCTCGACGTGGACTCCGGGGAGCGCATCCCGCACTGGGTCGAGCTCGACGGGCACGCCCGCTCCGACGAGACCCGGCTGCTGATGCTGCGCCCGGCGGTGCCTCTCCAGCACAGCCACCGCTACGTCGTGGGCATGCGCGGCCTGGTGCGCGCCGACGGGTCGCCGGTGGAGCCGTCGCCCGCGTTCGTCACGTTGCGCGACGGCAAGCCCACGAACGATCCGGACCTCACCTCGCGCCAGGACCGCTTCGAAGGCGTCGTGTTCCCCTCGCTCGCCGCCGACGGCTTCGCGCGCGAGGAGCTGCAGCTCGCCTGGGAGTTCCAGACCGGATCCCGCGAGTCGAGCATCGGTCCCGCGATCGCCGCGCGCGACGCCGCCCTCGCCGCCACCGCGGGAGGCATCCCCTACGAGCTCGACAGCGTCGAGGACGCCGACTGCTCGGTCGAAGGCACCACCATCGCGCGCACGGTGTACGGCCGCCTCACCGCCCCGCG
>JBIKWC010000421.1:0-4886 GCA_044356535.1 Myxococcota bacterium
CCACGGCGCCGAGGACGCAGCAGGCGACGTGATCACCGAGGACGGGACGGTGGTGGGCCGGCACGACGCGTGGTGGCGGTTCACGATCGGCCAGCGCCGCGGCGTGAACGTGGCCCTGGGGGCGCCGGCGTACGTGTTGCGCGTGATCCCCGAGACCCGCCAGGTGGTGGTGACCACGGACGCGGCGCGGCTGGGGAGCCTGTCGCTGACGGCGCGGAGCGCGGTGTGGGTGGACCGTCCGAGCCCGGATCGCCCGGTCGCAGTGCGGGTCCGGCACCGTGGGGCCCTGACGCCCGCGCGGGTGTCGACGGCCGACGACGGGACCTTCCGCGTGGCCTTCGAGGAGCCGGTCCGCGCCGTCGCCCGCGGGCAGGCAGCCGTGGTGTACGAAGGCGACCGCGTGCTCGGCGGGGGCTGGATCACCGGCTGAACGCGCGGACGTTAGGGCGCCGCCATGAACGTCCTCGTCCTCAACGCCGGGTCCTCCACGCTCAAGGTGCAGCTCGTCGCGCCCGCCACCGGCGAGGTCCTGGTGCGCGCCGCCTTCGACGGCGTGGGCACCACCTGCACCGTCGACGAGGCCCTGCAGCGCGCGCTCGCCGCGCTCGAGGGCCGTCAGGTCCACGCCGTCGGGCACCGGGTGGTCCACGGCGGAGAGCGCTTCGTCGACGCCGTCCGGATCGACGACGACGTCCTCGCCGCCATCGAGGCCCAGATCCCGCTCGCCCCCCTCCACAACCCCGCCAACGTCGCCGGGATCCGCGCCGCGCGCGCCGCCCTCCCCGCCGTGCCCCAGGTCGCCGTGTTCGACACCGCGTTCCACGTGCGCATGCCGCGGCGCTCCCGGACCGTCGCCGTCGATCAGGAGGTCGCGGCCCGGCTCGGGTTGCGCCGGTACGGGTTCCACGGCACCAGCCACCGCTTCGTCGCGGAGCGCGCCGCCGAGCACCTCCGCCGGCCGCTCTCGGAGCTGCGGCTCGTCACGCTGCACCTCGGGAACGGCGCGAGCGGCGCCGCGATCGAGTTCGGGCACAGCGTCGACACCACCATGGGCCTCACCCCGCTCGAGGGCCTGATGATGGGCACCCGGCCCGGCGATCTGGACGCCGGCGTCGTGTTGAAGCTCGTCCGCGAGCTCGGGATCGTCGAGGCCGACGCGCTGCTCCACCGGAAGAGCGGCCTCCTCGGGGTGTCGGGCGCCAGCCACGACCTGCGCGCGCTCGAGGCCCTCGCCGCCGACGGCCACGACGGCGCCCGGCTGGCCGTGACCATGTTCGCGCACCGGGTCCGCAAGACGATCGGGGCGTTCGCGGCTGTCATGGGCGGGCTCGACGCCGTCGTGTTGACCGGGGGCATCGGCCAGAACGGCGTGGAGATGCGGCGGCGGATCCTGCAGCGCCTCGACTTCCTGGGCGTCGTGCTCGACGAGGACCGCAACACCGACGCCCGGGTGGGGCCGGAGCAGGGCGTGGTCGACGTGTCCGCGGCCCACGCACGGGTGCGGGCGCTGGTGGTCGCCACCGACGAGGAGCTCCAGATCGCGCGGGACGTGGCCGAGGTCCTCGGCGACCGCCGCCCGACGCCGGGCCCGATCCCGATCGCGATCAGCGCGCGGCACCTGCACCTCGATCGCGCCGCGATGGACGTGTTGTTCGGCGTCGGCTCCGAGCTCACCCCGAAGCGGCCGCTGTCCCAGCCCGGCCAGTTCGCGTGTGAGGAGACGGTGACGGTGGTGGGGCCGCGCGGACGCCTCGAGAACGTGCGGGTGCTGGGGCCGCTCCGGAAGGCGTCGCAGGTGGAGGTATCGCGCACCGACGAGTTCCTCCTCGGCGTCGACGCGCCGATCCGCCAGTCCGGGAACACGGCGGGCTCCGCGCCGATCACGCTGGTGGGGCCGAAGGGGACCGTGCAGCTGGCGGAGGGCCTGATCTGCGCCGCCCGCCACATCCACATGCACCCCGACGACGCCCTCGCGTACGGGGTGAGCGACGGCGACGAGGTCGAGATCGCGGTCACGGGCGGACCGCGGGCGCTGGTGTTCGGCGACGTGGTGATCCGCGTCCACCCGCAGTTCCGCCTGGAGATGCACGTCGACACCGACGAGGCCAACGCCGCCGAGCTGTCTCCGGGCGCTGCGGGCTCGCTCCTGGCCGACGACTACACGGCCGTCCCGGCGACCGGGCGACTGTCGCGCAAGCGGTGACTGGAAGTCACGCCGGAGCCAACACGAACGCGCCCGCGTACAACCCACCCAGCTCCACGATCCGGACGTGGCGCGTCTCCCAGCCGCCCGCAGCCCGCAGCGCCCGGTTGAAGGCCCCGCGCCGGAGGGCCAGGACCACCAGCCGCGCGTCGGGGGTGGCCACCCGCGCCGCCGCCTGCAGGAACGCGCGGTAGAACGCCTCCAGGTCCAGATCCTTGCCCAGCCGCTCCCCGAAGGGCGGGTTGGTGACGATCGTGTCGAAGCGCTGGTCCGGCCACACCCCCTCGAGCGCCCGGGCGTCCCCGACGCGGACCGTGGACCGCGCGCCCGCCCCCACCTCCGCCAGGTTCTGCGCCACGCCGTCGACGCAGCGCGCGTGCAGGTCGCTGCCGGCGAGCGCGACCGCGGGCCAGCGCGCCGCAGCCTCGGTCAACACCGTGCCTCCGCCGCAGAACGGGTCGAGGAGGTGCGTGGGCGCAGGGCCATCGAACGGGCGGGCGAGCGCGAGCAGCCCCCACGCCAGGGCGGGCTTGAGGGAGGTCGTGGGGCGCCACGGCAACGGTGGACGCGCGACCGCCGGCAGCTCCACCCCGACGAGGCAGGTGGGGCCGCGCACGTCGCACCGCAGCACCACGGCGTCCCCGGTGAGCTGCACCCCGCGCGCCACCCCGTCGCGGACGCCGGCGCCCCCGATGCGCTCCACGTCCTCGCTCGTGAAGGGGTGCTCCCCCACACGCTTGCAGCGCACGCGGAACCGGGCGTCGGGCGGCGCGAGCTCGGGCAACGTGGGCGCGACCGCGGCGAGGGTGCTGCGCACGGCGTCGAGCGGGGCCTCCGCTGGCAACGGGAACCGCGCGACCGGACGGACCACCCGCTGCGCGGACCTCAGGCGCCGGACCACGGCAGCGAGGTCGGGGTGATCCGCCGCGACCCGGACGTGGCCCGCCATCCCTTCGGGCTTCGGCGTCGCCTGGACCTCCACGCCGGGGAGCGCGGCGCGCAGCTCGTCGACGGCGACGTCCTCGAGCCCCGGCACCGTGGTGAGCTCGACCTCGGTGTGCACCCGTCCCCCCGCGCGGAGATAGCCTCCGCGATGTCCGACGACACGCCCCCGGCGGCCGACGCCCGGACCCGGTGGGGTCGGTACGGCGTGCTGGCCACGCTGTACTTCGCGCAGGGGCTCCCGTTCGGGTTCTTCGTCCTCGCGGTCCCGGTGTTGCTGCGCACCCGGGGCTACGACCTGAAGTCCGTCGCGGGCTCGTCGTTGCTGCTGTTGCCGTGGGGCCTGAAGTTCCTGTGGGCGCCGCTGGTGGACCGGTACGGGACCAAGCGCGCCTGGATCCTGCCGATGCAGCTCGTGAACCTGGCGGTCCTGGCGGCGCTCGCCACCCGCGCGACCGACGACCTCCTGGCGCTCGCGCTGGGGATGTTCCTGGTGGCCGCGGCCTCGGCGACCCAGGACATCGCGACGGACGGCCTCGCCGTGGCGCTCCTCCCCGAGTCCGAGCGCGGCACGGGCAACGGGATCCAGGTCGGCGCGTACCGCATCGGGATGGTGGTGGGCGGGGGCCTGATCCCGTTCGTGTACGAGGGGTGGGGGCCCCGGACGGCGTTCCTGCTCCTGGCGGGGCTGGTGGGGTTGACCACGCTCCCGGTGTTGCCGTTGCGCGAGGGGCCGCGCCCGGTGGCGGAGCGGACGGCGGTGTTCGACCCGAAGATCCTGACGCCGTGGTTCTCGCGGGCGGCGCTCCCGTGGATCGCGACCCTGTTCCTGTACAAGGCGGGCGACGCGATGGCGACGCCGCTCGTGAAGCCGATGCTGGTGGATCAGGGCTGGTCGATGTCGGAGATCGGCGCGCTCACGGGCCTGGCGGGCTCGTCGGTGGCGGCGCTGGCCTCGGCGGTGGGCGGCCCGGTGGTGGGGGTGTTGTCGCGGCCGCGCGCGCTGCTGGCGTTCGGGCTCCTGCAGGCGGCGGCGCAGGTGAGCTTCGCGTGGCTGGATCCGGTCGCGGTGGTGGTGGTGGAGCACTTCGTGGGCACGTTCGCGACGATCGCGTTGTTCACGGCGATGATGGACCGGTGCCGGCGCCCGGGCCGCGAGGCGTCGGACTACACGCTGCAGGCGTCGCTGGTGGTGTTCTTCACGGGCCTGGTGGGCGCGGTGGGGGGCGCGCTGGCGGACGCCCTGGGCTACGCGCCGTTCTTCGCGTTGTGTGGGGTGGTCTCGGTGGCGGGGGCGGTGCTGGCGGCCACCCGGAGCCCCGACGAGCCGCGGTTGGCCTGACCGCTCCTTCGGCTCTCAGGGCGCGATGCTCTGAAGCCGCGTCGTGGGACAGTTTCTGCGGGACGCAGAGGTTCGCAGAGGACGTCGCAGAGGTTCACAGAGGCGCAAAATGGATGGGATGCAGGGCGAGTGAGGACAGCAGCGGCTTTCGGGGTCGAGGGCACGACAGCGCTTCACCACACGACGGCCCCGCCTGACGAGATGGTACACCCCCGGCGGGTCGACTTGATCCGGTGGACGACGGCGATCCGACGGGTGATCGGGGCTCCACCCGAGGACCCTCCGATGCCGAGACCGTATCCCAACGACCTTCGCGAGCGTGTCGTCGCCGCCTGGAACAACGGCGAGGGCACGTACGAGGAGCTCGCCACCCGCTTCATGGTCGGGAGGGCCACGGTG
>JBIKWC010000144.1:0-17061 GCA_044356535.1 Myxococcota bacterium
CTTGCCCTGGAGCGACTCGGGGATGTCGCCGGCGACGATACGCAGGGCGATCCCCTCGACGATCGCGGTCTTCCCGACGCCCGGATCCCCGATGAGCACCGGGTTGTTCTTGGTGCGCCGCGACAGCACCTGGAGCGCGCGCCGGATCTCCTCGTCGCGGCCGACGACGGGATCGAGCTTGCCGTCCGCAGCGTCCTTGGTCACGTCGCGCGTGAACTTCCCGAGGGACTCGTAGCTCGACTCGGGGTCCTCGCCGGTGACCTTCTTTCCGCCGCGGACGTGCTCGATCGCGGTGAGGAGCTTGTCGCGCGTGAGCCCGAGCGACCGCAGCGCCTGCGCAGACTTCCCGGAGCCGGCGGCGACCCCCAACAGGAGCGCCTCGGTGGAGACGTGGCTGTCGCCGAGCTTCTTGGTTTCGGCGTCGGCCACGTCGAGCACCGTCTGGAGCTCGCGCGACATGGTGGCCTTCGAGCCGCCCGTCACCTTGCTGAACGAGTCGACGACCTTCGCTGCCTCGTTCTGCAGCGTCTCCTCGGGGATCCCGAGGTAGTTCGTGATGCGCCCTACCACGCCGTCTTCCTGGGTGGACAGCGCCACGAGCATGTGGCCCGGGCGGACCTCGGGGTTCCCCAACCGGCCCGCGAGCTGCTGCGCATCCGAGAGGGCTTCACGAGCTTTGACGGTGAACTTCTCGAACTTCACGGCGGTGATCTCCTGGAGGGATCCGCGCCCGGGCGGCGGGGCGGCGAGTATCGCGCGCGGGTCGGGGTTCCCGCAAGCTTCGTACAGGAGGTGCCCTCCGGACCGAGGGGTTGATAGGATGGCCGCCCGATGACTCGTCCCCCCTCCGACTCCCGAAGCCGGCGACGCAGCGCCAACGAGCGACACCAACAGGTGTTCCTCGTCCAGGTCGCGTCGTCGCTCGCCGAGTTCTCGCAGTTGCTCGCCGAAGAGCCGGACGCGCAGGACTCGGTCGCGTACGAGCTCCGCAAGATGGCGCAGACCGCCGAGACGCTGGCGCTGCAGAGCGTCACCCGCGCCGCGAACGACGCCGCCGACGAGCTCGAGCAGTCGACGATCGGGGTCCGCGCGCTGCGGCGGGTCGCCAACGCGATCCGCCACGTGGGGGGCCGGCTGCGGTTCGGGCCGCTGGTGGTGGTCGGCGCCGACGCCGCGATGGCCGAGCAGCTCCTGCAGGACGCCCGGCTCTGCTGCGAGCCAGTCAAGCTGTTCGACGACCTCCAGGGCTTCGCGGCCGGCCTGCACACGGAGCAACCGTCGGCGGTCGCGCTGCCGATCGCCGCGGTCGACGCCGTAGCGCAGCTCGTGTCGCGCGAGCGGTTCCCCGTGCTGGTACACGGCCCCACGAACTCCTGGGAGCAGCGCGCAGCGGCCATGGCTGCAGGGGCGCACGGGTTCCTGGCTCACCCCTTCGCCCTGCGCGACGTCACCCGCTTCGCCCGGTGGCGCGGACAGCCAGCAGAAGACGTGCTCGAGGTGCTGCTCCTGGCCGACCCGGACCCCTCCCGGGAGGCCCTCGCGAAGTCGATGGAGCAGGTCGGGCTGGCGGCGGTGGTGGGCACCGACCCGAACGAGCTCGCCGTCGCGCTCGAGCGCGGCACCCCGAAAGCGGTGGTCATGGGGGCGCGGGTGGGTGGCCAGTCGGCGCTCACGCTCGCGCAGCTCGTGCGCACCCACCCGCGGTGCAACCACCTGCCGATCCTCGTCACCGGGCGCCCGGACGACCCCGCAGCGCTCCGCAACATCGGCGTCGACGACGTGATGCGCACCGACGCGCAGCCCCTGCAGGCGGCGCAGCGCATCCGCGACCGGATCCTGCGCGTGCTCTCGCTGCCCTGGGAGCGCGATCCCGTCTCCGGGCTGCCCAACCGCCTCGGCGTGCTCGACGCGCTCGACGCCGAGCTGTCGAAGGCCTCGCGCAGCGGGGACGTGTTGTCCGTGGTGCTCGTGGAGCTCGACGGCCTGCGCGCCGCGCACGAACAGTTCGGGCCGAGCGTGTTGTACGCAGCGCGCCAGCTCCTGATGCGCCTGTTCGGTCGCCACCTCCGCCGCGCGGACCTCTACGGGGAGCTCGAGCGCGGGGAGCTGCTGGTCGCGCTCCCTGGTTGCGCCCGCGACCTCGCGCTCGAGCGGGTCTCCGTGATCACCGACCACTTCAAGGAAGAAGCCTCCCGCGAGATGATCCTCAAGAGCATCCAGGTGCTGATGGGCGCCGCGGACACCCGCGAGGGGTTGTCGACCGTGGCGCTGCGGGCCGAGCGGGACTTGCGCGCCTCGCGCTGAGCGAGTCCGCTACTTCGCGACGAGCGACGCGACGAGCGCGGCGCATTCGCCCGACACACACGCAGCCGACGCCTTGAGCACGTCGCCCCCGCCGCGGGTGGCGGCCCACTCGGCGAACACGGCCACGGCCTCCTGGCGCACCCCAGGTGACAACGCAGCCAGCCCCGCAGCGAGCCCGACGCCCGGCGCGCGCGGGTCCATGGGTGTGCAGCGGTCGAACACCCAGGTACGCAGCGCGGCCGCCTCGTCCAGCAACATGCCCTGGCGCACGCGCGCGAGCTCCGTCCGGGTGGTGAGGCCTCGGACGGTCACGTCGAGCGACAGCGGCGGGAGGGGCCCCAGGGCCGCGAGGACCGAGCCCGGCGCGACCTCGGCGGGGTTCCAGGACCCGGGCCGGACCGCGCCGGCCCCCTGCACGCGCGCCGGCAGCAGGGCACAGCTCGACTCGTCCACCGTGACCACCACCTCGGCGCCCGCCCGCACGACCGCGAGGAACGGCGCCTTGGTTGCGTCGGAAGGGAGCGCCGGCGCTGGCAGCAGCTCCACCGCGGTGCGGGACTCCTTCCCCGTGACCAGCTCGGCCGTCGTCTCGGCCCGGACATAGCCGTCGAGATCGAGGACGATCGAACGCTTTCCTGCGGGCAACGCCAGGGTGATGGGGGTGACTCCGTGGGGACCGAGGTCCACGCGCCCCACGAACACCGTGGCGCCCGACGGGCTCGACGTGACCTTGACCCGCGCCACGTCTTTGTCGAGGCGGGCGAGCGCTGCCTCACCGTCCGCACGCGCGGTGGGGTCGGGCGTTCCCAGGACGTACTCGTGGTAGTGCCGCCACGCGAGGTCGAGCTTGCCGAGCTGCTCGTACACGCGCGCGATGTTGAACTCGACGTTGCGGTTCGGGACGAGGCGGAACGAGGCGAGGAGGTGCGCCAGAGCGCTCTCGTAGTCCCCGTCGGAGTAGTCCCGGATCCCGAGCTGGAACAGGTGGTCGGCTTCCTCGGCCACGTCGGCCCCGAAGGCGGCGCTGGCCCACAGACACAAGGCGATCACGGTCAGCGCTCCACCTTGATGCCGAGGTCGGGCTTGGGGTTCTTGGGCGTCGGCTTGGGGCCGGGTGCGCTCGTGGGCGCGGGAGCGGGCTTCGGGATCGGGCGCAGCGTGACCGAATGCCGCACGTCGACCTCGGAGAAGGGCTGGCGGACCGTGTGCACCTGGTGGCCGGACAACCGCAGCTCGAACACCCGGTCGCGACCCCCCGACGCTGGTTCCAGCACGATGTCCGCGGGGGTCAGAGCCACGAACGCACCGTCCTCCCACACCTCTGCGGCCGCTGGCTCGGTGACGAGCGTGAGGATGGCGGGACCCGCCTTCACGGGGGGCGCCACCGTCCCTGCGACGACGACGGGCGAAGCGGCCTCGGTCGGTGCGGGCGTTGGGGTCGCAGCGATCGGGCGGGCGTCGGGCCGCGTGGGTGGAGCGAACAGCCAGAGCCCAGCAAACAGGAACAGGCCGAGCAGCACCGCGGCCGCCAGGATCGACGCCGGCACCAGCATCGGGGACGGTGCCGGGGGCAGTTCGATGCGCGGTGACCGCGCGCTGTGGCTGTGGCCGAGCGACGCCGGGGTCAGGGATCGCGCACCGGCGGGCACGGACGAGCCGGTGATGCCCACCGCCGGGACGGCCTCGGGCGGCCGGGTGACCGAGGGCGGTGTGTTGGCGAGGGTGGGGTCGAAGTCGTTGTCCTGCCGGATCAGGGGCTCCACGGTGCGGCTCACCGTGGGCGGGGTGGCCGAGGAATCGGGCGACGGGGTGGTCGTCGGGGACCACGTGCCGAGCGGCACCGGGAGCCCACGCAGGCCGTTCTCGTAGTCCTCGATCCGATCGACGAGCTCGAACAGATCGGGCCGCCGACCCGGGTCGCGCTGGAGTCCGTCCGAGAGCAGGCGCGCCACGTCGGGGGACACCCACTCGGGCAGCGACGGCAGCGGCTCCGTGCTCGTGACCCCCGGGAGAGCGCCTCCGCGGCGCACCGTCCACGCCGCCTGCCCCGACAACATGCGGTACAGCAGCGCACACAGGCCGAACACGTCGGAGGGCGGGCCGAACGCCTTGCCCGTGAGCATCTCCGGGGCTGTCCCGGTGAGGCGCGGCCCCGTACGGCCGGCGTCCATGCCAGCCGACTCGAGCCGGACGGCCAGCCCGCCCCACGCGAGGCGCGGCCGGTCCCGGGAGTCCACCAGGAACACGTTGTGGGCGCCGATGTCGCCGTGGAGCAGCTCGGCGCGGTGCACCCCGGTGAGGGCGGTGCCCACCTGCCGCGCGATCGCCAGCGCGTGGTCGGGCGCGATCAGCGGGTGGATGGCCAGCCGATCCGCCAGCGAAGTACCCGGGACCTCCTCCTGCGCCCAGTAGCAGGTGATCTGCGACGGGAGCCGGCCCGTCTCGAGCGTGGGCATGAGGTTCGGGTGACGGAGGGTGCGCCACCGATCCCCGTCCGACTTGAGGTGCTCGAGGAACCGCGGGAGGGGCTCCGAGCCCCGGTACCGGAACACGCCGACGCGCGCGGGGATGTCTCCGCTCGCGCGGAGGATGGAGAGGTCTCCCCTCGTCTCCAGGAGCTCTGCAGCGGTCCACGCGGCGAGTGGGTCACCTTCGGCGACGGGGGTTCTGGACGCGGGGTCGAGCGCTGGCATCACGCAGGAGGATAGCAGAGTCGGTCCGGGGGCCGACACCGCGCCCCAGCAACCCGGCGGGAACGGCGGGGCGAGGTGCGAACATGCGCGAGATCCCGTTTCGGGTCGACGCCACCGACGGGCGGGCCAGGGCCACGACCTTCGAGCTGGCCCACGGCACCGTCAAGACGCCGCTGTACATGCCCGTGGGGACCCAGGGCGCGATCCGCTCGGTGCACCCGAAGCTCCTGGAGGGCACTGGCACCCAGATCGTGCTCGCGAACACGTACCACCTGTCCCAGCGCCCGGGCGAGAAGCTCGTCGCCAAGGCGGGCGGCCTCCACCAGTTCATGGGCATCGGGCTCCCGATCCTGACGGACAGCGGCGGGTTCCAGGTGTTCTCGCTCGAGAAGGAGGTCGACGAGGAGGGCGTGAAGTTCCGGTACGAGGTGGACGGAAAGCCCACGATCCTCACGCCCGAGCGGTCGATGGAGATCCAGCAGGCGCTGGGCGCGGACATCGCGATGGTGTTCGACGAGTGCCTCGCGTACGGCACCGAGAAGGCCTACGCCGACGAGAGCGTGTCCCGGACGACGCGCTGGGAGGCACGCTCCAAGGCCGCGCACGAGCGGACCGATCAGTCCCTGTTCGGCATCGTGCAGGGCGGGTTCTGGCCCGACCTGCGGCGCAAGAGCGCCGAACAGATCCGCGAGATCGGCTTCGACGGCTACGCGATCGGCGGGCTCTCCGTCGGCGAGGGCCACGAGACGATGGTGGAGGTGCTGGACTGGACGATGCCGCACCTGCCCGAGGACCGCCCGCGGTACCTGATGGGCGTCGGCCGCCCCGTCGACCTCGTGGAGGGCGTCGCCTGCGGGATCGACATGTTCGACTGCGTCATCCAGACGCGCCACGCACGCTCCGGGGTGGCGTGGACCTGGCGCGGCCGCGTGCGCCTCACCGACAGCCGGTACCGGTCGGACATGTACCCGATCGACCCCACCTGCACGTGCAGCACGTGCGCCACCTTCAGCCGGGCGTACCTGAACCACCTGTTCCGGGTGGGGGAGATCCTCGCGGCGACGCTGGTGTCGGTACACAACATCGCCTGGTTCCACCAGTTCACGGCGAAGATGCGCGAGCACATCGAGGCCGGCACGTTCGAGTCGTTCCGCCGGGAGGCCCACACCATCTGGCCCGCGGAGGCGCCCCGGAAAGGTCACGTCACGCCGGAAGACCACGAAGGCTGACCCTCGCCGACCTCCCTGGCACCGATCGTGCATCGGGTTACCTTGGGCCCCTTGCAGGAGCGCGCTTGGCATCGGACGACCTGATCGAAATCGAGGGTATCATCAAGGAAGTGTTCCCCGGCGGCCACTTCCTCGTCCAGACGGACGCCAACACCGACGTGCACGCCCACCTCGCCGGCAAGTTGCGGCGCTACCGGATCCGTGTCGTCCTCGGCGACAAGGTCACCGTCGCCGTCAGCCCCTACGACCTCACCAAGGGTCGGATCGTCTTCCGTCACAAGTGATTCTGCAGGTTCAGCCCTGATCTTTGCCTGGTCTACGGCGCGACGAACGTGCGCTGGGCCAGCCAGAGCAAGACGCGAATGTTGGGCTTTGACTTCCGTGATCGGCGGCCGTGGGGTACCGCGCCGGCTGTTCCGACCACCCCCACGGAGTGATGCCGCGTGGGGAGCCGCGGTGCTACGGTGAGGGAGGCAGCGGGGCACGCGGAGACACCCGATGACCACCCCAGCGCTCAAGCGCCGCATCACCCTCGCCCTCACCCTGGCCGTGGCCGCACCCGGCTGCGCCGGCGGAGAGTGGCCCGACGACACCTGGGAGCTCCCCACCTGCACCGCAGGCGCGTGGACGCCGCTGGCCTCCCTCGAACCTGCGGCGCCGCCCGACTGGCTGCGGCTCGCGACAGCCGGCGCCGACAGCCCAGCGGAGGTGTCCGACGAGCTCGGTGCGCCGTGTTCGGGCGCCACCGATCCCGACGCGTGCGCCGCAGCGGTCGCGACCCTCGAAGGCGAGCTCGACTTCACCTCCCACCTGTTGTCCACCGCCGGAGACGACGCTCGGAGCTGGGTCGGGCGCGGGGAGGTGGGCGAGCTCCTCGGCACCATCGACAACCCCGACGAGGCCCTGTCGTTGGCGTGGGCGGGTGACCAGTCCGTGACCTGCGGCGACCTCGAGCAGGGCGCGCAACGCGTGAGCCCCGACGGCGGGTTCGACGTGGTGACCACCTCCTACCGGTCGATCTGCGCCCCGATCGTCCGCGTCCGCACGTTGTGGCACGTCACCGAGGACGGTGCCATCGACGAGGTCTCCGAGGACGTGATCGACCGGAGCATGGCGTGCATCGGACGCCGGCCTCCCGGGCTCGCGGCCGCCGCGCCGAGCGACACCAGCGTCGGGGCGTGGCTCGCGCGCGCAGCCGAGCTCGAGGCGGCCGCCGTGCCCGCGTTCGAGCGTCTGGTCACCGAGCTCGAGGCGTTCGGCGCCCCCAAAACCCTCGTACAGGACGCCCGCGACGCCGCGGACGACGAGCGACGCCACGTCGTGCAGATGTCCGCGCTGGCGCACCGCTACGGCCGCGAACCGCTCCCCCGAGCGGTCGCGCCCCTCCCGCTGCGGGGTCTCCGCGCCTTCGCGCTCGACAACGCCGTCGAGGGCTGCGTCCGCGAGGCCTGGGGCGCCGCCCTCGGGGCCTGGCAGGCCCGCACCGCGACCGACCCGGAGGTCGCCGCCACGCTCGCTGCTGTCGCCGACGACGAGCTCGGGCACGCCGCCTTGTCGCTGCGCATCGCCGCCTGGGTGGACGGTGTCGCCGACGACGCGCTCCGGTCCGAGCTGGTGGACGCCGCGAACGCCGCCAGGGAGGCCCTCCGCCGCGAGCTCGCCGCGCCGCTGCCAGCCGCGATCCGCGCGCCCCTGGGGCTCCCGGACGCCGACCAGGGCCTCGCCCTGTTCTCCCGGTTCGAGCAGGCGCTCGCGGCCTAGGAGCGGAGGGGGCTCGGCTCGCCCGGCGCAGGCCAGGGCTGCAGCGGGAGCAGGTCGCGGACGGCGACCTCCCCGGTCGCGAGCACACCGTCGTGGGCGTCGGCGATCGTCCACTGGTGGACGGCGCGGTGGAGCGGCTGAGACTCCAGCATCACCACCCGCAGCTCCCCGGGCGCGAACCCAATCTGCGCCTGCACCGCGGCCAGGAGCTGCGCGCCGTGCAGGTGCCCCTCGCCGAAGTTCCAGCCCACCACCAGGCCTGCCACCACCTCGCCGTCGAGCCACTCGTACCGGTCTACGTCGGGGACGGCGCGCACCGCGAGGTCGCGGATGGCTCGGCCGTGCAGGTGCATGGCGCGGAACGCCAGGATCTTCGACAGCAGGGCCTCGATGGTGGGGGCGTCGTACAACACCGAGAGCTGCCGACCGACCGCAGGCGACCACTTCACGAGCTGGTCGAGCTTCGCGGAGGCGCTGTTGCCAGCGTCGTCCTTGCGGAACAACCACACCGTGGTGGCCCAGTTGCCTGCGTAGTAGCGCATGGCCAGCAGGAACGACACGCGCTCCGGGAAGAGGCTGCCGTACGTCGGGAGCACCAGGTGGAACCCCACCAGCCACGCCACGAGCAGGGGCGACGACACGGACCACGCGGGGACGTCGGCGTGGACGCCGAACAACACCCACGCGCCGTAGATCATGATCACGTTCCACTCGAGCGGGACCCCCATCGGCACCTGCGACAGGATGAAGAGGTGGAACACCGTCCCCACCACCAGGGCGGCCTGCGTCACGGGCCCGCCGGACGACAACAGCAGCACCAGCGGGAACCCGTACTCGAACGCCGTACCCGTGTGCGCCAACATCGCCGCGAGCCGCGAGGGGCGCAGGTCGTCGGGGAAGGAGACGTACATCCGGCGCTTCCACCACCGAGGGGAGAACGGCGAGTTGCTGGCCATCACGCCGATGACCGCCGGGAAGTGCGCGTTCAGCTTGCTCGTCGCCGCCCACCACCACACCGCCATCCACACGACCTTCGCTGCAGGGAGCGCGTCGGGGAACAGCAGGCACACCAGCACCGACCAGTGGTGCTCTGCACGGAACACCAGGAACAACGTCTTGTCCAGGAGCCCGAGCACCGGGAGCAGCACGACGAACGGCCAGATGAGGTCGGGCGTGACGGCGGGCGCCGCCAACATCCGTACCAGGAGCCCGAGGGCGAGGGCGTAGCCGACCACGTCCACGACGGTGCGCTGGTGCCCACCCAGCACCGGGAACGGAACCAGCGGCAGCTTCGTGGTCCCCGGGCGCAGGAAGTACAACACCGGCCCGACGGGCGGCAGGTACCGACCGGTGAGCGGCCCGCTCCCGCAGCCCAGCCCCAGACCCTCGAACAGCAGCGTCCACGCCACGAACTTGGCGAACGCGGTGTCGTGGGCCCACCAGGTCCCGAGGTCGGCGAGGTGCCACCCCGTGCCCGCCGTGCACCACCAGGCCCACCCGAACACGTAGAACGCGAGCTTCGCGAGGTACAGCAGGTACACGCCGGCCGGGCTGCCGTAGCCCTGATCGGCCCACGCGAGGCACACCATGCGGAGCCGCTCCGGGAACGGCAGACGCCGCCACTCCGCGACGTCGTACGCCGGGAGCAACGGCTTCAGCACGCCGGGACCCAGAGCGGGAACACCGGGTCAGCGCGGGGGCGGCGGCGGGCCCGGCGGACCGAGCTTCGCGGCGATCTCCGGCACCTCGGCGGCGCTCTTCCACCCGGCCCAGCCGTTCTGCCAGACGTGGTGGGCGGCTCCCGGGTTGGCCTGGACCTCGGCGACCACCTGGTCGAGCGACTTCACACCCTGGCCCGACGGTCCGGCGTAGTGGTACTGCGCGGGCATGGGGGGCGGAGGCGGCGCAGCCACCGGCGGCGGGGGCAACGCGGCGGCGATCTCCGGCACCTCGCGGAACGACTTCCACGCGGCGAACCCAGGCTTCCAGACGAGGTGGCTGCCGTTCGGGTCGGCGGCGACCCGCGCGACCACGTCGGCCGTACCGAGCTGGGCCTGGCCCGAAGCGCCGTTGTAGTGCCACAGCTCCATGGCCGGCGGCGGCGGGGGAGCGGCGGCGGGCGCGCCCATCATCCCCTGGTTCGGGTTGAACTGGCCCCCGAACTGCTGGGCCCGGCCGAGCTGCGCGCCCACCTGGTTGCCCAGGCCGAAGCCCACGCCCATGTTCGCTGCGAGCCCGCCCATGCCCGGGTTCTTCGCCGCCAGCTCGATCGCGTCCGCCGCCTTGAGCTGCGTGTACGCGTCGAGGTTGCCGAGCAGGCCCATCTTCGTGCGGGTGTCGAGCGCCTTCTCGACCTCCTCGGGGAGGCTGATGCTCTGGATCGTGAAGTCGGTCAGCGAGATGCCGTACGACTCCTGGAACGTGGGGTTGAGCTGGTCGCGGAGCTGGTCTCCGAGGTCCTGGTAGGACGAGGCGAGGTCGAGGATCGCGATCTTCGACTTGCCGATCACCTGGGCGAGCGAGCCCACGAGCTTCTTCTTGAGCTGACCGTTGATCTCGTCGGTCGTGAACAGGCCGTCCGTGCCCACGATCTGCCGGATGAACATCGCCGGATCGGTGATCTTGTAGCTGAAGATGCCGTACGCGCGGATCCGGACCGGGCCGAACTCGGCGTCGCGGAGCATCACGGGGGTGGAGGTGCCCCAGCCGTTCTCCAGGACCTGCCCCGTCTTGACGAAGTAGATGTCGCCCTTGTACGGCTCCTCGAGCTTGTACATGATCGACTGGAAGAACCGCATGATCGGCGCGTTCTTGGTGTCGAGGTCGTACGAGCCGGGCGGGAACACCTCGGACAACCGACCCTCGGACACGAAGGCCACCGCCTGTCCTTCGCGCACGACGAGCTTCGACTGGCTGGTGATCGCCTGGTTGAAGGTCGGGTAGCGGTAGACCAGCGTGTCCTTCGTCGAGTCCGTCCAGTCGATGACCTCGAGGAACTGCGCGCCAGCGTGCTTCTTCAGGGTGTCCCAGAGATTCATCCCACCTCCTCCCACGTTCCCGGGCCGCCCGTGTGGACCGGCACCGGTCGACAAGGTACTCCCGACGACTGCCCCGGGGAAGCCCCGGGATCCGGGTACGTCGCACGGGGCCGTCCATTGCATCCTTCGCCCCTCGACCCGATCGCCACGCGGCTCCGCCCCGCGAGCTGGTTCGGCGCTGGTGCCCTCGCCGCCCTCGCAGCCGGACTCGCGACGCTGGCGACGCCGTTGGCAGGCGACGCCGCGCTGGGGGTGGTGGGTCTCGTCGCGCTGGCCGGCAGCGGCGCCCTGGCCTTCCGCGGCCACCAGCTGCAGCTCCTCCCCCTCGAGATCGCCGAGCGAGCGCTCGGTGGGGAGATCGACGCGGTGCCGGTGGTCCGGTTCCGGGTGCGGCTGGGGCTGGGCCGACCCTTCCGCGACGCGACGGCCCGGGTCTGGTTCGTCGGAGAGCGCGGGGAACACGAGCTCGAGGTGCTGGTCCCCAGCGGAGCCCTGGTGGGGCCGCTCACCCTGGTGGCGCGCGATCCCGCGCGGGTGACCACGGGACCCGGCAGGTTGCGGGTCCAGGTCTCGGTGACCTCCGCGGGCGCGGCGTGGGCAGCGAGCCGCGAGCTGGCCTGCCCGGTCCAGGCCGGGCGGTTCGGCGGGGTCCAGGTGGGTCCGGGCGGCGTCGACTGGAGCCCGGGGTGGGCAGAAGCGGAGCCTGCGACGGCCGGGACGGCGTGCTAAGCTCGGGGCCCGCAGCTTCGGATCGCCCCGAAGCCAGGCTCCGAACGAGGCTCCCCGATGCTCTCCCTGTGGTTGCTGGCCACCTCCGCGCGCGCCCAGACCTGCGCCGCCCCGTACGTGTTGAGCTGCAACGCCACCTCCACGCGGCTCTCCGGGGGCGGTACGGACGGCACCAACGACCGCGGCAGCTACCCGTGCGGCGCCAACTACGGCGGCGGCGACCAGGTGTTCGAGTTCACGCCACCGGCTGGTCAGCGGGTGTATGTCGACCTCGACCAGGTCGTCACCTTCAACAACCCGCTGGACCTGTTCATCGTCGACGGGGCCTGCGGTGGGGGAACCTGCACCGACTCCAGCACCCGCAGCGGCTCGAACGACGAACACACCTCGTGGGTCGCGGACGGCGGCACCTACTACCTGTGGGTCGACCGGGCCACGAACATCCTCGGGAGCTCGGTGCAGGAGTACCGCATCCAGGCCGGGTGCCCCGAGGCCTGCGACATCGCGACCGACATCTTCATGGAGCTGTCGTGCAGCTCCGACCTCATCGGCCAGACCACGGTCGGCGGCACCGACGTGATGGACTACTACGACTGCGGAACCCCGTTCGGGAACATCCTGCAGCGCGCGCGGGAGCGCATCTACTCGTTCTCGCCGAACGTCACGGGCTCCGTCACGTTCGAGCTCGACAACATGTCGACCGACCACGACATCTACGTGCTCGAGGGCGACTGCGACCAGGAGCAGTGCCTCGACGGCTCCACCCAGGCCCAGACCAACAACGACAGCGTCACGTTCACGGCCCTCGCCGGGCAGACCTACTACATCGTCGTCGAGGCCTTCGGCGGCACGGGCACGTTCGACATCAAGTTCACCGAGAACACCGGCGGCTGCCCCGAGGACTGCGACGACAACGTCGACAACGACGGCGACGGCGACATCGACTGCATCGACAACGACTGCGCCGCCGACCCCGTCTGCCCCGAAGACTGCGACGACGGCGTCGACAACAACGGGAACTTCCTCGTCGACTGCGAAGATCCCGAGTGTTTCTCGCGGCCGTTCTGCTGCGACGACGACGGCGACAACTACCAGGACGTGGCCTGCGGCGGCACGGACTGCGACGACGTGTTCTTCCACCCGGCCGACAACGATGGCGACGGCACGCCGCGGCTGTGCGACAACTGCCCGACCGACCCCAACGCGAACCAGAACGACGGCGACGGCGACGGCGTCGGAAACGTCTGCGACAACTGTCCCGACAACCCCAACGCCTCCCAGCCCGACGACGACGGCGACGGCGTGGGCAACCTGTGCGACAACTGCAGGTTCCTGGCGAACGCGGGCCAGGAGGACGACGACACCGACACCGTCGGCGACGCCTGCGACAACTGCGTCTCCACGCCCAACACCGACCAGCTCAACGGCGACGGCGACGCGCAGGGCGATCTCTGCGACAACTGCCTCACGGTCTCCAACTCCGACCAGGCCGACCAGGACGGCGACGCGGACGGCGACGCCTGCGACAACTGCATCGACATCCCGAACGCCAACCAGGCGGACGGCGACGCCGACGCCGACGGCAACGCCTGCGACAACTGCCCCACGGTCGCCAACCCGACCCAGGTCGACAGCGACGGCGACGGCACCGGCGACGTGTGCGACGCCTGTCTGTCCGGGACCGACGCCGACGGCGACACGATCGAGGACGCCTGCGACAACTGCCCAGCGCTCGCGAACACGACCCAGCTCGACGCAGACAGCGATGGCGACGGCGACCTGTGCGACAACTGCGTCAACACCGCCAACCCCACGCAGATCGACTCTGACGGCGACGGCGACGGCGACGCCTGCGACTCCTGCAACTCGGGGACCGACACCGACGGCGACGGCACCGAGGACGGGTGCGACAACTGCCCGACCATCGCGAACTCGCTCCAGACCGACAACGACGGCGACGGCTGGGGCAACAGCTGCGACAACTGCGTCGCCGCCGCCAACCCGACCCAGGCCGACACCGACGGCGACGGCACGGGCGACGAGTGCGACCCCTGCAACTCCGGCACCGACGGCGACGGCGACGGCATCGAGGATGCCTGCGACAACTGCAGCGCGATCGCGAACACGGCGCAGACCGACGTGGACGGCGACGGGTACGGCAACGTGTGCGACAACTGCGTCGCCAGCGCCAACCCCGGCCAGCAGGACATCGACGTCGACAGCGTCGGCGACGCCTGCGACACCTGCCCGGGTGAAGACGACCTCCAGGACGACGACCTCGACGGCCTCGCCGACGCCTGCGACCCGTGCCCGCTCGACGCGTCCGCGGTGGACCTCGACGGCGACGGCGACTGGTCCTGCACCGACTGCGACGACGGCGACGACACCCTCGACACCCAGGATCGGGACGGTGACGGCGTCAGCACCTGCGACGGCGACTGCGCCGACAACGACGACGGCCGCGCGCCCAACCTGCCCGAGACGGCCGACGGCGTGGACGAGGACTGCGACGGCGTGGTGGACGACGGCACGAGCTCCGCGGACGACGACGGCGACGGCTTCACCGAGACCGGCGGCGACTGCAACGACGCCGACGACACCGTGAACCCGGCAGCCGAGGAGGCCTGCAACGGGCGCGACGACGACTGCGACACGCTGTTCGACGAGGGGACCAGCTGCTCCGACGAAGACGGCGACGGCGTCACCGAGGACCAGGGCGACTGCAACGACGACGACGACGGCATCAACCCCACCGCGGTCGACGTGCCCGGCAACGGCGTGGACGAAGACTGCGACGGCGACACCGACGGCGGCATCGCCGACAACGACTACGACGGGTACACGGAGCCCGCGGGCGACTGCGACAACGCGGACCCGAGCATCAACCCGGCGGCGATCGAGGTGTGCGACGGCGTCGACCAGGACTGCGACACGCTGATCGACGAGGACACCGAGTGTGGTGACGACGACGGCGACGGCTACACCGAAGAGGACGGGGACTGCGACGACAGCGACGACGGCCTGCACCCCGGCGCCGACGAGGATCCGGACGGCGTCGACCAGGACTGCGACGGCGACGTCGACGAGGACACCGACGTGTCCGACGACGATGGCGACGGGTTCAGCGAAGAGGGCGGCGACCTCGACGACGCCGACGACACCGTGTACCCGGGCGCCGACGACGACCTGGGCGACGATCTCGACCACGACGGCTTCTCCGAGCCCGAGGACTGCGACGACAGCGACGGCTGGGTCCACCCGGGCGCCGAGGAGTTCTGCGACGGCCTCGACAACAACTGCGACGCCCGCACCGACGAGGACTGCCTCGACCTCGATCCGGTGATCCCGAAGGAAGAGAAGAGCGGCTGCGGCTGCCAGACGGCGCCGACGTTGCCCATGTTGCTCCTGCCCGGCCTGCTGTTCCCGCTGCTCACGCGCCGGCGGCGGTGAGTTTGTTGTTCCCGGCGCTCTGCGGAGCGCGCGAGGTGCTGCGGGTGGGAGACGTCGGGCTCTCCGCCGACCAGCTGGCGCGCCGGATGGCGGGGCACCTGGCGCGGTTGCCGGAGCTCGCGCCGGGCGCGCGCATCGCCGTGTTCACCGAGCCTGGGGTGGCCACCGCCGTGGCCCTCGCGGCGCACGCTGCAGCGGGGCTCGTGAGCGTCCCCCTCAACCCTGCCGCCGGCGCCTCGGAGCTTGCACATGTGCTGGCCGACGCCCGTCCCGCGGTCGTGCTCGGCCCGCCGAATCGGACGGCGGGGCTCGGGCTGCCGTCGCTGCCGCTGGACGCCCCGGAGCGCGACGAAGCGCCGCCTCTGCGGAGCGTGGACGACGCGCCGGTGCTGATCCTGTACACGTCGGGCACCACGGGGCCGCCGAAGGGCGCGGTGCTCACGGCCCGCAACGTGGCCACCAACCTGGATGGCCTCGCCGCCGTGTGGGGCTGGACCGCCGCCGACACCGTGGTCCACGCGCTCCCCCTGTTCCACGTCCACGGGCTGGTCCTGGGGTGGTTCGGCGTCCTCCGCAACGGGAGCGCGCTGCGCTGGGTGACGCCGTTCTCGCCGGAGGCCCTGGGCGCGGCGCTGTGCGACGACTCGACCGTGTTGTTCTCGGTCCCGACGATGATCCACCGCCTGTCGCGCTCCGATGCTCCCGCTGCGCTCGCGGGGCTGGAGCGGGCGCGGCTCCTGGTGTCGGGCTCTGCGGCGTTGTCTGCGGTCGACCGAGATCGGGTGCAGGCGCGGACCGGGCGCACGGTCATCGAACGCTACGGGCTCACCGAGACCCTCATCGTCGCCGCTGCGCGTCCCAGTGAAGCAGCGACCGTGGGCCGACCGGTGCCCGGCGTCGAGGTGCGCCGGGTGGACGACGACGGCGGTGACGCAGCGCCCGACGCGCTCGGGGAGGTGTGGGTCCGCGGGCCGTCGGTGTTCGCGGGGTACCTGAACCGACCCGAGGCGACCGCCGCCGTGGTGCGCGACGGCTGGTTCTGCACCGGAGACCTCGCCACCGCCGACGCGGAGGGGCGGCTGCGGATCGTGGGGCGCCGCGCGACCGACCTGCTGAAGACCGGCGGCTACAAGGTGGGCGCCGGAGAGGTGGAGGACGCGCTGCTCGCGCACCCGGCCGTAGCGGAGGCGGCGGTCGTGGGCCGGCCCGACGACGACCTGGGCGAGCGCATCGTGGCCTACGTGGTCCGGCGCGAGGCCGTCACCGAAGGCGAGCTCGTGGCGCACGTCGCCGCGCAGCTCGCCGCCCACAAGCGGCCCCGGGAGGTGTACTTCGTGGACGCGCTCCCGCGCAACGCGATGGGGAAGCTGCAGAAGACGCGCCTCCCCTGACCGGTCGGTGGCACACTGGCGCCGGAGGGCGCGTGGCAGGGCTGTGGGAGCGGCTCCTCGACCCGTTCCGGGATCCCGATCCCGACGGGCGGGCGTTCGATGAGCGCTACGGCACCGAGACCCACTGGTACGACCTCTTGAACTACGAGCCCACGCCTCCGCCGGTGCTGCACGGGGCGCTGGACGCCGTCCCGGTGCCCCTGCAGGACCTCACCTTCGTCGACCTCGGCTCGGGAAAGGGTCGCGTCGTGTTGCTGGCCAGCCAGCGTCCGTTCCGGGCGGTCGTCGGCGTGGAGCACCGCGCTGCGCTGCATGTGGTGGCGCTGCGCAACGCGGCGGCGTTCGGCCACCATGCGCGCGCTCCCGTGCACCTGCTCCACGGAGACGCCGCGGAGCAGCCGTTCCCCGACGGCCCCCTGCTGTTGTGGATGTTCAACCCGTTCGCGGCCGACGTGGTGGCGAGCGC
>JBIKWC010000014.1:0-64268 GCA_044356535.1 Myxococcota bacterium
ACAACTGCGACGGCGTGGGCCTGCCCTGCACGGGCGCGGACGCCGACGGTGACGGGTTCTGCGACGCGCCGAGCTGCGCTGCGGGCCTGCTGCCCGGCGACTGCGACGACGGTGACCCCGGCGTGAACCCCGGCGGCACCGAGGTGTGTGACGGCGTCGATCAGGACTGCAGCGGCGCGCCCGACGAAGGGCTCGACGTGGACGCCGACGGCGACGGCTTCGTCTCCGTCGGCTCTTGTGGCGGAGGCGTCGCCGACTGCGACGACGCCGATCCGCGCGCGTTCCCCGGCGCGTTCGAACGCTGCAATGCCGCGGACGACGACTGTGACGGGCTCCTGGACGAGGGACTCGACGTCGACGCCGACCGGGACGGCTGGTACGCCGACGTCTCGTGCAGTCTTTCGGGAGGCCTCGCGGACTGCGACGACGGTGACCCAGCGATTCGCCCGTTCGCCGCGGATCGGGACGTCGACGGCCTCGACCAGAACTGCGACGGCACCGACGGCCCGCCCTCGGGCGACCAGGACGCGGACGGTGACGGCTTCTGCGGCGGCGGTGGGGAGGACCTCGACGGAGACGGTCGGTGCGACGGCCCCGCCGACGACCCGACCGCCGACGCCGACTGCGACGACACGCGCCGCCAGGACCACCCCGGCGCGCCGGAGCTGCCGGACGGGGTCGACAACGACTGCGACGGCGCCGTGGACGACGACATCGAGCAGGGCGCGGACCTCGACGGCGACGGGGCGCGCTGGCCCCAGGACTGCGACGACGGCGATCCGGCGGTCCTCCCGGGCGCCGAGGAGCGCTGCAACGGCGTGGACGACGACTGCGACGGTGTCTTCGCGCCCGGAGAGTTCGACGTGGACCGCGATGGGTGGCTCGTGTGCGCAGGCGACTGCGACGACCAGGCGTCCGTGGTGCACCCGATGGCGGTCGAGACCTGCGGCAACGGCATCGACGACAACTGCAGCGGGACCGCGGACGACAACACCGATCGCGACGGCGACGGCTTCTCCGAGTGCGACGGGGACTGTTGGGACCGGGTGGAGCCCCCGGAGGGCGCGCCCGACGACTTCGTGGCCAGCCCGGGCGCGCCCGAGCTGTGCGACGGCTTCGACAACGACTGCGACGCGGTGGTGGACGAGGGCTTCGACCTCGACGAAGACGGGGTGCGGGCCTGCCCGGGGTGCGCGGGTCCCGACTGCGACTGCGACGACTTCGACCCGGCGGTCCGTCCGGGCCGAGCGGAGACGTGCGGCAACGACATCGACGAGAACTGCGACGGGTCGCTCACCAACGTGAACGCGGACGGCGACCCGTTCGGCGCGTGCGAAGGCGACTGCGACGACCTCGATCCCGAGGTGTTCCCCTCGGCCGACGAGGTCTGCAACGGCGAGGACGACAACTGCGACGGGCGGCTGGACGAGGGCTTCGACCTCGACGCGGACGGCGTCGGCACCTGCTACGGCGACTGCGACGACGACGACGACCAGATCTTCCCGGGCCAGCCGGAGCTGTGCAATGGCGCGGACGACGACTGTGACCCGACGACGGACGAGCTCGAGTCGGTGTGCCCGCCGGAGTGTGAGCCCGAGGTCTGCGACGACGGGCTCGACAACGACTGCGACGGCGACGCCGACGACGCGGACGGGGACTGCGCCGCCCCCGAGACGGGCGACGGGCCGCCGGAGGGCCCGGTGAAGGACGACGAAGGCTGCGGCTGCGCAGCGGGCGCTGGGGCGCCGCTCGGGGCCTGGGTGCTGGCGCTGGGTGCGCTGGTGCTGCGTCGCCGCGCTACGCGGGGTGCCGCTTGATCGCGCTGTGGGCCACGCTCGCGACCGCCACGGACGTGGTGGCGCCCGGAGACCTCGACGCCACGCTGGCGGCTTCGCCGTCGCTGGTGGGGCTCACGCTCGTGCTCGCCGAAGGTGTGCACACCGTCTCGTTCGCGCTCGAACGGGCCGACGTCCAGCTGGTTGGCGCAGGTCCCGGGACCGTGTTGTCGGCCGACGGCTGGGTCGTGGGTCGCTCGGACCTCGTGTTGTCGGACCTCACGCTCGCGGCCGCAGCCACCGGGCCCGCGATCGCAGCGACGGACTCTGGTCTCACGCTCTCGCGCGTGACGATCGAGGGGGACGCGCTCCGGTCCACCTCGGCCACGTCGACCTCCTTCGATCACGTCCAACAGTCCATTCCGGGTACGGGGTCGTTCGCGGAGGTGGATGGAGGCGCCATCTCGTTCCGCGACACCTCCACGTTGCGCCCCGGACTGCTCACAGGAACAAGCTGCGCGCTCGAGCGCGTGTTCACGGTCTGTGGGACCGGCGCGGTCGCGTGGGCGCTGACCTGCGGGGTCGGAACGGTCGACAACATCGCGGTGAGCAGCGTCGCGACCGCCCTGCAGCTCGACGGCGCGTTCACGGTCCGCGCCAGCACGTTCGTGGACTTCGGCACCGCCCTCGAGCTTCGCACCGGCGCCTCGCTCACGGTCGCGGACTCCGTGTTCGCAGCCGGCGGCGAGGCCCTGAAGGCGGCAGGTCCGGCCGCGGTCTCCGACACGGGGAACGTGGTCTTCCAGGTCGCCGACCCTACGGGCCTGCCCACGGCCACCACCTCCGATCCGGGCCTGACGTGGCTCCCCGGGGCGTGTGACCTCGACGCGCTCGTGGGCACGGTCCCCCAGGGCTTCACCTCGGGCGCCCTCCGCCCTGATCTCGACGGGGACGGCGACTGGTCGTGGAGCGACTGCGACGACGGCGCCGAAGGCGTGTTCCACGGCGCGGCGGAGCTGCCGGCCGACGGTGTGGACCAGGACTGTGACGGGCTCGAGGACTGCTTCGTGGACGCGGACGGCGACGCGTTCGGAGTCACGCAAACGAGCCCCTCGGCGTCCCTCGATTGCGCCGAGGATGGCCTCGCCACCGCCGCAGGCGACTGCGACGACGCAGATCCCCGCTCCCACCCCGGGTCGCCCGAGGTCTGCGACGGCGTGGACAACGACTGCGGCGGCGTGGCCGACGACGGCCTGGCCGCGAGCGTGTTCTGCCGCGACGACGACGGCGACGGCTTCGGCGACGGAGCCCGGCCGGTGCTGGCGTGCCTGCCGGTGGCCCCGTACGTCGTGGCGTGTACGGACTGCGACGACGTGGACCCCACCATCTACCCGGGGGCCCGCGAGGTAGCGGGGGACGCGATCGACCAGGACTGCAACGGGCAGGACATCGTCCTCACCGGCGAGGATCTCGACGGCGACGGGTTCTGCAACGGCAGCCTCTCGTGTACGAACCCGAACGACCGGCCGCTCGACTGCGACGACACGGATCCGGCCACCCACCCGGGCGCGGCCGAGGACTGCGCGCCCGTCGATCGGAACTGCGACGGGGATCCGTACGGCGCAGGGCTCGATGCCGATGGTGATGCGTTCCCGTCGTGTGAGGACTGCCCACTCGCTGCGCCCTGCGACTGCGACGACTACTCCGGGCTCGCCCGCCCGCTGGGCGACGTGGACGCGTGTGACGGGCTCGACAACGACTGCGACGGCTCGGTCGACGAGGACACGCTGCGCGATCTGGACGGCGACGGCTACGGGACCGGCGTGTGCCCCCAGGGCCTCGTGGACTGCGACGACGCCGACCCGACCATCCACCCGAACGCGCCCGAGGACCAGGGCGACGTTCCGTGTGTCGACCGCGACTGCGACGGCGCCTGTGAAGAGGATCCGCTGTTGCAGGACGACGACGGCGACGGGTTCTGCGAGTCTGGCCCCACCGTGACCGGGACCGCGTTCTGCGACGGCACACCCGGCCCCCAGGACTGCGACGACGCCGATCCGACCGCATTCCCGCGCGGCGCGGACTACGACGGAGACCGGTCCGACGGCGTGGACAACGACTGCGACGGAGACCTCGACGAGGACGCGGGCCTCGTGGACGCCGACCGCGACGGGTTCTCCGCGCTCGACGACTGCGACGACTCGCGCGCGGACATCAACCCGAGCGAGTCCGAGCGCTGCGACGGCCTGGATGGTGACTGCGACGGCTTCGTGTTGCCGACCGAAGCCGATCTCGACAGAGATGGGTGGCTCGCGTGCCCGGAGCTGCGCTTCGGCACCACGCTTCCCGCCGACTGCGACGATCGCCGGGCCGACGTGCGCCCCTACCTCCGGGAGGACTGCTTCGACGGGATCGACAACAACTGTGACGGCCGCACCGACCTCGCGGACGACGGGGACCTCGACGGGGACGGCTGGACCGTGTGCGACGGCGACTGCAACGACGACCCCGCAGACCCGAACGGGCCGCTCGTGTTCCCGGTGGCCGAAGAGCGCTGCAACCTGCTCGACGACGACTGCAACGGCCGCGCTGACGAGGGCTTCGATCAGGACGCGGACGGTGGCATCACCGAGAGCGTGGTGGTGCCCGGCACCCAGTGCGCGGAGCTGGTCGCGAACGGGCTCCCCGTCGACTGCGACGACACCAACCGGTACGTCCGCGGCGGGTTCGCCGAGCGCTGCGACGGGCTCGACAACGACTGCGACGGCTCGGTCGACGACGGCGGCAGCGACGATGTCGACGGCGACGGCGTCACCGCCTGTGACGGCGACTGCGACGACCGGAGCCCCTCGGTGCACCCGTTCGCCGTGGAGCTGTGCGACAGCATCGACCAGGACTGCGACGGCGACCCGTACACGAACCGGACGGGCGGGCTCGACGACGACGGGGACGGCTTCGCGGGCGCCTGCCACGGAGACTGCGCCGAGGGCGACCCCGACGTGGCCCCGGACCGGACCGACGACCAGTGCAACGGCGTGGACGACGACTGCGACGGCGTGATCGACGGGGCCGTGGCGGACCTCGACGACGACGGCGCCTTCTGCGACGACTGCGACCCGGGCGATGCGGACATCGGCCCGGCGGCGGCGGAGGTGTGCGGCGACGGTGTGGACAACGACTGCGCCGGAGGGGACGAGGAGTGTCCCACCGAGACGGGTGACACCGCAGGACCCCCGACGGGCGACACCGCGGAGGACCCGGACGCTCTCCCGCGCGGCTGGTTCTGCGCCTCGGCGGGCGCGCCGGACGCCCCCTGGCTGGGTGTGCTCCTCGCGGGGCTGGCTATGGCGCGTACGCGAACGAGAGGCCGAACGCGGGCTCGGCCGGCCGGTCGGTGACGACGTTGAGCCCGCCCCGGCCCTCGAGCCGGAGCGGCAGCTCACCGAGGCGTACGCTGGCCAGCAGGCGCGCCGGGAGCCGGGAGGGCCATTGCGCGCCGAACGACGCGCCGAGGTCGACGGGGCCGAGCGTTCCGCCCAGCGCCAGCGTCGCTCCCACCGCGATGGGGCTCCGGCCGGCCTCGGCGTCCACGTCCTGGCCCTTGCGGTAGACCCAGGCGCCGCCCAGGAGGGGGCCCAGGGCCGCGGTGCCGCGCAACCACGCCGGGCCCGCGCGGACCACGCCCCCGAGCTCGAGCGGCACCACGAGCTTGGCCCCTGGCTCGGAGCGGTCGAGGGCCTCCGCTGCGACCGGGTCGCCGACGGATCCGTCCAGACCGAGCCCCACGAACGGCCCCGCCCGGAGCGGTGGGGTGGGCTCTACGGGCACCTCCGGCTGCGGCGGCACCGCTGGCAGCAGGTGGCTCACGTGGGTCTGATCTCCTGCGGGCACCAGCACCACCACGCCGTGGTGCACGACGCCGAACGCGCCCACCTGGACTGCGTGCAGGCCGGTCGGGAGCGAAGCGGGCAACACCGTCTCCGCGCCGTCGACGTAGACCGTCCAGCCCGCGCCCACCGGGGGCACGAGGTCCAGGACGCCGGTTCCCTCCGGGCCGGGCTTCGCCCGCTCCCACAACAGGCGCAGGGGCTCGCCCCACACGTCGTCCCAGGCGTCCGGCGCGAGGGCGCTCGCTGCGTGCAGGGGCGCCAGCGCGTCTTCCTCGCGGCCCTCGAGCGCAGCGAGCACGCCTTCGACGATCCACAAGCCGGACAGGGTCCGCGGGTCGGCGACGGCGCCGCACGCGAGCGCGTCCGCGGCCTGGTCCAGCTGGCTGCGCGCGGCGTCGAGGTCGGCGACCAGCAGCGCCTGCCGGGCAGCGTCCGTGAGCTCGGTGGTGGGGCGGCAGTCGGCGGCGTACGCGGCCGCGCTCAGAAGTAGGAGTTCCACGTTCCGTCCTTCAGGACCCAGCGCCGGGCGCCGTGAGGTCCCACGTCGATCGTGCGCTCGAGCGGTCGGCCGTCGACCAGGACCGCGATCGTGTGCGAGCCGGCGGTGAGCCGCGCCTTCACCTGGTTGCCCGTCCGTTGCACCCCGTCGATCAGGACCGGCTGGCCGAGCGGCACGGTGCTGACGGTGACCTCGAACGTGGGCGCGGGTTCGGGAGCTGCCGCGGGCTCGGGGGCCGAGGGAGCGGGCGCCCGCCCTTGATCACCGGGGACGGGCGCTGGCTTGACCGGGGGCCGCGCCGGGCGGGGCTCGGGTCGCGGGTCGGTGGGGGTGGGTGGCACCGGTGGTGCGGGGGCCTCGACCGCGACCGGCGCGGGCGCAGGTGGGTCGGGGACCGTCGGCAGCGGTCCGGGGACGGGAGGCGGGGGGGCCTCCGCCACCTCGGCCTGCTGCGCCTGCCAGAACCCCACCACTGCGAGGAAGCCGAGCGCGCCGGAGCACACCAGGGTGACCAGGGCGAGGGCGCCGATGGCGAGGAGCGTCTCCCGGCGCGGTCCGGCGGGCGGGAGCACCCGCTGGGGCGCGAGGGGGGCGTCGACGGTGTCCGAGAGCTCCACCCCGACGAGCTCGTCCGGAGACGCGCGCGTGTGGTTGGGCACGTTGCCTTCGGCCCACGTCCGCAGGCGCGGGCCCCGCAGCTCGTCGATGAGCGCCACCGCCCGGCGCTCGGCCTCCCGCGCGTCGAGGCGGCCCGCGAGCGGGGCGCGGAGGACCTCGCTGAACCCCAACGCGGCCGCGACCTCGGGATCGGCGGCGACCTCCGGGTCGAGCGCCTCCCCGGGGAGGCAGCCCGTGACGGCCTTGTACAACACGACCCCGAGGGAGAACACGTCGCCCCGCGGGTCTTCGATGCCCTCGAAGCGCTCGGGCGCGATGTACCCGGGCGTCCCGGCGATGGAGGTCGTGGTGGAGGCTTCGCGCTGATCGAAGTCGGCGCGCGCGTTCCCGAAGTCGAGGATCTTGACCTCGCCCGTGGCGGTGATCTGGAGGTTCCCGGGCTTGAGGTCCCGGTGGATCAGGCGGAGCGGCCTGCCGTCGGGGCCCGGGAGCTGCTGCGCCTTCGCGAGGGCGCGCGTGACCTCGGCCACGACCTCGAGCATCACCCGCGCGGGTACGCGCTTGTGCACGTGCAGCACCCGCGACAGCGATGCCCCGTCCACGTACTCCATGACGACGGCCCAGCGCCCACCGAGCCGCACGGGCGCGTCGACCTGGATCACGGCGCGGTCGCGCAGGAGCCCGAGGATGCGAGCCTCGTCGCGGAACCGCTCGAGCACCTCCGGCGAGGTGGCGGACTCGTTGAGGAGCTTGATGGCCACGAGCTTCTCGAAGCCGTCGGGGCCGGAGAAGCGGGCCTGGTAGACCGAGCCGAACCCGCCCCGGCCGAGGACCTCCAGCACGCGGTACCGCCGGTCGTTCGCAATCACGCCGCGCATCGTATCCCCGCGGCTGGCGCGGTGGGGTTCAGTGCCCGGTCACGCCGTGGAACGCCAGAAAGCGCTCGGCGTCGTCGGTGGGCAGGTTCGCTGCCAGGGAGCGGGCGATGCCGGCGGCGATGCGGTTGTGCCGGTCGCGGGTGGTCTCGTCCGTGACGGCGGCCAGCGCGGCGTGGGTGGCGAGCTGGAACGTTCGGAAACCGTTCGCCTCGGAGACGGCGAGGGCGCGGTGCAGGACCTCGCGGGCAGCATCCTGGCGTCCGACGGCCGTCAACGCGCGGCCCTGCGCGAGATCGGTCCGGACGCGGACGTGGGGCCACAGGCTGGTGTCCGCCGTGAGGGTGTCGAGGACGGCCTCGGCCTCGGCGGTGTGGCCGAGCTCCGACAGGGCGAAGGCCTTCCACCCGAGGATCTCGTGCAGCACGCGCTCGTGGTCGTGGATGCGGAGGATCCCGAGGATCTGCTCGGCGCGCTCGAGCGCCTCTCCGGGCTTGTGTTCGGCCAGCGCGACCTGGCAGAGCGTCGCCAAGGTGAACGCCTGGTCTTCGATGTTGCCGGTGCGCTGGCTCGCCTCGAGCGCGAGCAGCCCGTCCTTGCGCGCTTCGTCCACGCGCCCGAGCAACAGCAGGATCCGGGCGCGCCAGCCGCGTCCCAGGGCCACGCCTTCGGGCAACCCGACCTCGTCGGATTGCGCGAACGTCCGCTCCGCGAGGGACTGCGCCTTGCGCAGGACGCCGGTGTTCACGTACAGCTCGATGAGGTTGACCCGGCTCACCACGAGCGGCGACAACATCCCCAGCCGCTCGAAGGTGCTGGTGGCCTGCTCGAGCCATTTGCGTGCGTCGAGCTGCTGGCCGCGGGACAACGCGAGGATCGCGAGCCCGTTGAAGCCCCGGGCCTGCGCGCGCTCGTCGCCGGTCTGCTGGGCCAGGGTGAGCGAGCGCCGCCAGTGCTGTTCGGCGTCGGTGAGGTTGCCGCGCGACCAGCACACGGCGCCGAGCTCGTAGAGCGGCGTCGGCAACAGGGTCTGGTCGCCGGCGAGCTCGGCCTGCTCGACGGCCGACTGGAGCTCGCGAGCGGCGTCCTCGACCCGACCCGCCTGGCGGAGCTGGGTTCCGAGCTCGGTGGACACCCGCGCCTCGAGCTTGGCGTCCCGCACCTGGCGCGCCGTGCGCTGCGCGACGGTGACATGTTCGACGGCGGTCGCGACCTCGCCGAGGGCGTGGCGCGCGCGCGACAACGACAGGTGCACCTCGGTGAGGCGGCGGTCTGCTTCGTCGAGGACCAGCGACGGGCGGGCTTCGGACTCGAGGCCGAGGGCGCGCTCGAGGTACTGGATGGCCTCGGTGTACAGGCCCCGCTCGAGGTGTCGCTGCCCGGCGAGGCCGAGGTAGGCGTACGCCTTGGGCAGCAGCGCGGCGTGCTCGAAGTGCCACGCGAGGTCTTCGTACACCACGCCGAGCTCGTGCCGGTGGTGGCGTTCGAGGGCCTCCCCGAGGCGGCGGTGCCCAGCGGCGAGGGACTCTTCGCTCACGCCTTCGAGCAGCACCTCGCGGAACCGCCCGTGCGACAGCTCCACGACGTCGTCGTCGTCGGTGCGGGTCTCGGTGACGATCTCCCGCTCCACGAGCGCGTCGAGGCCCTCCATCACGCGCTCCTCGGACAGCGTGGAGGCGTGCAGGACCACGTCCAGATCCACCCGACGCCGCGCGAGCGCCAGCGTGCGTCCGACCTCGCGCGCGTCGGGGCCGAGGGGTGCGAGGCGCTCGGCCAGGGCCTGGCGCAGGGACGCCGGCATGGGGAGCTGCGAGCGGGTGATCTGCGAGGCGTCGACCGTGAGGCGCCACGTCCCCGTGATGTCCTCGACGATCAGGCCGTCGTCGACGAGACCGCGCAACATGTCGGCGATGAACGCTGGGGAGCCGTTCCCCTCCTGCTGGATCCGGCTGGCCAGCGCGAGCGTGGCGGGGCTCGAGCCGAGCACGCCGACCACCAGCTCCTCGACCTCGGCAGCCTCGAGGGCCGGCACCTCGAGGGTCCCTACGGCGTTGAGGCTCTCGACCTGCGCGCGGATGCGGGTCTCGGCGGAGTCGAGGCCCATCAAGAACAACACGGGGTCGGTGGCCAGCTCGAGCGTGTTGCGCACGAGGTACACGAGCAGCTCGATCGAGGCGGGATCACCCCGATCGATGTCGTCGAGGACGAGCATGAGCGGGGCCCGCGCGACAACGAGATCCTTGAAGGCCGTGAGGATCGAGTACCGCTCGATGCGGGCGTCGTTCCCCGAGAGGAGCTGGTCGAGCAGCGGGTTCCCGCCCTCGGGCCGCAGCTCCCGGTACATCGCGGTGAACGGGGCGAACGGGCGGTCCTGGGCGCGGCACCGGCCCACTGCGACCGGCAACCCCAGGCGCTGGGCGTGCAAGGTGGCCACGTCCACCAGCCGGCTCTTGCCGATCCCCATCGGACCCGACAGCAGGAGCGCGTGGCCGGCGCGCCCGGTGGCGACCTCGTCGATGGCCTCCCGGAGCCGCGACTTGATGGCCGTGCGCCCCACGGTCCGCGGGGGGAACCGGCCCTCGGGCTCGTCGCCCGTCTCCACGTCGCCGAGGGTGTGGAGGAGGTGCCACGCGCTGGCGAACCGGGCCGCGGGGGCCTTCTCGAGGAGCCGCATGCACACGGCCTCGAGGTGCTCGGGCACGTCGCCGCACAGCTCGCGGGGTGGGCGCGGCCGCTGGTGGAGGTGCTTCTCCATGAAGCCGTGGATGGTGTGGGCCTGGAACGGCCGCTTGCCGGTGAGCATCAGGTACAGGACCGCGCCGAGCGAGTACAGGTCGGTCCGCTCGTCCACCGCGTCGCCGGTGATCTGCTCGGGGGCCATGTACGCCACGGTCCCGATGAGCTCGCCGACCGCGGTCATGTCGCCGCCGTCCTCCTTCACGACGCCGAAGTCCATCAGCTTGAGGGTGCCGTCGGGCAACACCATGAGGTTGCCCGGGGTCACGTCGCGGTGCACGAGGCCGCGCTCGTGGACGTAGGCGAGGGCGCGCGCCACCTGCTTGAGGAGGGACTCGATCCGCGCGAAGCGCTCGGGCGCCGGCGCCACCTGCAGGAGCTCGGCCTCCACGCGCAGGTCGTGGCCCTCCAGGAGCTCCATCGTGAACCACGGCCGGCCGCGGTGGATCCCGGACTCGTGGACGCGCAACACGTTCTGGTGGTGCAGCCGCGACATGGCGCGGAACTCGCGCCGGAAGCGGTTCTGCGCCTCGTCCGTGCCGTCGAGGGGGAGCAGCAGCTTGAGGGCGAGCACCTCCGTCGTGCGCACGTCGCGCACGGCGATCACGGAGGCCATGCCGCCGCGCGCCACCTGACCGACCACCTCGTAGTGGGTGCCGATGCGATCGCCGGCCGAAGGCTCGTCGGTGGTGTTCATGGAACGCCGGTCTTCCACCAATCTCCCGGAGGGTTCGGTATCGCCCTGGCGGACAGTACACTATAGTGCGGGCTCGCCGCGAGACGGATGGGAATGCGCATGGAGCTCGAGAGCTACGCCCGGTCCGAGACGGGGCCGGTCCGCGAACACAACGAAGACGCCTGGCACATCGACCTCGAGCAGGGTGTGTTCGTGGTCGCCGACGGGATGGGTGGCCACGCCGCTGGCGAGGTCGCGTCGCGCATGGCCGTCGAGACCGTGCACCAGACCCTGGTGGGCGCGCCCGACCCGGACGAGACCCGCCTCGTGCGGGACCACGAATCCCAGGACCCGGCGGACATCCTCCGCGAGCGCCTGCGCTACGCGATGAACCAGGCGTCGATCCGCATCCGGCGCGAGTCCGAGATCCGCCCGGAGACGCGCGGCATGGGTACCACGCTCGTGGTGCTCGTCATCGACGGCGACCAGGCGCACCTCGCCCACGTGGGCGACAGCCGGGCGTACCTGTTCCGCGACGGCCGCCTCGTGCGGCTCACGCGGGATCACACCGTGGTGCAGCAGGAGATCGACGCGGGCCGGCTGACGCCGGAGCTCGCGCGCCTCCTCCCGCACAAGCACATCCTGACGCAGTCGGTCGGGTTCCACGGCCCGGTCGAGCCTGACACCACCACGCGCGTGGTCGAGCGCGGCGACATCTTCATCCTCTGCAGCGACGGCATGACGGATCCGCTCGACGACGACGCGATCCAGAAGATCGTCGCGGCCACGCCGCTCGACATGTTGGCGTCGGTCCTGGTGGACGAGGCCCTCAAGGCCGGCTCCGAAGACAACGTCACGGTCGCGGTCGTCGGGGCAGTCTAGCCACCTGGCTCAGCCCGCGAGGTTCACGCTCGCCAGGCGGAGCCGGAGGTGGCCCTGGCGCTTCTCGAGGCAGGCGCCGTCGAGTCCCGCGTCGTCGAGCTCCCGTCGCAGACGACAGAGCAACACGCGGACGCGCGTGGGGTCACCCCCGCTGCCCTCCCGGCCCCACAGACCGGCCAGGAGCTCCTCGTCGCTGCACCAGCCCCGGCTCTGTGTGCTGCGCACCTCTTCGTCGCGCCACCGGCGCCCGAGGATCCACAAGAGCAGCGCGCGGTTCTCGGCGGTGATCTGGTGGGCGCGCCCGGTCTCGGCGTCGGACAACGTGGCGGTGGGGCCCGTCGGCCCCGTGATCGCGGCCTCCAGGTGGTACGCGTAGGTGGTGCGGGTCACGGGGACGGTGGCGGCAAGCGCGGCGTCTACCCGACGCAGGCACAACGTGGTGCCGCCCACGCGGGTCGGGACGCCCTCCTCGAGCGCCACGTCGTCGTCGTCGGTGGCGAGGTGCACCTCGTCCCCCACGACCAGCAGGGTCGCGACGGTGGGAGCGGTCCCGGGCAGGAGCAGGTCCGATGCTGGCGAGGACCCGATCCGCATCCGATCCCGGCGGATCGGGAGCCGCACCGCACCACCGACCTCGAGCTCCCACGCTGGCACCGGTCGCGACGCCTCGGCCAGGCGCACGCGCAGCTGCACCCGGTCACCCAGGATGATCACGTCGCCGTCGGTCAGGACCACCCGCCCGGTGACGGCGCGCTGGGCGACGGTGGTGCCGTTGCGGCTCGCGAGGTCGGTGAGGACGAGCTGAGCGCCGTCCCAGCCCACCGCGGCGTGGTGGCCCGACACCGCCGGATCCGACAGGACGAGGTCGTTGCCGGGCGCGCGTCCGAGCCGGACTCCGTGGGGCCCGACGGGCTCCACGTGGCGGACCACCCCGCCGTCGACGAGGCAGAGCTCCGCGCGCATCAGCCAGCACCGGCGCGGCGCCGGGCCGCGAAGGCGGCGGCGCGCAGGGCCCGGTCGCCGGACACCCGGTGTTCCGCGCGCTCGGCGAGCGCCGCGAGGTCACCGTCCTCGACCCCGGTGCGCGCCTGGAGCGCCTCGACGCGATCTGCCTCGTCGTCCCACGCGGGGCCCGGCTCGAGGGTGGCCCAGCGCGCGCATCGGGCGAACAGCGCCGGGCCCGCGTATCCAGCGGCCTCGACCCGCGGCAGCACCCGGTCGGTCCACCGCGAGGCCTCCTGGTCGTTCCCCTGCAAGACCAGCACCACAGCCAGGTTCACCATCGCGTTCCAGGCGCTGGGGTCGGCCGCGTCAGCCAGTGCCTCGATCGCCGCCCGGTACCCCGCCTCGGCGCGCTCGAGGTCACCGCGCACGTGGTGGACGGTGGCTGCCTCCCCGGTCGCGGACGCAGCAGCGCGCGTCGCCCCCGCCGCGCGGTAGGCCTCCGCGGCGGTGGCGAAGTCCGCTGCGCTCTCCTCGAGCGCTCCGAGTCGCAGGTGGGCTCGCCCTCGTGCGCAGACCAGCTCCGCGCGCTGAAACGGGGTCGGGGACGCATCGAGGCCGCGGTCGGCCGCAGCGCGTGCGAGCGCCGGCTGCCCGTGGTTCGCGAGGATCCCCGCGCGCGTCAGCTCGATCAGGGCCCGCACGGGGCCGGTCGCGTCGGTGGGGAGGAGCACCTCCGCTTCCGCGCAGTCGGAGAGGGCCTCCCGCGGGCGCCCGAGCCGCTCCCGCAACACGGCTCTCTGCGCGCGGAGCTCGGCGCGGAGGGACCACGACGGCCGCTGGTCCGCGGCCGCGACCGCCTCGTCCAGGAGCAGCTCTGCGGCAGAGAGCCTGCCGGCGTCGATCGCCACCCCCGCGCGGCGCCGGAGCAGGGCGGTGCGGCGCTCGTCTTCGGCCGGGGCGCCCAGGGCGTCGAGCGCGCGCTCCCAGGCGTCGCACCACACCTCGGCCCGGCCCTGGTCCACGCCCTGTCCGGCGGCGGCTGCCGCAGCGCCGAAGAGGGGTTCCGCCTCCGCCGCGCGACCCGCTGCGAAGAGGTGGCGCGCGACCTCTCCGTCTGTCGCTGGGCCACCCGGCAGCGCCGCCGCCAGCGCCGAGTGGAGCCGCGGCCGCTCGGGGGCGCGCAGCGTGGCCAGGTGCTCGCGGACCAGCCCGTGGGTCCAGGTCGGCGCGGAGGGTGGTCCGCGCAGGACTCCAGCAGCACGCAAGCGATCGAGCAGGGGACCGGGCGCGGGCAACCCCGCCTCCGCGGCAGCGCGTGCGAGGACGACCGGATCGGGGTGCGGCCCCGCCAGCGCTGCCAGCACCAGCAGTCGCTCGTCGTCGTCGCCCGACGCGAGCCCTCCGACACGCTTGCGCCCCAGTGCAGCGTCGCCCTCGGGGAGCGGCGGGGGCTCGTCGCCCACGAGCCGAAGCCCCCGGGGGCCCGGTGCCAGGTGTCCGCCCGTGGCCCAGGTTCGGACGAGCTCGATCAGGAACCGGGGGTTCCCCGCAGTGCGCTCGTCGAGCGTGGCCGCCACGCCGTCCTCGACGTCGACGAGCTCGCGGACCAGCGCCCGGCGCACGCGCGCGGGAAGGGGGCCGACGACGAGCGAGGTTGCCCCCGCCAGCTCCGGTGGCATCGGCCCGTGCGCCGTCACCACCACCAGCGCGGACAGCCCGCTCGCTGCGAGCGCGCGGAGCCACGCGGTCGCTACCGGGTCGGCGTCCGCGTCGTCCCAGATCAAGGCGAGCGGTCGGTCGAACTCCGCCGAGAGCCAGCGCGCGAGGGCGCCTGCAGCGTCCGATCGCCCTCCCTCGACGAGGGCACACAGGGCGTCGAGGTCGGCGGGGGCGAGGCCGGGCCGCGCGAGCCGAGCGCGCGCCTCCACCGCGGACGCTCCGTCGAGCCGCGCAGAAGCGGCGAGCCACCCACCGGGCCCTCGCGCGGCGTCGGTGGTCAGGGCCACTCCGCCGCACTCGGCGAGCCGCTCCCCCACCCACGCCGCGAGGCGGGAGGCACCGACGCCCGGTGCGCCTTCGAGCCACACGACCCGGGCACCGAACCCGTTCGCCGCAGCCCACAGCGCCCGTTGTTCGTCCTCCCTCCCGACGAGGCGGGGCGGCCGCAGCCCGGCGAGCGCGAGCCCGGCCGCGAGGAGCCGGGGGGGGCGCAGACCCTCGTCCGGCGTGGCCGGAAGCGGGGGAACCTCGACCGGTGCCGGCGCACGTCGGCTGGCGAAGACCAACGGCCCGGCCGGTCGCGCGGCGAGCGGCGTGGTGAGGGTCACCGGGGCGAACTCGGGGAGGTCCCGACCGGCTCCGGTCCCGTCCGGAGCGGCTGGGAGCCGGGTGAGGGCCCAGGCCGCCTCGGCTGCGGACCGGAACCGGTGGGCGGGGACCTTCTCGAGGAGCCGGCGGAGCCAGGCCTCGAACCCGGGCGGGACCGGGAACCGTGGCGCCAGCGCTGGCGGCGACTCGCCGAGGTGGCCCGCCACGGCGTCACCGGGGAACGGGGGTGTGCCTGCTGCGAGCAGCCAGGCCATGCACCCGAGCGCGTAGAGGTCCGTAGCGGGGCACTGCTCGCGCGGGTCGCCCGCCAGCTGCTCGGGGGCGATGAACGCCAGCGTGCCCTGCACCCGCCCACCGCCGTGCGCGGGGCGCGACAACGCGTGCGCGATCCCGAAGTCGGCCAGCCGGACGCGCCCATCGCGTCCTCGCAGCAGGTTGGCCGGCTTGAGATCGCGGTGCAGCACGCCGCGTGCGTGGGCGTGGGCCAGCGCGTCCAGCACCTGCAGCAGGTCGGCGCGGAGCGCCTCGAACCGCTCGGGGGGAGCCGCCGCGAGCGACGGGCCGTCCACCAGCTCCACCACGAGGTAGGGCTCGGGATCCTCCCCCCGGTCGAGGAGCTCGACGATCCCGGGGTGATCGAGGGCCGCGACCGCGAGGAGCTCGTTCCGCAGCGCGTCGAGTTCGGCGGGCGCGCGGATCCTCAGCCGCTTCACGGCGCCGAGGACGCAGGCGGCGGCGTGCTCCGCACGCCACACCTCCCCCATCCCGCCCGCGCCGAGGATCTCCCGGAGCTGCCACCCACCGAGCTGCATACACGACCCTACCCCGGGCCGGGCAGATGATCAGCGCCGAAGGACGTAGGTCGCGGTCGGATCGGCGGGGTCGGTCGAGGCCTCGACGAGCACCATGGCGTCACCGACCACGCAGTAGGAACCGGTGTCGGGGTCCCCGCCGTCGGGGCTGAAGGTGAGGTCGGTGCCGGCCGCCGACCAGGTTCCGGACTCGGGATCCGCATCGGTGACCTGGGTGATGCAGGTGCATCCTGTATCGGTGCGCCCCACACAGCCCTGCTGCACGCGCGAGCAGTCGACCGCGATCGGGAGCTCCGCGAAGCACTCCGGCGGCATCAGGAGCTCGATCTCGAGGTCGAGCGTCAGGGCGGTGGAGTACGTGCCGTCGGCGTCGAGCGTCACCGTCCCGGAGGCGCCCGCCGTGATGTTCTGGGTCATGGTGCACGCGGCGGTCGTGGCGCCGGTGCTGGTCGCCGGCTCGGTCCACTCGAGGCACAACGCGTCCACGCTCCAGACCCCGATGGGATCGCCGCCACACCCGGTCGGCAGCTGGTCGCATTCCTCGAGGTTCACGCCGACGATGCGGACCGCGAAGTCGGTGAAGTGCGCCACGGGGGCGGACAGGCCGGCTCCGGTGTCGGTCGTGGGCAGGTCCACCCACGCGCCCGCCACCACGTCGTACCAGCTCACCGTGGCCCGCTCGTCGGTCGCGGGGGCGGGAGCGCCGTCGGCCCCCAGCGTCGCCGGGACCAGGAACACGAGGCCGTCGGGTCCGAGGTCCCAGGCCGAGACCACGCCCTGCGGATCCGGAGGGGACGCGAGCGGGACGGCGGTGAGGACGGTGTCCTCGGCGAGGGCGCCCGGCGGGACCTCCAGCGTGAGCTCGCCGAGCGTGAGCGTGCCGCCGGCCGCACCGATGGTCACCTCGACCGTGGTTTCGGTGGGGGTCGTGTCGTCGTCGTCGTCGCCGGTGGGGAGGCCGGTCTCGTCGGTGGGGGCCTGGTCGGTCGGCTTCGGGTCGTCGTCCCCTCCGTTGCAGGCGACGAGGAGCGCGAGCGTGAGGGCAAGGCAGCGCATGGAACCTCCTGGCCCCACCTTCTCCCAGGGGGCGGGGAGGCGCCGTTACGGTGCTGTTGCTAGCGTTCGAGGGCGCGGTGGAGCTTGCCCCAGGTTCCGGGGGGCACCACCCGGTCGACCACCTGCACGTTGGCGATCTTGTCGCGGCCGATCTGCTCGAGCGGGCGGCCGTCGACGAGGCCCACCACGCAGCGGATCAGGCCGCCGTGGGCGAAGATCAACGTGTCCTTGCCGTCGTCCACCTCGGCCAGGTACCGCAGGACCCGCAGGGACAGGTCGTGGTGGCTCTCCCCGTTCGGCGGGCGCCCCTTCCACGACCACAGGATCTCCATCGCGTCGCCTTTCGCGAGGTCCGCGACCGCCATGCCCTCCCAGGCACCCAGCGCCCGCTCGCGGAGGTGCGGGGTGCGCCGGTAGGGCGGGAGGCGGTGGTCCCAGGCGAGCGCAGCCGTCTTCCAGGCGCGCTCGAGGTCCGACGAGAGTACGCGGTCGGGGGTGAGCGGCCGCAGCACCTCCTTGAGGGCTCGGGCCTGCTCCACGCCGGCGGCGGTCAGTGCCACGTCCCGGTGGCCGGACAACCAGCCCCCTGCGTTGGCCACGGACTGGCCGTGGCGCACGAACCACCACCGCGCCACCGTCAGAGCCGGGCGGCAGCGGCGGCGACGCGCTCCTCGAGGACCAACAACGTGGCGACGGACGCCCGCTTCTCGGTCCCCAGCACCTCGTCCACCTGCTGACGAACCTCGCGCAGGCGCCCCTTGGCGAGCTCGCTCTCCAGGAGCTCCACGCTCGTGCCGGAGACCTGGCACTTCGAGACGAGCATCCGGAGGCTGGCCTGGAACCGCGTGTGCAGGATGCGCATCGCGATCGGGTCCCACCGCCCGGTGGACGGCCGCGACGCCACGTCGTCGAGCACCGCCTGCAGGCCGCTCGCGCGCCCGACAGCCAGCTGCCGCGTCGCCACCGAGGCCAGCGCCGTACCGGAGCGCTTCGCTTCGGCCCACGCGGCGAGCGCGAGGTTCAGCGCCCCGGCCTCGAGGATCACGTCGATCACGGGGTCGGCGAGGCGGGCGGTCCGCAGCTCGACCCGGCGCGTCCGTTGGGCGGCCAACACGTCCGCGGTCTGCAGCGCGTTCACCTGGCGGGCGGCGGCGCGCATCTCGGCCACGACCTCGTCCCCGGGGATCTTCCCGGCGGACGACAGCCAGTACAACGCGACGTTCCGGACGCCCCGATCGAGCTCGATCCAGGCCTGGTACAACGCCGACATCGAGCCGTCCACCCGGAACGCCTCGAGGGCCGGCCGCACCTCGTCGGCACCGCCCACGCGCTGGGCGCGGAGGTAGGCCTGCGTGATCTCGAGGGTGTTGGCGCCGACCCCCTCGATCATCGCGGGGAAGTAGGCGCACCCGGCGTCCGCGAACATCCGCGTGATGGCCACCGTCACCCCGATCTCGCGGGCGAGCATGTGCGCGCGGATGTCGTTCGGGTAGCGCTCCTGGATGCGCTTCGGGAAGTAGGTCACGAGGAGGTCGTCGAAGCCGGGGATCTGCTTCGGGTCCGCCTTGAGGAGCTCGCGCTTCACGTACATCTTGACCCAGCTCGACAACACGGCGAGCTCCGGGCGGGTGAGCCCCGTGCCCGCGGCGCTGCGCTTCGAGAGCTCCTGGTCGGTGGGGAGATCGAGCGAGGCGCGATCACGGCCGAACTCGCGCTCGACGAACGCGATGGCCTGGGCGAACTGGAACAGGTTGGCCGCCGAGCGGAGCTGATCCCGCGACAGCTGCCGACCGTGGGCGTCGTTGTCGGCGAGGACGAGATCCGCCACCTCGGGCGTCATCTGCTCGAGCAGGACGTTCCGTTGCTCGGTCGTGAGCTCCCCGCGCGCCACCACCTGGCTCAGGAGGATCTTGAGGTTGACCTCGTGATCGGAGAGGTCCACGCCGCCCGAGTTGTCGACGGCGTCGTTGTTGAGTCGCAGGCCGCGCAGGCCGGCCTCGATCCGCGCCTGCTGCGTGAACCCGAGGTTGCCGCCTTCGCCGACCACCTTGCAGCGGAGCTGGGCGGAGGTGACGCGGAGCGCGTCGTTGCTGCGGTCGTCGGCGTCGGCGTCGGTCTCCCAGGAGGCGCGCACGTAGGTGCCGATGCCGCCGTTCCAGAACAGGTCCACGTTCATCTGGAGGATGGCGTTCATCACCACCTCGGGCTGGGCCTCCTCGGCGTCGATGCCGAGCAGCTCGCGGGCCTGGGGCGACAGCGGCACGCTCTTGGCGCGGCGATCGAAGACGCCGCCACCTTCGGAGATGAGGCTCTTGTCGTACTTGTCCCACCCTCCGACCGCCTTGAACAGGCGCAGGCGCTCCTCGTACGACCGCGCGGCGTCCGGGTTGGGGTCGAGGAAGATGTGGAGGTGGTTGAACGCGGCGAGCAGGCGGAGGTGCTTCGACTCGATGAGTCCGTTGCCGAACACGTCGCCGCCCATGTCGCCGACCCCGACGCAGGTGACGTCCTGGGTGTACGGATCGACGCCGAGCTCGGCGAAGTGGCGCTTCACGAGCACCCAGCCACCCCGCGCGGTGATGCCGACCTTCTTGTGGTCGTACCCGACCGAGCCGCCGGACGCGAAGGCGTCGCCGAGCCAGTGGCCGTACTCCATCGACAGCCCGTTGGCGGTGTCGGAGAGGTGGGCGGTGCCCTTGTCGGCGGCCACCACGAGGTACGCGTCGTCGCCGTCGTGGCGGACCACCCGCGGCGGGGGCACGAACACGCCGCCCACGGAGTTGTCGGTCACGTCGAGGAGGCCGCGGATGAAGGTCTTGTAGAGCTCGTCCGCCTGGCGGCGGCGCTCGGCGAGGTCGCGCGCGGCGTTCTTGAGGAAGAAGCCTCCCTTGCTGCCCGTCGGGACGATGACCACGTTCTTCACGCGCTGGGTGGTGACGAGGCCCAGCACCTCGGTGCGGTAGTCGTCGCGGTCGGACCACCGGAGGCCCCCGCGGGCCACCATCCCGAACCGGAGGTGTACGCCCTCGACGTCGCGGCTGTGGACGTAGATCTCGAACATCGGGCGGTTCTTGCCGAGGCTCTTGACCTTCGACGCGTCGAACTTGAACGACACGTAGGCGCCCTTGCGGTCGGTCCGGTAGAAGTTCGTGCGGATGGTGCTGTCGACGAGGTTCTTCATCGTCTGCAGCAGCAGGTCCTCGTCGTGGGCCTGGATGAACCGCAGCTCGTTGTTCAGCACCTCCTCGGCGTCCATCATCGCGAGCTTGCGGTCGCCGACGAGGTCGGGATCGAACCGCGCGTGGAAGTGCTTGAGCAGCGCCCCCACGCAGATGGGGTTTGCGAGGAAGATCTCCGTCATGCGGACGACGGACAGCTTCATGCCGACCTGGCGGCTGTACCGCATGTAGGCGCGGACCACGTCGACCTCGGCGGCGGTGAGCCCGCCCACGAGCACGAGCCCGTTGAGGCGGTCGTCGGAGAGGCCGGCCCCGAACACGGCGGCGAGGGCCTGCGTGAGGAGGGGACCGCGCTGGAGGAGCGTGGCCTGGTCGATGCCCTGCGCGCCTGCGAGGCGGAAGGTGTCGATGTGCAGGGAGCCGCCGCGGCCGTGGACCTGCGTGGCGTAGCTGTCGATGACCTCCACCCCGAAGTTCGTGAGGACCGGGAGCAGCGTGGACAGGAAGACGTCCACGAGCTGGTACACGCGCAACACGAGGTCGCGGCCGTCCCGGTACAGGTCGGCCTGGACCACGCGCTTCGCCGTGAGCTGCTCGAGCATCTCGATGTCGCGGACGGTGCGCTCGACCGGGTTCGAGTCGGCCCACGTGTCGGGGAAGGCGCGGCCCCAGGTGTCGGTGAGGCGGTCGGCCTCGGCCGCGCCGTGGCGGGCGGTGAGCGCGGTGTACAGGCGGTCGGCCCAGGGGGTCGCCGCAGCGTGGATCTTGGCGGTGAGCCCGGCGATGGCGTCCTTCCCGGGGTCGGTGACGCCAGTCAGGAAGAAGTGCACCAGCACGGTGTCGTACCGGCCGACGAAGACGCCGTGGTCGCAGTACGTGGCGCGCGTGACGGCCACGATGTCCTCTTCCATCTGGCGGCGGAGGTCGTCGCCGTACTCGGCCTTGGGCACGGTGCACAGGCAGAACGCCGTGTCGAGCGTATTCATCAGGAAGCTCACGCCCGCGGTCTGGCCCTGCTCGGCCTCGAACACCTTCTCGACGAGCGAGGTGATGGACTGCCGCGTGGCAGTGAGCAGGAACTCCGTCGGGAGGCTGTCGAACACGTTCGCGTAGCCGCGGTACCGGAAGGAGCCCGGGCCGGTGCTGACGTTCTCGGCGAGGATCACGGCCAGGATCTGGCGCAGGATCGGCACGTGCCGGGACGGCTGCGTGATGGCCCGGTACGTGAAGAGCCCGCGAAGGTACAACGTGCCCACGCCGTCGACCGAGACCAGCACCTCGTCGATGCGGCCCGACCGGTGCACGGGGCTCTCGAGCTTCGACTTGCGCAGCTTGATGGCGCCGCCGAGGTGGGGCGCGGCCCAGTCCCCGGCGGGGTCACCGAGGAGCGGGCTGTCGGTCAAGCGCTGGATCCCGAGTGCCTTGCCGTTCGCGACCACCCCCAGGAACACGAAGTTCTCGTTGCCCAGCCACTGGAGGAAGGCCGCCGTCTCCGCTGCGTCGGGGCCCGGCCGCGCAGCGGTCGCGTCGACGAACGCCTTCACGGCGCCGGTCATGGCCGCGAAGTCCTGCACCATGGCGCGGGCGTGGAGGAGGTTGCGCGTGAGCACGTCTGCGGCGCCCGGGGCGGAGAGGTCGGCCACGTCGGCTTCGTACAACACCACCGACTCTTCGTCGCCCTCTTCGGTGCCCACCTCGACGATGCGCCCGGCGCCGTCCCGCACGCAGCGGAAGACCAGGTTGAAGCCCCCCCAGAACTGGGCTTCGCGCGTCCGGAGGAACAACCGGATCGTGTCGACGATGAACGGCTGGTCGTTCATGTTCACGAGCACCGCGACCCCCCCGCGCGCCGGTCTCGGCCGGATCTCGGTGCGGACGGCATCCCGATCGCGGCGCTCGGCGAAGGTGAACGCCTCCTCCAGGAGCTGGAGGATCTCGGCGGGCGGGTGCTGGGTGAGGAACGGGCCCTTCAGCCGGTTGAGCGCCTCGTCCACGAAAGCCAGGAACACGTTGCGGCGATCGCTCGGCAAGGTGCCCGTCCAGCGCGAGAGCGTGGAACGAACGAGAGACTTGCCATCGGCGGCGGGAACGACGCTGTGCGCCATGTCGGGGCTCCTCTGAACGCGGGGCCCGGAGTCTAGGCGGGCGCCTCGCGGAGCGGAAGGGGGGATAGGATGTGCGGCGGGAGACGCGATGGGGCCGACGCGGTGGGTGTGGGTGCTCGGGGTGGTCGTGGGTGCTGGTTGTGCGGGGGAGGACCCGTCCACGTCCGAGCCGACGGACACGGAGGACACCCAGACGGGGGCCTGTGGGGCCGTCTCGTCGTTCGACACGACCGTCCGGGGCCACGTGCAGGACATCGACGGCGCTCCGATCGCGTTCGCCGACGTGTGGCTCGAGGAGCGGAACTGGGCGCCGGGCGAGTTCGGTCAGGGCAAGGGCGAGGCGGACGGAACGTTCGCGATCGAGGTCCGGGACCTTCCGGTCGTGGAGGACTGCTGGGGGAAGGCCACGCAGTTCTGGCTCGTCGGCCAGAAGGACGCCCTCACGGGCGAGTGGCCCGCCACCCGGATCCTGATGCCCGCGTACACCTACGGGGAGGACGCCGACATGGGGACCCTGCCGCTCGTGCTCGAGTAGGTCCCCCGAGTCAGACGGTCGCGGCGAGGAACGCGCACACCGCCTCGGCGTAGGCGCGGGCGTTGTACGCGAACATGCCGTTGTGGCCGCCGCGCGGGAAGGTCTTCGTGGTGGGTTGGCGTGCCGCGGCGGCGTTCTGGCGGGCGTGCGACAGGCCCACCATCTCGTCGTCCTCCGCGTGCAGCAGCAGCGTGGGGCCTGCGTGGCGGGCGAGCTTCGCGCCCTGATCGAACCACCTCTCGACCTCGGCGCGCAGCCCGGCGGCGTCGGTGCCGAGGTCGCGGGGCGCGATGCGGACCAGCAGGCGCTCGGTGAGGTCGTGGATCCCGCTGTCGAGAATGAGCCCGGCGAGCTTCGCCCGCGCTGCGAGCTCGACGGCGTAGAGCGAGCCGATGGACCGACCGAACGCCACCACGCGGCGGGGCTCGGGGAGCGCGCGCAACACGTCCTCTCCGTCGGAGAGCATGCTGCACAGGCGCGGCGCGCCCGACGAGCCGCCGTACCCCCGGTACTCGACCAGGACCGTGGAGAACCCGGCGTCGGCGAACACCGGCGGCAGGAGATCCCGCCAGTCGTCCGCGACCTCGCCGTTCCCGTGGAAGAACAACACCCAGTCGGGGCCCGACCCGATCCGCCCGCACTGCAGCGTCTCGCCGTCGCGGGTGGTCACCGCCCACCGGTGCTCCGGGGGCAACGCGTCCTCCCGGGGCCAGAAGTACCGGTCCGAGACGAGCGCGTGGTCGAGGATGCTCATGGTCCTTCCGGGAGCGTCAGCGCGGACAGGTGAGGTGGGCCGCCGGGGCGTCGCGGTACGCTTCGGAGTCGACCTCTGGGCAGGCCATCCGGATCGCGTCCTTGAGCGTGTCGACCTGCTCCCAGGTGAGCGCCAGCGACGGGAACACCAGGGGTACGGCGCCTGCGCCGTCGGTCACGTCGGCCAGGAGCGGCTCGAACGCGGCCCGGTTCGTCTCCCACAACGCGGTGTGGTTGGCCACGAAGCCGTCGACCAGCTCCGGGTACCGCGCGCGATCGAGGACGATCACGTTCTCGAACGTGTCGTACTCCGCGTTGAAGCTGTAGTTGTACGAGCCCGTGGCGACGGTTTCCCCGTCGACGATCAGGTACTTGTCGTGCATCTGGGGCGCGTAGCTGTAGTCCCACCGGTACGAGTAGGTCTTGTAGCGGACGGGGACTCCCTCGCGGACGAGCAGGGTGCCGAAGTGGTTCCCGAGCTCGGTGCAGCTGGTGCGATCGTCGGCGTCCTGCGCGGAGGCGAGGCAATCCGTGTAGTCGGCCTCCTCGTCGTCGAAGGTCCACGCCGACGTGAACTCCTGGGCGTCGAGGTACACGCGCACGTCGAGGTCGGGGTGGAGCCGCTGCTGCTCGATCACGGCTTCGGCGATCGGGCGGGACCGGAAGTGCCCCGACGCGATCCAGAGGCTGTGTTCGGCCTGGTGGACGAGGTCCACGAGCCGCGACACGACCTCCTGCTGGCTGCCGTCCTTGGCCCAGGTCCAGCCGTAGGTCGACGACTCGTAGACCCGGAAGTTCGCCGAGGTGAACCACACGTCGGAGCCCGCGGCGGCAGCCACGTCGTCGGCCGTGACGGGCAGCGACGGGACCGACGGGAGGGTCTCGTTCCACACGAAGGGCCGGGAGTGCGTCCACATCGCGTCGAACTCTGCCTGGTACGCGAGCGCGGCCCGCGCGTCGCCGCGGAGGATCACGGTGTTCTCGTCGAACTTCGTAGCGGCGGAGTTCGACCAGTTGCCGCTCGCCGTCACGACGGTGGCGTCGGCGGCCTGCTCGAGCGAGGTGCGCGCGCCGTCCACGATCGCGAACTTGTGGTGCATGATCTTGTTGACGCCGCGGACCTCCATCCCGCGGTCCTCGAGGGAGGCCGACCAGCTCCCGGCGGGCTTGGCGGCGTTGGCGGCTGCGCTCTCGTAGAGGACGCGGACAGTGACCCCGCGGGTGACGGCCCGCGCCAGGGCGTCGCGGACGGCGCTGTCGGAGAAGCTGTAAATCGCCACGTCGATCGACCGCTCGGCGCCGTCGAACAACGTGACGAGCTTCGCGAGGTGCGAATCTGCCCACGGCTGCGGCGAGAACACCACGCTCGCGGTGCAGGCCTCGGCGCCCCACGCTTCGAGCGCCGCCATCGACGAGGTGCCGATCTGCGGGACGAGGTCGACCTCGGCGACGCTGCCGAACACGAGGTCGTCGGCGGTATTGAGCAGCCGGTCGGCCCCTGCGCGGCGCGCGAGCACGTTCCGGGCGCCGAGGACATAGACCCCTGCGCCCACGAGGGTGGCCTCGGTGGTCGCCGGCCCGTTGACCAGCGCGAGGATGGCGGACTCGGCGCACGCGCTCCTCGCCACCCCGAGCTCGGCGGCGTCGGGGGACAGGTACGTGGGCGCACAGGCGGCGAGCAGGCCGACACACACCGCCGACCGCGGAAACAAACGCGTGGTGGACATAAAGACACCCGGAAGAAAGAGGCCGGCAGAGACCGGTCGCCGGCTCTCTAGCTTCGCGATGGCCTTGGGTCAAGGCGCGGTCAGCGAGGGTCGTCGAGGTCCGTCGGGCTCCCCACCGGCACCGACGGCGGGTTCGTCATTGCGCCGTGAACGGCCCAGGCGTCCGTCCCGGCGCGCAGCTCGAGCCCGGCGAGGTGCCCGCCGTAGTGGTCGGAGATTCCCGTGTCGATCACGAGGAGCGCACCGCCGCACCGCGCCTCCACCTTTCCGTCGCGGCGGGTGGTGTGGCCGACCACCATCCGCCGCGCGCCGAGGGCCCGGAGGGCGTCTGCGAGGACGGGGCACGCGGTGGCCTCCGGGTCGTTGACGTAGCCGCGGTACCAGAGCGGTCCGTCCTCGTCGAGGATCGCCGGCTTCCCGGGCGCGTCGATGGCGGCGCGCACGGCAGCGTTGAGCTTCTCCACCCCGCCCTCCGCGAACGACGGACGGATCCCGCCGTGCACGAACACGGTCTCGCCCACGCGCGCAGCCGCGCCGAGGGTGCGCAGCCAGGCGCCGTCCTCGCCCTCCAGCGCGAAGGCGGCCTTGCGCGGGCCCTCACCGCCGTAGGTGGCGAGGTCTTCGGGGGCGACGTAGCGCCAGTCACCGCGCAGGTTCATCACCTCGTGGTTTCCGAGGAGCGCCACCACCTGACCGCCGGTGGCCGGGGCCTCGCGTTCGAGCTGGCGGAGCCACGCGAGCACCTGCCGGCTGTCCGCGCCCCGGTCCGTCGTGTCGCCGGTCTGCACCAGCACCGCGTTGCCACCCGCCCAGTGGCCTGCACCGTCCACGACGCCCAGCATCGCGAGCGTGGAGACGGCGTTGTCGAGGTCTCCGTGCAGGTCGCCCACCGCGACGATCCGGCGCCCGTCCCACGTCACCGTCGGGGGCGGCGTGGGCACGGGGGTCACCGCGACGGGCGTCGGGGTCGGGGTGGGGGGCGTCGCGGCCGGAGGGGCGGCGCCACATGCCGCGAGGAACAACGCAGCGACGAACGAAACGTGCACGGGAGCTCCAGAGGATCAGCGGTAGAGCGTTTCGGCGGACAACACGACGGGGTGCGGCTCTGCTCGCTGCAGGGCTCCAGCGAGATCCGGATCCACCACCGCCACGGCCGAGACTGCTCCGGGCAGCGTGTGCGCGGCCTGCAGCGCGGCTTCGACGCGGTCCGGGGTCGTCGTCAACACCGCGCGAACGAGGGGCGGGTGGTCGGCGTTCGTGACCTCCCAGGTGTCCACGAGGGCGGCGTCGGCCAGCTCCGTCTCGATCAGCTCGGTGACCAGCTCCGGCGCTGGGTCGTCGGTCCACCCCAGGGCGAGCGTCACCGTCGCCGACGCGGGATCGGTCGGACGTACGACGAGCCAGCTGCCGCAGGCGGCCAGCGGAGGGAACGGAGCGTCGCCGCCGTGTGGGCGCAGTACATCAGCGCCCGGAGGTACGTCACGGAGGTCCGAGCGCAACGTCTCCAGCGTGTCGTCGGGAACGGCCCCTCCGACGACGACCCGCAGCGAGGGGCGGGTGTAGCGCTGCCCGTGGAACCGCTGGAGCTCGCTCGGTGCAAGCGTGGCGAGCACCGAGGTGCGGCCCGCGGGCGCGTGTCCGTAGGGGTGGGCACGAAAGACCACGAGCGACAGCGCGCCAGTCGCGAGGGCTGTGTCGTCCCCGGTCGCGAGCGCTGCCGCGGCTGCCGTGCGCGCGAGCGACAGCGCGCTTTCGCTCCACGACGGTGCCCGCAGCGCATCGGCGAGCGCGCTCGCGCACGCAGCGGCCTCGTCCGCAGGGCAGTCGAGGGTGGCCTCCACTCCGTCGACCGTGGTGGTCCACCCGAGCTCGCGGCCCCCGCCCTCGAGCGGGCGGAACACGACATCGGCCACCACCCAGGCGGTCCCCTCCCGTCCCACGGGATCCAGCGCGCTCCCTGCTGCGACCTCGACCTGGAACCGGGCGCGGTCGGGCGGGCCTTCGCCGCGCTGCACCTGCACGGGCGCCTCCGCCGCGACGCGGGGCGCGACCCCGACTGGGAGGTGCGGCCCGCAGCCGATCGGGAGGGTCCACCACATGCCATGCACCACTGGAAGCTCCTCCCTTCGAGGATCGTCGGGTCAAGAATGCGTCAGGCAACCCTGCCACACTCTGCTCGTGGGCGGGTCGCCGCCTGCTGAGGCGACGACCGCCGATTCAGCCCCGACCCGGTGGTATCGTGCGCTCCGCTCCGCAACCGGCACCAGGAGAGGTCCATGGAACACGACGCGCAAGCATTGGTGAACTCGGCGAGCCCGTCCCGCGAGCTCGTGCGCACCCTGCGGACGCTGCCGAACTCGCTCACGGTGCTCCCGGAGTCCGTCGCATGGCACGTTTACGTGGAGCTCCGCAAACGGGGCGAGCCCGAAGCTTCGCGCCTGTTCCTGACCGCCGTGAAAGGCCTGCACTCGCGCCGCTGCATCGCGGGCGTCGAGCTCCCCACCGACGATCCCCACCCCGAAGAGCACCGGCTCGTCGAGGACGCGTTCCTGGCCGACCTGTGGAAGGCCTACAAGAAGTGCATCCGGAACCACCGGACCGGGCCCGCCAGCCAGCTGATCCGCGACATGGAGCAGCACCTCGCTGTGCACTGAGTGCGCCTGCGACGCGAACGCCCCCTTGCAGGAGAACCAGCGTAGGAAGATGAGAGTGGACGGATGGCCTTGCCGCGGTCATCGGGTGTCACGGCGGGCGACAGGCAGACGCGCTACCGTTCGCACGTGATCTCACCCCCGACTCGTGCCGCTTGCTGACCGGGAGCTACTCCTCCCTCTGGATGGCGTGCGCCAGCTCCGGCGTGCTGGTCCCGGTCCCGGAGGATCTTCCGCTCGTGTGGGCGGGGATCCGGGTCGCTGACGGGGACTGGCACCTCCTCCCCACCCTCGGCATCGCCTTGCTGGGGGTCGCCACCCGGGATCTCGTCGCGTGGTCCATCGGGCGGATGCTCGGTGCGGTGCTGCTGGACGAGGGGCGGGCGCAGCGCTTCCTCGGGCGGCGGAACGTCGCCTGGGCCCGGCGGATGTTGGACCGCCACGGCGCCCTCGCGGTTCTGCTCGGGCGGTTCCTGGTCGGCTTCCGCGCCCCGGTGTTCGCAGTGGCCGGAGCGATGGGCGTACCGCTCCGCTCCTTCGTCCTGTACGACGGGATCGGGCTGTTGATCGCGGTGCCGCTCGCGATGTCGCTGGGGTACGCGTTCGGGCACCCGTTGCTCGCGATCCTCGTCGCGATCCTCGGGTGGTGCCGCACCTGGATGGTGCCCCTGTTGTTCGTGGCAGTGGCTGCTGGGCTCGCCTGGCAGTGGCGCCGGATCGCAGTACGGCGTCATGCGACGGAGAAAGCGCGCTGACGTGGCGCGAAAAATTTTTCTCTGCTAGAGTAGAGGCACCGCCCCCGATGACCTGGGAGTTCCCATGGACCTCGTCCGACGCCTGCTCCGAGCCTTCACCACCGATTCCGAAGGCGCAACCGCCATCGAGTACGGCCTGATCGTCTCGCTGATCTTCCTCGTGATCGTCTCGGCGGTCTCGTTGTTCGCCGGGAACATGACTGTCATGTTCGGGCTGATCAACGCCGCGATCGGCGGCGCGCTCTGAGCTGACCGGGCGACGGTGGGCGCGCGAGCGCCCGGCGGCACCAGGACAGCCCGCGAACGCTCACGTGACGAGGCGGAGGTGCCCACCTTTCTTGGGCGCCGGCGGCTCGGGTGCGGGAGGCTCTGCTGGCGCGAGCTCCGGAGCCGCGGGCCAGAACACGACCTGGCGGATCGCCCGCCACGGGAACGTGCACTCGTAGAGTGCGTCGAACGACAGGCTCAACGTCACCGACTCCGCGCCGTACCGGGGGAGGTTGTACTTGTGGTACGCCGCATCGAGCTTGATGCCGAGCTCCCGGGGATGGCGGCTCAACACGCTCTCCGGCACTCCGCTCCCGGCCAGGAGCGTGGCGTCGCTCGTGAAGTAGAAGTCGCAGCCGAGCTCGAACGCCATGCGGAACAGCTGCTCGGGCTGGTTCCCCCAGGGATCCACCCGCCACGTGGAGGGCGCGGGCTCGGGTGGTGGGGCGTCGGCGAGCTCGGTGCCGCCCGGGAGCCCGAAGTCGGTGGGCTGGATCTCGAGGGTCTGGGACACGAGCAGCAGCTCGTCGAGCGTCATGGGTTCGGCGCCAGCCAACACCTTGCGGAGCCGCCCGCGGTCGAGTCCGGTGCGGGTCGCGAGGTCGGCGACGGAGCTGTTCTTGGTTTCGATCAGCCGGCGAAGCCACGCCAGCAGCGCATCACTCGGACGGGCCATCTCGGTTTCGTCTCTCGAACGGGGGCGCAGCGCCCCCCACTTCCGGTCGGTAACCTCGAAGCGGCGCGCCCCGAGGTCTCCGAGCTCAGTTGATCTTGACCATGCCGCCCTTGACCGTCGTGATGGCGCTCGAGGTGAGGGTGGCGTTGATCCCCCCCTTGAACTCGGCGTTCATGTCGCCGGACACGTTGCAATTCATCTTCGCTTTGAAGGTGATGCCCATGCCTGCGTCGATCGTGAAGTTCTGGCCGGTCTTCAGGGTCGAGTCCATCTGGGTGTCCACAGTCCAGTTCTGGCCGACCTTGTGCTTCGTGTTGTTGGCGGACTCACCGACGATGTCGTTCCCGGCGCGCCACTTGATGTCCTGACCTGCCTCGAGCCACAGGTGGTTCTTGGTCCGGATGTGGATGTCGCCGTCCGTGTTGGCGAGGATGATCCGCTTCTCTTTCGTGTCGAAGGCCATCGACAGGATGTGCGCCTTGTCCCACATCTGGATCGACTCCTTCCCGTCCGTGTCGTCGAACACGAAGAGGTGTCCGGAGCGCGACTTCCAGAAGCGGCGGTCGTTCTTGCACAGGTCCTTGCTGCCGTCCGTGAACTTGTCCTTGGACAGCTGACCACCGGGGACGTCCTGCTTGGCGGGTCCGGGGAGGCCGTCCTTGGCTTCCTTCGGCGGCTTGTCGACGCCGTTCCAGAACTGCCCGACGATCACTCCGGTGTCGTGGCTGCCCTGCATGAACATGACCATGACCTCGTCTTCCTTCTCGGGGAGCGTGTAGAATCCACGCTCCTTTCCCGCCATCGGCGCGTGCTGGCGGATCCAGAACGAGGCCGGCTCGCTCGCGAGCGTCGGGAACTTGACCTTGATCCGCCCGAGCTCGTCCGGATCCACGTTGTCGGTGACGATGCCCACCACCGTGCTCGGACCGAGACCAGAAAACGGACGACCACCAACATCTGTCGCTTTCGGCATGGCGTGCCCCACGAAATGACGGCTGAGGAGAGCATTCCCAGGATAGGAGCGCAGGGCCCGGTACGTCAAGGGGATCCGGGAAGCGGAGGAACGGTTGTCGCAGATCCGCTCTGGGCCAGCGTCCGTGGTGGACTCGGGCGTCGTGACCACGTTCGCTGGGCACGGGCTCGAACTCACGGTGGCGCTGGCGGGCGATCACCTCGTGATCGAGCTCGTGTTCGAGAGCGACGGCACGGGAGCGCCCGGTGTCTCTTCGGCGGAGACCGACCGCGGGTACCGGATCGTGTGCACGAACTTCGACGACGCAGCCGGGAGGGGCAGCGCAGAGCCGGTGTTGCTCGGAGAGATCGACCAGGACCTGTTCTTCTTCCACTTCCGGGTCGCGCGCTACGGGCGTTCGGCGGACCATACCGTGTTCTACACCCTGTTCCGGACAGCCAAGCAGGACGTGGGCTGGACCCCACGATAGCCGGCGCGCGGAGGAGCGATGGGCCAGGACGAGGAGCTCGAGGCGTTGCTGGCAGCAGCCCCGGTGCCCACCCGCCGACCCACGGTGCCAGCCCTCGAAGAGCGGCTGTACCGCGTGGTGCCGCTGCTCGACCACGGGTTCGTCCGCGTGGTCGACTACATGGGGGACGACGCGGCGATCGTGCAGGCGGCGCGAGTGTCGTACGGGGCTGGGACCAGGTCGGTCCGCGATGACCGCGGGCTCGTCCGATACCTGATGCGCCACCGCCACTCGACGCCGTTCGAGATGTGCGAGCTCAAGCTGCACGTCAAGTTGCCCATCTTCGTGGCGCGCCAGTGGATCCGCCATCGCACCGCGAACGTCAACGAGTACAGCGCCCGGTACTCGATCCTCGACCGCGAGTTCTACCTCCCCGCGCCCGAGCAGCTCGCAGCCCAGGCGAGCACGAACCGGCAGGGCCGCGGCGACGTGTTGTCGCCCGAGCAGTCGGCGCGCGTGCTGGCGCTGCTCCGGCGGGACGCGCTCCAGGTGTACGACACGTACGAACACCTGCTGAACGACCAGGGAGACGGAGAGTCCGTGCGTCCCGAGGACCCGCAGGTCGCGCGGGAGCTGGCGCGGATGGACCTGACCCTGAACTACTACACCCAGTGGTACTGGAAGGTCGACCTCCACAACCTGTTCCACTTCCTGTCCCTGCGGCAGGACGCCCACGCGCAGTACGAGATCCGCGTGTACGCCGACGCCATCGCCGACCTCGTGCGGAGCTGGGTCCCCATCGCGCACGAGGCCTACACCGATTACCGCCAGGGCGCGGTCACGTTCTCCCGCCAGGAGGTCGCGATCGTCCGGGAGCTCCTCGCTGGCGCCGACCCCGACGTGGTGTTGCCGCAGTCTGGGTTGAGCCTGCGCGAGCGTCGGGATCTGCGGGTGGCGCTGGGACTGCCGGCGCCGCGGACTGCCGAGGGCTGAGCAGAGTCGCGCCGCAAACGACGAGAGCCGGGCTCCGGGGCCCGGCTCGCGGCGGTGTCTCGACGGAGCCCGGAGGCCCCGGGAACGACTACCAGCTCGCCTTCATCACGCCCGGCAGCTTCCCTTCGAGGGCGAGCTGACGGAAGGAGATGCGCGACAGCATGAACTTCTTGTACACGGCGTGCGACCGACCGGTGACGATGCACCGCGTCTTGAGGCGCACGGGGCTCGAGTTGCGGGGGAGCTTGGCGAGCTGCTCGCGGGCTCCCTGGCGCTCCTCGGCGCTGAGCTTCATGTTGCGGGCGCGGCGCTTCAGCTCTTCGCGCTTGGCGGCGAACTTCCGCACCAGGCCTTCGCGCTTCTTCTGCTTCTCCAACCAGCTCGTCTTCGCCATGTCGTGACTCCGGACACCCGACACGACTGAACCGTGCCCGGGCGCAACGAGGCTGGGTATCCGGCAGACCCCCACGGGGCAAGCGGGGGGGCCAGCGGGGACGCGAACGGATAGCCCAGCGCCTCCCTTGGAGTCGCGATGGGCTGGAAGGAATGGGTTCCTACACTCGGGATCGTCGGGATCGTGGGCGCCGCGATCCTGTGGTCGAACCGCGGCACGGTGAGCAGTGGAGACGTCCCCGACACCTGGAACGGGGCCCGCCCGTCGGGCGACGACCGCGTCCCGCGCTGCCGCCAGCTCGCGGGCGCGCTCGAAGGCCGGGTCCGCTCCTGTTTCGCGGATCTCCAGAAGTCGACGCTCTCCGCAGCCGCGAGGGAGGTGCTCGAGGACGCAGCCAAGACCGGGAAGATCGCGACCGCCGCCCTGGGGACGTTCCCCGGCGACCTCCTTCCCCTGGACACGGACGCCGCCCTCCTCACGTCCGCGCTGGGGGTGGACGAGCACGCGTTCTCGAAGTCGTTGCGCGACGGCGGAGTGCGGGCCATCGTCGTGAGCCGGGACTTCACCCAGGCCATCGACCGCGACCAGACGGTCCTCGCGCGGCTGGCGCACCACGACCACCTGGAGTGGTTCCAGCTCCGGTACGTCACCGAGGATCTGCTGATCTACACGGTGCGGTCGTCGCCGGCGCGGCTCCCGATCGACACCGGAGATCGCCTGTTGCGCGGGCTCCGCCAGCGCCTGAGCCGGATCGCCACGAACCAGGGTGTGGTCGAGCCGCAGACCTGGAAGCCCGAGGGGGTGAAGCTCATCGGGTCGTTGCGGTTGCAGGGCGCGACCGTGGTCTCGCGGTACTCCGCCGCCTCCGAGGCCGGGGGTGCGCTGAAGCTCGAGCACGCGCTGGACGAGCTCGCCGACAAGCTCTACCGCGAGTGGGAGCGGGGACCGGAGGTCAGCGGGCACGGGAGCCTCCGCCAGCACCTCGGAGACCTGCGCATCGAAGTGCACGTGGTGATGGAGAAGGCGCCGGTCGAGCCACGCAGCCGGTTCGCGTTGTTCGATCTCTTCGAGATGGGCGTCGATGGGATGGCGTTCCGCCAGCGCGAAGAGAAGGACCTGGACGAGAAGTTCACGTTCATGCCGGGGAGCGAGCTCGTCACGCGGTCGCTGCACTCGGTCGACGAGTTCCTCCGGGTCGCCGTGGCGGAGTTCGACTGGACCGACGTCCGCCCCTGGGAGAAGGACACGCGGACCCGCCTGGACCTGATCCGCACCCAGCACTTCATGGAAGCCGACCCCGGTGGAGGACCCGCAGTCCGCCTGGTTCGCGGCGCGCCCGAGGTGCCCCTCGAGGTGATCACCGACGCCCGTGTGCAGGACATGCTCGTTGCGGGCGGGGAATGGTGGCTGGCCAACCAGTTTCCGAACGGGATGTTCGAGTACAAGTGGTGGCCAGAGCAGAATCGGCGGTCGACCGAATACAACGAGGTTCGACACATCCTTGCGACGCGCGATCTCGCAGACACCTGGAGGTACCGTCACGACCCGCGGTACCTGGAGGGCTCGCGGCGCGCGATGGACTGGCTCCTCCAGTACGCCGTCGACCGCGACCTCGGGGACGGTCCGATGCCGCCGCCTCCGCCCGGGACGATGTTGTTCCGCTATCCGTCCTACGCCGAGCAGAAGGCGGGACGGGGAGCGCCGAACCAGAAGCTCGGCACCGTCGCGGTCGGCCTCCTGGGCTGGATCGCGTGGGCGAAAGCCACAGGTTCGCACGAAGAAGACGAGCGCATCCGGCAGATGGCGAAGTTCGTGTTGTCGATGCAGGAGGAGGATGGGCGCTTCCGCGGCTACCTGGTCCAGAAGGGGCACGGGTACCAGGAAGAGCGCAACGACATCGTCCCCGGGGAGGCGATGCTCGCGCTCGGGGAGGTGGCCGAGTACTTCGGCGAGAAGGAGTGGGTCGCGCCCTACGAGAAGTTCGTGCAGTACTACCAGCCCTGGTTCCGCGAGCGGTCGCAGCGCAAGGTCGCCACCGGTCGATGGCCCCACGACACGTACTCCGACCTCGATCGGCTCGACATGGTGCAGTTCGGGCCATGGTCCGTGATGGCGGCCAAGCAGGTCCACAAGCTCACGGGGGATCCGCGGGCGGTCGAGTTCGGGCTCGAGGTCGCCGACTGGATGATCGACAACTACCAATGGGATTCCGCGCGCGCGCCGTTCCCTGACTACATCGGTGGGTACTACAAGATCCCTGAAGAGCTGCCGGCGATGCAGACGTTCTGCTACTCGGAGGGGACAGCCGCCGCGTACACCATGGCGTTGCGGGCAGGCGACCCGCGCGTCGACAAGTACCGTCGGTCCACGCACGAGGCCATCCGGTTCGCGGAGGTGATGCAGTTCGACGAGCTCGACGGCTACTTCGCGTCGCGCCTCGAGAAGGTGCGCGGCGGCATCAAGTACACGATGAACGAGCAGAAGATCCGGATCGACTACGTCGGCCACGGCATGTCGACGCTGTCGCAGTGGCTGGATGCGCGCGCCGAGGATCCATCCGCGCCTCGTGCGCTCCACGACCCCGACGACCTGCTGCGGCCCGCTGGCAGCTGGAACAGCGTCCCGGGGCTGGACTACTCGGGTCTTCCACGGGTTTCGCCGTCCGGCGAGATCCCTGGCGCAGCGGGCGCACCGCTCGACCCGGGCGGAGACGACTGACGTTTCGTCGCGCGCCGCGAGAGCTCGCGAACACCCCTGTTTACAACTGTGAACAACGGTTCGTTGGTGGTACGGGAGAACCAACGGTTTCCGCCGATCGGTCCGGTTGTTCAGCGCCCTGATCCACAGGCTCCGGAGATCGGGAGTGTAGGACCGACGCCGGTTCCTGGATCGTCGCCCTCGATCGTCCACAGCCGAGCGCGCCAGGAAGAGGCCTCGATCGGGCGGAAACGTGCCTTGACCCGTATGGATCCGAGAGGTACATCCGCCCTGCCGGGGCGCGCTCCGGCGGGTCGTCGCGAACCTCTCCCATCCGGTCCGCGGCGACCCATCCCCTCCACATCCCGGCTCCCCACCGGGATCCCTCCCCAAAGACCGGGGGGAACCACCGTCCCCCCGGTCTCCTCTCCCCGCTCTCCCAGGTGCCCGGCTCCCCGCCGGGTGCCGTCCGGGTAGACCCGGGATTCGGAGCGGCCAGGTGACAGGTTCCCGTTGGCGAAAGCTGCTGGCCGGCGTGCTGGTCGTCGGGGTCGTCGTTCTCGGCTGGCTCGTCGCCCGGCGCGGCCTGCGGCTGTGGTGGTGGGACAGCCTGGTCGGGACCCCGCTCGACGAAGCCGCGCTCCAGCAGCTCGAGCGCTGCGAGGACCCTGGATTCCCGGCCTGGGTCCGGGTGTTGACCGCGGACGGGCCGGTGGCGTGTGGGGAAGCGTGGGTGGTGGAGACCCTGGCCACCCACGCGGTCCGCGGAGACCAGGCCACGTGGCTCACCGAGCTGGTGGTGTCTCCCTCCACCCCGGACGGTGCGAGGTTCCGCGCGGCCATGGCGCTCGCCGCAGCGGGCCGCGTGCCGCCCGTGGAGCCCGCCTGGCTGCGGCTTCGGTTGCCGGGCGACCGGGTCCTCGCCAATCGGTCCTTGTACGCGTCCCCCGAGCTGGCTGCGCTGCTTGGGCCTGCGGGGGTCGCGCTGGGTCTCGCGGAGCAGGCCATCACCGGGGAGGCCGAGGCGGTCGACGTGCTCCCCGCCCTGCGCTGGCTCGGTGCTGTTGGGGAACCCGAGGCCGACGAAGCGGTCGTGCGCGCGGTCGAAGCGCTCACCGGCGTCGACGAAGCGGTCGTCGGTGACCTCCGGCGACGCCACGCCCGGGGCGGACCCGTGGCCGGCAGCGAGGCCCCCGCTCGCGACGACCTGGCGCGGTTCACGTGCCCGACCGCGCCGTGTGTGGGTGCTGCGCTCGTCGCGCTGGAGGCCTCGGTATTGGCGTCCGCCGCGTTCCGCGCCGCACCGGTGGGCGCCGCTGCGTCCGGTGACGTCGTCCTGGACCGCACCCTCTCCGAGCTTGGCTGGAGCGCCGGGGACCGCGCGGCGATGGACTGGCAGCTCGGGGCGTTGAGGGCGTGGGTCGCGGACCATCCGGAACGCCTCCGGGGGCTGTGGGTGCGCCCACCGACCGGCTCCGTGCTCCGGCTCGGCTGGGACGGCGGTGGAGCACCGTTCCTGACGGCGGTCGTCGTGGACCGGGCGACGCCCGAGGTCGACGACGTGTTCCGTTCGGAGCGCGGAGACGCGGTGTGGACCGCGGTCGCCGGGGATTGGGCTGCGCGGACGTGCGGCACCGTCGGGCTCGAGCCGCCCCCAACGGACTGGCGGTTGCAGGAGGTGTACGCGCGCGCCGCGCTGGAGTCCGGTCCGGCTGGCGCCCACCTGGCCAAGCGGCTGGACCCGACGCTTCCGCACGGCGTCCCGCTAGGGGATCCGGTCGCCCACGGTCTCGGCCGGGCCCTGCATGGGACGGCCCCCGGAGCGGTCACTGCTGCGTGGGTCGTGGACGGGTTCTGCCCCGTGCCCTGACCGTCAGCGGACGGGCACCACGCAGACGTGCGCCCAGGCCTCCGTGGCTCCGGTGGCCTTCACGATGACCTCTGGGTGCACGCTCGTCACGTGCCAGCCGCGATCCTCGCGCTCGAGCACCCAGCGCCCGACCTCCGAGCCGGGGTCGCGGGTGTCGAGCTCGGGGGTCTTGTGTGGGTCGTAGGGGAAGCTGCGGCAGACGAAGCGCTCCCCTCCGGCCGCGGTCTGCGCGACGGCCCGGTCCGTCAGCTGCGAACCCATCAGCGCGACCCCAGCGATCGCGATCGCGACCCACGACATCCACCGACGGTCCACGAGACCTCCCCCGCTACCCTAAGCGACCCGGCGATTGCCGCAATGCGGTCACAATATGTCCGCATAGGGCGGAATCTGGGTGGCGGGTGGTGCGGGTGTTCAGTATGATGAGGGCATCGAACGTCGGAGAGGCCCATGAACGCTCCCCTGCTTCAGTCTGCACCCCGCACGACCTCCGCGCCCGTTCCCGGCGTCGAGGCCTTCCTGGTCGTCCGCGAAGGGACGTTCGGGGGCCGCACATTCGCGGCCGGCGAGCTCGTGTGGTGCCGTGGAGAGGTGCGGAACGGAGACGAAACCGTGCTCGTCGCGCTGGGGCACGGGCGCCCGCGGTTCGGGGCGCGGCGCAACGCGCGGTGGCTCGGCGACGCAGGCGAGCCGTGTGCTGCCGAGCGGTGGCGCTCCGCGGGGCGCCTCGTGGGCCGGTCCCGGTACGTGGCGGGCGGTTGGGTGGTGGAGCTGTTCCAGGACGGTGCCGTGGCGGAGCCCGCGGCGCCGGTCACCCATCAGCTGTCGCTGTTTGCAGCGGCCTGATCGAGCGCCGTCCGCGCCAACCGCACGCGCTCCAGGGAGAGGGGCGCGTCGATGGCGCTCCCTTCGTGTAGCCAGGTGCCCACGATCGCTCCCTCCAGCCCTGGGAACGCGCCAGCACCTGCAGGATCGAACCCCGAGCCCACCCACACCGGCCGCGAGGTCGCGTCGCGCACCACGCGCCAGTCGGTCGGGTCGGTGTGGCGGCCCGTTCCCGAGCCGGTGACCACCAGCACGTCGGCGAGGCCGCGATCGGCGGTGTCCCGCGCCAGGTCGGCGAGCTCCGGGCTGCCGAGGGGGACGGCGTGTTTCACGCGCACGTCGGCGACGATGCGGACGGTGGCGCCCAGCCGGTTGCGTTCGAGCAGCGTCGCGCGCGCCTTCCCCTGCAGGAGGCCCTGATCCGTGACCATCGCGCCCACGTGGACGTTCACCCGGATGAACTCGCCCCCGGCGGCGTGCGCGACCGACAGCGCCGCCCGCGCGTCGTTCCGCAACACGTTCACCCCGAGGCGAAGCGGGGGCGCTGCCGCCCGCACCGCAAGGCAGACCCTCGTCATCGCGGCCACGGTCCAGGGTGGCACTTCGTCCCCGTCGAACGGGGTGTCCCCGAAGTTCTCCACGATGACCGCGTCGGCCCCACCTGCGAGCAGCACCCTGGCGTCAGCGGTGGCGCGCTCCACGATCGCATCCAATCCCGGAGAGGTACGTGGCGCGCCCGGGAGCGGGGCGAGGTGGAGGACACCGACCAGGGTTGGGCGCGGACGCATCCGAACGGGGTAGCGCGGACGGCTTCAGAGCGACAACAGAATCAACCCCACGAGTCGGTACGTGCCGTCGGGGAGCGGTCGGCTCGTGACGGGCGCGGCGTACCCGGCGAGCTGGTCGTCGGTGCCTGCCAGGCCGACCAGCCACACGGGATCGGTCGGGCCCTCGCGCAACACGCCAGCGTACGCCGTGGCCTCGGTCAGGCGGGCGGCGACCACTGCGGGGTCGAGGGCAGGGTCGTAGGGGGCGACACCGATCGACCGGGTCCCTGGGTCGAACGGTTCACACCCGGTGTCCGGCACCCCGGGCCCGAGCGAGAGCTCCCAGAACCCCAGGAGGTCGCGCTCGCCGGGCGGCCGGGGCGCTGCTACGGCAGCGAGGACCGGGAGCTGGTGGGTACAGAGGAGCTCGCCCTGGGCATCACGGAGCTCGGCCGACACCGTGGTGGATGCAGGGTCGAGCGCCCCGGCAGTCACGGTGAACGTGGCGTCCAGCACGTACCACGCAGCCGGGAGTGCGGTGCTCGTCATCGAGCCGGTCTCCGTGTCCCCGGTAGGGAAGGCGGTATCGGGCGCGTCGGTGCCGCTGCCGCGGACCCCGCTCTCCGAGCAGCCCACCAGCGCCAACGACCCCAGGAGGTACCAGCGGAGCGCGTCCATCTTCTCCTCCTACCCCGTTCGGCTGCCTGGCTCATCCTACTTTGCAGGTGGCGTGCCACCGGCAGAGAGCAGCTTTCTCCGTCCGTGGAGTCCCCACGGGTCGACGGACCGGGGCGCTGGTGTCGCGGTCCGCGGTGTCACGTCAGAGGGGGAACGCAGCGTCCGGCGTGAACAGGAACGGGTCTTCGCCCGTCCAGGTGGGGTCCCCCGCGCCACCGAGGTCGTACGCTTCCGGGTACGCGAACCCGTGGAGCTCCCAACCCGAGCCGTAGTCGGCGTACGAGGTGGTGGTCCGGTCCGGCCAGGGCGCATCCTCCCCCACGTAGGGGCCACCGAGCGCCAGGCGCTCCAGCGCCAGGAACAGCGGCTGTTCGGCCAGGGCGGGATCTGCGCAGTCCGATTCGAGGAGGGTCGGCGTGAGGTCGAAGGCGATCTCGCAACCGGGGGCGTCGCACTCCGAGGGCCGACCCTCGAGCTCGGTGACCACGCTGCACACGTAGTGGCGGTCGCTCTGGCGGCTCGGCCACTTCGGGCCGTACAGCTGCCACGTCTGGAACCCGTGTGCGCCGCTGGCGGTCCCCTCGAGCCAGATCGGATCCCACGCCCAGGCGGGGGTGAGGTCCGGCGCGCAACCGACGAGCAACGACAACACGTACATGGGCTCCGCCTCAGCGGTAGGTGAGGAGGTCTGGGCTGTCGAAGAAGCCCACCGTGACCTCGTAGTAGCCGGTACCGAGGCGTCCGTCGTCGGCCCACACGAGCTCGGCGGGGAGGGGCACGGGGTCGCCGACCGCCGACTCGGCCAGCACGAAGCTCTGGTCCACCTCGAAGCCGAGCGCGTACCCCGCGGGGAGATACGGGTCGCCGCCCGTGCCCTGGGCGAAGATGTCGCCGTGGACGCTGCCTCCGACGACGAAGGGGGCCAGCGCATCGAACTGGGCCGGAGGGAGCTGGGCGCGCAGGGCGTCCTCCACCTCGATGGTGAGGGGCGCGAGGCCCATGCCCCAGGTCCACTTCTGGACGTGGGAGGCGAGCTCGCCCTGGAACGCAGGAGGCAGGCCGTAGAACCGGCAGCGGTCGCGTACATTGCCGTCGAGGGGGAAGTCGAACCCGATCCAGCCGCCGTTGTCGGGCGCCCACTGTGCTCCGTCGAGCGGCCCGTCCGTCTCGAAGGTGGCGCTGCAGGAGGTCTCGTCGGAGATCCCCTGAACGAGGGCGTCCCCGGTGAGGAGCGTGACGGTGAATGCGATCGGCCGGAGGCCCTCGTCCCGGTCGCCGTACCGCAGCGCCCGCCCGGTGACCCCATCGACGGCGAACCTGGCCGACAGGCTCCAGTACGTCGCGTCGAGGAAGGCCCCCTCCGGCGCAGTGTCCTCCGGGAGCCCCGTGGCGTCGGTGGTGCCGTCGGTGGTGTCTTCGCTGGTGGGCTCGCGCCCATCCGTGGAGCCGCCGGTAGCGCACGCGAAGAAGGTCAGTAGCATACACGTTCGTAACGCGTAGCCGGCCAGGGACGCGAGGTTCAGCTGCCGACCGCGACGACGATCGCCAGGAACGCGAACGCAGCGGCGCCGAGGCCGAAGACGACCACCACCGCCACCACCCAGAGCGACGTGTTGTTCGACGGAGGCGGCGGTCGCGAGGTGCGGCCCGTCGGGACCGGGGTCGGCGCGGAGGGTGGTGCCTTCGACGCGAGCGACGCTTTCTCGCGCGTCGCCTGGGCCGCGGCGTCCACCCGGCGGTGAGGGGGGCTCGCTCCCGCAAGCGCCGCGTTCGCGCGGGGGGAGCCATGGAGCGGGGTGGCCGCCCAGTGCGCGTCCTCGACCGCTCCCCGCTGCGTCGCCTTCTGTTCGATCTCGAGCTCCTCGGTGAGCCCGCCGCGCTCCCGTCGATCGGTGGCGTCCGTCGACTCCTCGCGCCGCGTGTGTACGATCAGCGCGTCGTCTTCGTCGTCACCGCCGGCGTAGTCCGTGCCCGAGCGGGGCCTGGCGGGCGCCCGGAGCTCGGCGAGGTTCACCGCCTTGTCCTGCGCGTCGGGCTCGGCGTTCCGACCCTGGTTCTTCGCCGGCTTGAGGATCCGCACGATCTGCGTGTCGTCGCCGCCCGGGTCCGTCCGGTCCGAGGGCTCGGCGGTGGCGAGCTCGCTGGAAGGCGCCATCGCACTCACGGCCGTGACCTCCGGCTCGCTCGTCGGGTCCTCGGCGCGCGGGCCGGCCAGGTTCCGGAACAGCGCAGGGAACGCCTGGGTGGGACGGCGCTCCTCGAGGAGGTCGAGGTCCCGGACGCGGCGCCCCGACTCCGTGTGCTCGGGCTCGTCGGCCACCTCGGCGAGGACGGGCATGTCCGGGCCCAGGCGCTCACAGAGCTCGGCCAGGGTGCCTTCGGCGAGATATTCCCCGTCGATCGCCCACAACAGGTCTCGTGCCCAGCGGTGGTCGGGGACCTTCCGGCGCACACGCTCGAGCAGGCCGCGCGCGCGCAGGAACGAGCCCTGCGCCATGTGGTGCTCGGCGAGCCGGATCAGCTCGGCGGGAGGTGCGTTCTCGGGCTCCGGAGCGTCCTCCTCCGGGTGGGTCGGGGCCTCTGCCGCACGCTCCACGAGCGCCCGAAACCCCGGGTGGTCCGCGCGGAGCTCGAGCCCGCGTTCAGCCACCTTCCGGCCCTCGCGCGTCCAGCCGCGGACGAGGTACGCCTCGCCGACGATCAACATGGCGTCGAGGTTCGGTGGGGTGGCGTCTACGAGATCGCGCACCCGGTTGACGGCCTTGTCGACCATCCGGAGCTCGAGGAAGGCGCGTCCCTCCGCGATCCGGGCGGGCAGCGTCGGTTCGCCGCTCTCACCCCAACGCTCGACGAGCGCGATGAGCGAGCGGTGATCTCCCTTGGCCGCGAGGTGCAGGCACACCTGCTCGATGCGGTACGGGGGAGGAGGCCCGCGATGGTGGCCGGTGAGGATGGGAGACTCCGGTCCCCTCGGGAACTGCAGCGAGGCCGGGACCGGGGGAGTCTACACCATCGGTCCCGGCGCGGCTCTACTACTCGAGGGCCTTCTCGAAGGCGGCGGCGAGCTTCGGCGCGACTTCGTACAGGTCGCCGACGATGCCATAGGTGGCATGCTCGAAGATCGGGGCCTCGGGGTCCTTGTTGACGGCCACGATCACCTTCGAGCTCCGCATGCCGGCGAGGTGCTGGATCGCCCCCGAGATGCCCATCGCGAGGTACAGGCTCGGGTTGACCGTCTTGCCGGTCTGCCCGACCTGCTCGTTGTGGTGCGCGATCCCCGCGTCGACCGCGGCCCGTGAGGCGCCCACGGTGGCCCGGACCGACTTCGCCAGCGGGCGGATGACGGCGTCGAACTTCTCGGCCGACTCGAGGCACCGGCCACCGGACACGATGCGGTCGGCTTCGGTGAGGTCGACGACCTGCGTGGACGGGGCCTTGCGCTCGACGAGGGTGAGGCGGGGCGCCAGCGACACGCTGACGGCCACGACCTCCGCGCTGCCCGCGGCCGGCTGCGGCTGACCGAAGGAGTTGGGCCGGACCGTGAACATCGCCGGCTTGCTGCTGACCGTCACGTCGGCGAACAGCTTGCCGGCGTACAGCGGGCGGCGACCGATCACCGCGCCGTTCACCACCCGGAGGTCCGTACACTCGGTGCCGAGACCCGTACCGAGCCGGGCCGCCAGCCGAGGCAGGACGTCCTTGCCGATGTAGGAGCCGGGCGCCAACAGCACGTCGGGCTGCGCCTGGGCGACCACGGCGGCGAGCGCGTCGGTGAAGGACGAGGGGTCGTAGGCGCCGAAGTCACCGGCCACCTGGTAGACCTTCGTGGCGCCGAACGCGCCGAGTTCGGCCGCCGGTGCGCCGCCGAGGACGACCGCGGAGACTGTGGTGCCGAGGGTGGCGGCGAGCTGCTTTGCCTTGCCGAGGAGCTCGGTCGCCGACTTCTTGAAGGAGCCTCCGTCGTGCTCCGCCAGGACGAGAATTCCGCTCATGTGATTGCCTTCCGTACGATGGTTCGTGGGAACGAGGGGTTCAGGGCTGCCACGGGATTGGGCTCAGAGGACCTTCGCCTCCTCGCGGAGGAGCCGGACGAGCTCCTTGACCATGGTGTCGGTGTCGCCCTGGAGCATGCGGCCCTTGGGGCGTTCGGCGGGGGGGCCGTAGGCCGAGTGCACCGCGCGGGGCGCGACATCGCCGGCCGTCAACCCGAGGGCGGCGAGGTCGATGGTGGCGAAGGGCTTGTTCTTGGCCTGCACCACGGCGGGGAGCTTGGCCGGGCGCGGCTTGTTGAGGCCGCGCTCGGCGGTGATGACCACCGGCAGCGCACCCGTGACGACCTCGCGGATCCCACCGTCCATGGACCGCGTGGCCTTGAACGTGGCGCCGTCGACCGAGAACTCGATCACGCGACCGACGTGGGCCCAGCCGAGCACCTCGGCGACCATGGCGGGCACCTGCGAGGCGTCGTCGTCGATGGCCTGCTTGCCGCAGAACAGGATCTCCATCCCGTCCTTGCGAGCTGCTGCGGCCAGCGCCTTCGCGATGCCGAGCGAGTCGGTGCCCTTGAGGGCAGCGTCGTCCACGAGGACGGCGCGGTCGGCACCGACGGCGATCACCATCCGGAGCTGAGACACGGTGTCCGGGCCCGAGCCCACGGAGTAGACGACGATCTCACCGCCGGCCTTCTCCTTCGTCTTCACGGCCTCTTCGACCGCGAACTCGTCGTACGGGCCGACCACGACCTTCCCCTGGACTTCGAACGAAGCCCCGTCGGCGCTGGCCTTCGGGCGTGCGTCCGTCGTGGGGGTGACCTTCGCGCAGATTCCAATCTTCACGGGACCTCCTTGATTTCGGATCCAGGGACGACCGGGGCGGGATCGGCGGGCGCCGACACCGGGTCGTCCGGGCGGGCCAACAACCCGCGGATGAACACCTCCGCCACCTGATCGGCGGCGGTCTCGAGCGGGAAACGATCGGCCTTGCGGGAGAGCACCCACTGCATGGCGAGCTCGTCGAGCGCGCCGAAGAAGGCCCACATACCAATGAACGGGTCCACGTTGGAACGGAAGATGCCCCGCGCCTGTCCTTCGCGGACGATCTGGCCGAACACCCCGAGGTACGCCCACAACTTTTCGGGACGATACTCCTTCAGGAACTTGTTCGACAGCCGGAGCTCGACCTGGAGCACCTCGGCTGCGCGCCGGTTCTCGCGGACCTGGCGGAAGTGGAAGGCGGCGAAGCGCCGGATTCGCTCGACCGGGTCGTTGCTGTCCTGCAGGGCTGCGCCGAGGCCCGCGAGCAGCTCGTCCATCTTCTCTTCGAAGACGGAGAGGAGGAGGTCCTCCTTGTTCTTGAAGTACAGGTAGATCGTACCGTCCGCCACTCCGGCGGTGCGCGCGATGTCCGACACCCGCGCGTGGCTGTAGCCCTTCTCCGCGAACACCTCGATCGCCGCCTCGGTGATCAGCGTTCGCTTGTCCGTCCGGCGCTGGCTCGCCGCCTCGGGCATGGGGGCCTCGTGATGGAGCAGTCGGCGCCGCGGCCAGACTGAATGAAGATTCACTCACCTAACGGGGATCGCTCCGGAGAGCCACGCCAGCGCGCCACCCGGGGTCAGAGGAACCGGACGGTGCGACGCGCCCCGAGCCGACCCACCACCACCGCGCGTGGTCCCACGGGCGGGGGCCCGGCGGCGTAGAGCCACCCCGTGCGCGGGTTCACCACGTCGGGCCACACCTCGAGCAGGGGACCGAGCACGAACGGGCGCTTCCCGATGGCCGGGTGCGGAAGAGTCAGGCGGGGGCTGTCGAAGGTGAAGCCGTCTCCCACGAGGAGATCCAGATCCAGCGGGCGATCCATCCAGTGGCGTGCGCGGCGCCGACCGGCGCGTTGCTCGAGCGTGATGCACCGGTCGAGGACCACCTCCGGCGGCTGGTCGGTCTCGAACAGCGCGACCGCATTCAGGAACCAGTTGCGCGCCGTCCCACCGGCGAGCGGGGGCGTCCGGACGAGCGCCGACGTCCGCAGCAGGCGGGTGCCAGGCATGGCGGCCAGCGAGGCGATGGCGAGTGTGAGGTGGGCCCGGCGGTCCCCCAGGCTCGACCCGAGGCCCACGGCGAGCCGGTACGGGGTCACCGGGAGGGCCGCCGTCGCCGACCCGGCGGAGGGGCGGGTCAACTAGTAGACCCCGGCCTCGGACACTACGTGTGCGGCTTCGTCCGCCGTTGCCCCGATCGTGGCGCGGCGGCCGTCGCTGTCCATGTCGCACGTGCCGACGACCCGGAAGCTCGCCTTGTCGGCCTGCACCTGGTACGAACAGAAAACGGTCTCGGTCGCGGGTGCCCAGGAGAGCTTGCGGAAGCCCTCGGAGGCCGACCACGGCACCGCGTTCCCGTCGACCGTGTGGGTGGCCCGGGGAGCGGCGTCGGCGCTGACGTACGCGCCGAACGCGCCGCTGTACTGCAGCTCGGCCTGGCGGATGGCTTCGACGTTCTGCAGCGCTTCGTCGAGGTGGCTCGACCGGTTGCTGGAGACGAAGATCGGGACCACGATCAGCACCGCCACCACGAGGATGGCGACGCCCACGAGGAGTTCGTTGCGACCGATGTTCACCGGGGCCTCGCAGCAGAGGAATCGCGACGTAGCGCGTCCGTCGGTGGGCTTCCAGCCCGAGCCGACCCGCGCGGCCGGATCAAGGGGCCCCCACGGCGGCGACCACGTGGACGCCGTTGGGCCCCACCTGCGCGGTCAAGCCCCACAGCACCTCGTCGAGCAGCAGCCCCTGACGGGCGCGGACGTCCCAGACGATGGAGTCGACACACGACTCCATCGACGATCCCCGGCACTCCCACCGCCACGTGCGCGCCGGATCGGTGCCGGCGAGCCGCGCCACGTCGGCGACGGGCATGGCCGGGTCGGACTGCCACGAGCGGGCGACGGCGTCGAGGATCGGGTCGGCGCCGAGCGGCCGGAGCCCGTACGCTTCGCGGACCTCCGCGAACACCTCGCGCGCCATCGCCACTGCGGCTGCGTCGTCGAGCGGCGGCTCCGTCGGGATCAGCAGGTCGAGCTCCGGCGGGACGAGGCCGACGTAGATCGGGAACAACGCCACCTGGCCCCGCTCGTCGCGCACCTCCACCAGCCACTCCCCCGTCTCGTCGGTAGTGGTGGTCCATGTGGTGTGGAGCTCGCCTTCGGTCAGCGTTCCGGACGGGTCCGCCACGAGCGCCCGGAGCCCCGGAAGCGCCGGCAGGGTGAGGGTTCCGCCGGCGGGGAGCTGGCGGGGAACGACGCCCACGTCGGCCCTGGGGGCAGCGCCGAGACCCACCCAGGCCTCCTCGACGCCGGCGCGCACCCGGACGAGTCCGAGGCTGCCGGCCTGCTCCGCGATCCAGGTCAGGACGGGTTGCGGCGGCGGCTGGCCGGCGCTGCCGACCCAGACCTGCGCGGAGGTGATGGGGTACGGCCAGCCTGCCCGCCACGCTGCCTCCCGCAGCTCGGGGGCCGTGAGCCCGCCGCGGTCCGTGGCGAGGTCGAGCGCGATCCCCGCAGCGGCGCCCGCGAGGGAGGCGTCGTAGCGGTGTCCAGCGACGAGCTGGGCGATCCCGGGGTCGGTGGGGACGCCCGCCGCCTGCGCATACGTTCCGGCGCGGGGAGCCGGGACGCGCGGCATCTCGGCCCAGTCGAACACGGGGGGAGGGGGCTTCGGGCAGCCGGCGAGGAGCAGCGCGCAGGCCCAGGTGGAGCGCCACGAGAGGGGGGTGCGCGGCATCAGAGAGAAGGGAGCCCCGGGACGTGGTCCGAGGCCTCGGGCGCGTTGTCGCCACGCACGAACAGCTCCTCGCCGACCTCGACGAGCTGGAGCGCGGTCCCACGCCTGCCTGCTCGGACGGGGATCAAGCTGTGGCCGTCCTTCATCCACGAGAGCACCGCCGCGCGGTCGAGGGTCCGCTCGGGGAGGCCATGGAGCGACACCCGGAGGTTCTCGATCCGCCCGCCGGCCACTGTTGCTGCCACGACGCGCACGTCAGCCACCACGCCTCCAGGCAGCTCAGGTATCGGACCGGTGAAGGCCAGGCAACGACCCGGCATCGGGAGGTGCCGCGCCGCGCCGCCACCAATAGGTGAGACGGCCCGGAGGTTCCATGCGCATCACGCGATCGCTGTCGGCCCTGCTCCTGCTGCTCGGATGTCCCCGCAAGCCCGCGAGTGACGGGACCCTCGACCTCGGCGACACCGACGTCGAGACGGACACGGACACGGACGCGGACAGCGACACGGACACGGACACGGACACCGATACGGACACGGACACGGACACCGATACGGACACGGACACGGACACCGACACGGACACCGACACGGACACCCACACCGCAGTCCCCGTCCCGGACGTCGAGCTGCTCGTGGCCGGCGACCTCGTCATCACCGAGGTGATGCAGAACCCCTCCGCCGTAGCGGACTCCGCGGGGGAGTGGTTCGAGATCCTGAACGTCTCCGGCCGCTCGGTCGACCTCGACGGCCTCCTGGTGAACACCGTCGACGGCGCAGAGTCCTTCACCGTGTCCGGGTCGGTGGTGGTCGCCGACGGCGGGTACGTGGTGTTCGGGACCAACGGAGACGACACGCTGAACGGTGGCGTCACCGTCGACTACGACTGGTCGGGCTTCAACCTCGGGAACAGCGCCGACTCCATCACGCTCGAGAACGCCACGACCTTGATCGACCAGGTCGCCTGGGACGGCGGGCCAGCGTTCCCGGAGCCCACGGGGGCGACCATGTCGCTCGATTCCGCTTCGCTCGATGCCCGGGACAACGACGACGGCGCCAACTGGTGCGAGGCGTCCGCCCCGTACGGAGACGGCGACCTCGGCTCCCCAGGCCAGCGGAACCCGGCGTGTGGGCCCGCGGACGGCGACGGTGACGGGTTCGACGCCACCGAAGACTGCGACGACGGCGATCCGGACATCAACCCCGACGCCACCGACATCCCCGACAACGGCGTCGACGAGGACTGCTCCGGCGCGGACGCTACCTCCGGCGGCGGGCTCGGCGTCGGCGACCTCGCCGCGGGCGACCTCGTGATCACCGAGATCATGCAGAACCCGACCCTGGCCGCGGACCCGAACGGCGAGTGGTTCGAGGTGCGCAACGTCTCCGGCGCCGACGTGGACCTCGACGGCCTCGAGCTCTCGGATCTGGGGACCGACAGCCACACCGTGTCCGGCTCGCTCGTCGTGGCCGACGGCGCCCGCGTGGTCCTCGGCTACAGCGCCGACCCCATCGTCAACGGCGGAGCCAACGTCGACTACGCGTTCGCTGGGGCGATCACCCTGGCCAACGGCGCGGACGAGCTCGTGTTGTCCTTCGGCGGCGTCACCTTCGACGAGGTGGCGTGGGACGACGGAGCGACGTTCCCGGACCCCACGGGGAAGAGCATGAACCTGGACCCCGCCCGCGAGGACGCGGTCGACAACGACGACGGCGCGAACTGGTGCGAGGCGACCTCGTCGTTCGGCGACCTCGGTACTCCCGGCGCCGCGAACGATCCCTGCTGACCACCCTTTCGCGTGGTCGGCTCCCGCGTCAGTACCGGGTCCACGAACCCGGGCGGAGGAAGCCGACCAACGAGAGGCCGCCCTGGTGGGCCAGCTCGATCGCCAGCGAGGACGCCGCACCCACGGACACGAGCGCCGGAACCCCGGCCATGCGGGCCTTGTGGACGATCTCGAACCCGGCGCGCCCGCTGACGAGCAGGAGCCCGTCGACGGGGGTCCTGCCCTGCAGGAAGCGCCAGCCCAGCACCTTGTCCACCGCGTTGTGCCGACCCACGTCCTCCCGGCACACCTCGGGCGTGCCGTCCCGCGACACCAGGACCGCCGCGTGGGCGCCGTGGGTGGCGGTGAACAGGTCGGTCGCCAGGAGCCCGGTGAGTCGGCGAAGCAGCGCGTCGTCGGGGCTCCAGGGGTCGAACGGTGGGGCTAGCTCCTCGATCCGGGGCAGGGCGGCGGCCCCGCAAACACCGCAGGCCGACGACGCGAAGAACGTGCGCGCGGCCCGACGGATGGCGTCGGCGTGCCGCTCCACTCCGCCGGCCACGCGGGCGACGATCGTGTTGCGATCCTCACCTCCGGGCAGGGGCTCGAGCGCGGTGAGATCGTCGCGGCGCTCCACGATCCCCTGGGTGTAGAGGAACCCGGCCGCGAGCTCGCGATCGTGGCCGGGGGTGCGCATGGTGACGGCGAGCACCTCCTCCTCCACGCGGATCTCCAGCGGCTCCTCGACGCACACCAGGTCCGGGACGCGCTCTCCGCCGCGCTCCACGACGAACTGGCGCCGATCGCTCACCGCGCGCCGGGGGACAGGAAGGGGCCGCCCAGGAACACGTGGTCACCGGGGTAGTGGAGGGTGTCCCAGCCGCGGTAGCGGGCGTCCCCGGCGGCGGTCGTGGAGCGGATGGTGGCGGCGCTCGGGGCGGGCGTGCGGCCCCACGCGCTGGCCAGGAACCGCAGGAGGTCGAGGTCGGAGCGCGACTCGCCGAGTGGATCCCACGCGCTCACCCCGCCGAACCGCACCCGTCGGTCGAGGGCCACGAACGACACGCCGTCCTGTTCCCACGCTGGCCTCGCCGGGAGGAGCACGGCGTCGCCTGGCCACGCGAGGGTGGGGTCCAGGTGGACGGCCAGGTGCAACCGCCGCGGAGCGCGCCGCACAGCCTCCGCCAGCGCAGGCGTGAGGACCGGGTTGCCGTGCAGGACGACGAGGTCGGGATCATCGGGCGCGGAGGTCGGAGGGTCGAACGGCGGAGGCACCGGGTCCCACAACCACAACCAGCCGTGGGCAGGCCCCGGCGGAAGGTGCGCGGTGAGGGCCAGCGTGGCGGTGGCGAGCGCGGCGTCGTCCCCGTCTGCGACCACGACCCCCGGGCCGCGACACAGGCGGCGGAGCTCCTCCAGCTGGGCCTCGGGCAAGCCCGGTGGGTGCGACCCATCGGCTACCGCGGCCAACAGTTCGGCGACCCGCTCAGGGGGGCAGGGGACGAACGCCGTCGCCCCCCGGACCCTGGCTCCCACCGCGATGACCGGCCCGCGGGCGTCCGACAACCACCGCGAGAGGACGGGGCGCGTCGCGGTCGGGTCGACGCCCCGGCCGGCAGCGACGACGATCCAGCCGGCGCGCGCGAGCGCGGTGGCGGCCATCGGGGCGAGGACCGTCCCCGCTGCAGCCGCGAGGACGACCGCTGCTGGTGGAGCAGGCGACAGGGCCTCCGGGCCGAGCAGCCGCCGGGCCGCGACGTGGACCTCGAGGCCGAGCTCGGAGCCCGGGAGCCACCACGGCCGCTCCGCGGTGCGCACCCAGTCGGAGACCTCCTCCCAGCGGACGCGTTCGAACCCCGACCCGGTCGCCCGGAAGGCGCTGGCGGGGCGTCCGAGCGACCGCAACGTGGCTTCGTCGAGCTCGGCGAGCACTTCGCGCGAGCGGAGCGCCTCGGGGGGCACCGCAGGGCCCAGCCCTTCGCCGAGGGTCCGTCGGCGGCGATCGCAGAAGTGCAATCCGCGGCCGACCGGGTCCGAGAGCCCGTCCGGCCCGAGCCCGCAGGTCGGGCAGGGGGTGCGCACGGCTGCCAGGAACCGGGCCGGGGCCCAGAGGTTGGCGGCGGCGGCCTCCGCGAGCGCAGTCCAACCGGACTCCCTGCCCCGGCCGAGCGGGCTCACGGGAGAAGTGATCGCGAGAGAGGCGGGGTTGGTGGACGGCTCGGGGAGGTGGATCCCCGGGCCCGGCACCCGGTCGGGCATCCAGACGGATATCATGCCCGCCACTGCCGGACGTCCGGTGGCTTCGGCCACGGTCCAGCGCACAGGAGCCTCGACACCATGGGTCATCCGTTCGAGATGTGGGCCGACCGCATCGAAGCCGCCTCTACCGACGAAGCCCGTCGCGCCCTCGTGACCGAGGCGCGCGTGTTGCGTGCGCGGAGCCTCGCCGACCCGGTGGCGCTGCGCCGCGCCACGTACACATTGTCGCAGCTCCACCACCTGCTCCAGGAGCGGGATCCGGCTGCACACGAGGCGCGGCAGCTGTTGTCGCTGTGCCAGACGCCGCCTGTCGCCTCGCGCGAGGAGATCGAAGCGACCCAGGCCTGGCTGCGCGCCCTCGGTGAGCGCGCCCCCAAGGTGGTGGCCCCGCCGAAGGAGCGCTCCTGGCGCGACGACGAGCGCCGTGCCCGCCCCGACCGCCCCGATCGCCCTGGCCGCCGGGAGCCGGCCGCTCCCGCCGCGCGCGCGGCCGCTCCTCCCGCAGCTGATCTTCCGTCCAAGGTGCGTGGGCTCGCGCTGGACGGCCGTTGGTCCGACGCTCTCGCGGCCGCCGCCGACGGACGGGGGCCGGGTGCCGAGCTCACCCGCGCCGCCATCCGGCTGCACCTGGCCCTCGAGTCCGCCGAGCCGTTGGCCGCCGTCCGTGCGCTGCGCGACGAGCTGCACCAGCGCACGGGCCTCGCGCGCAAGGAGGTCCCGGCCGACCCGCTGGCCGCGATCCTCGGCGATCGCATCCCCACCCGCCGGGCGGAGCGGATCGACGCGATCGAAGCCTTCGCGAAGGAGAACCCCGAGCGCCTGGACGAGCTGGCTGCGGCCTCGCTGCGGCAGCACCTCGTGACGGCAGGCGCCGGCGCCGCTGCCCCCTGGCTCGCTGGCGTGGTCGCCCGCGCGCAGGCCTCGGGCGCTTCGCCGCAGACCGACGCCGCGATGGCCGAGCTCCGCGCTGCCGGATCGGTTGCCGTCCTCTGCTACGACGAGTGGCCGTACACCCGTCTGCAGCGCGTGTTCTCGAAGGCCAACGCCGACGGCGTGCCGGTCTCTGCCGTGCGCCGCGGCGTGCTCGCCCGCCACGAGCCCGACGACCGCAAGTTGTGGACCCTGCGCGTGGCCCCTGCCGACGGTGAGCGCATGCTGGCCGTGGCCCCCCACGCGACCACTCCGTACGAAGGCGACCTCGCGCGGGAGCTGGCCGAGCGCTTGCGGTCACTGTGTGGAGCCACGCTGCTGTTGGCCACCGGCTCGGGCAACGAGGCCCTCCGTGCACATGCAAGGGAGCTCGGGCTCGCCGTGCGCGACCGCGACGCCGACGACTCGCAGGTGCTGGCCGAGCTGCTGGCCGTCGCGCCCGTCGCACCGTCTCCGGCCGCCCCGGGTCCCTCGGCCCGCGCCGCGGCACGCGCGGAGCGCACCGGGGCTCCCTCGGAACACACGGGGTCTCCCTCGGAGCGCACCGGGTCTCCGGCGGCGCCGGTCGACCGCTTGGCCGACCTCGTGACCGTGGCTCCGCTCGATCGGCCACGCATCCAGGCGGCCATCGCGTCCATGCGCCGGGCCGATCGCGCCCTCCGCATCGTGCAGAAGCTCCCGCTGACCGACGAGGCGCTGTCCCTGGTGCTCGAGGTCGTCGCGTCCACCATCGGCAACGACCGCCCGATCCCGGAGGGCACGACGCTGGCGCTCCGGGCGGCGGTGACCGGGCCGCTCACCCGCGCGACCCTGCGCGATCCCCGCTACGGTGGACCCGGGATCGACACCTTGGTGGACATCGCCGGGACCCTGCACGCTGCGGGCTGGGAGGTCCACCGCGTACTGCGGGGGGCCACCCGCAGGGAGACGGAGCGTCAGCCGGCGCTCGACTCCCTGTCCGCGGGGCTCGGTGGCTTCTGGCGCCTGCTGGTGCGGCGGGGTGATCGCAAAGGCGAGGTCTGGTTCGTGGCCGAGCTGCCGATCGAAGGCCGCGCCGCTGTGCCGCTCCTGTTGCTCGAGGACTTCCAGCGCACCATCGTCGCCGCCGGAGAGGCCGAGTTCTGGGCCGGCCTCGGCCAGAACGCGCTCCAGTGGGAACTCGGTGCCGAGCCTGCCCTCGTGGCGGCCGTCGAGCAGTTCGTCGTGCGCGAGGAGCCCCACGATGCGGGCGACGACGCCGCGGGAACCGGCGCCACGGCGTGATGCAGGTCCGCTGCCGGTGTTGCCACCGGGAGGAGCTCCACGGCCCCGAGGGGATCACGGTGGTGCTCGCCGGTGGCGCGCGCCGGCCCCCCGAGCCTCGGCTGCGGGCCGAGTTCGCGCTGCTCGAGGCGCTGGCTGCGGACGAAGTGGTGGTGGATGCCTGCCCAGCCTGCGGCATGCCCCGCACCACGTCGCAAGCCGGAGCGCCGGGGTCGTCCTGGGCCCTGCCCGAAGTCGGGCTCACATTCGGGCCCGGAGGCTTCGCCCGGGACGGGGTGGCCGTGCCCCTGGAGGAGGTGCGGCGCCTGGTGGAAGCGCGGGCGCCTCTCCCGGTCCAGTCGCGCGGAGCGTCGGCCGTCCAGGGGGTGATGCTGGCCGTGATGGTTGGCCCCCTGTTGTTGTGGGTGTTCCTGTTCCTGTTCTGGTTCAACTACGTGTTCAACCTGGGCGCGGCGTCGTGGGCGGGGTGAAGACGGAGCGCCCGTGGGTCGCATGGATCGACTGGAGCCCGGCCCTGCCCGCGGCGCTCGTGGTGGTGCAGGTCGCGAGCATCATTGCGGGCCGGCTGCTGGCGCGGTTCGACCTGGAGTGGATGGAGGGCGGCATGTTGGTGCACGCCCTGCGGCTGTCCCGGGGGCAGCCGCTGTACATCGACCCGAGCGCGCAGTGGATCCCCTACGTGTACCCGCCCGGGTACGCAGCAGTCGTGGCCGCCGCGGGCTCTGTCTTCGGACTCGACTACCCCGTGGGGCGCGCGGTGTCCGTGCTGGGGATCCTGGCGGCGATGGCCGCGTCGGTGGCGTTCGGCCGTCGCTCCGGCAACCTGCGCGCGGGTCTGTTCGGCGCCGTCGTGTTGCTGGGGACCTACCCACAGAGCGGCGCCTTCTTCGATCTGGTGCGCCCTGACGGACTCTCCGCGGGGCTGTTGGCCTGGACCCTGTACCTCGCCACCGACCGGCGCCGCGGCACCGCAGCTGCGGCCGGGCTCCTCCTGGCTGCCGCCTTCGTGGTGAAGCACCACGTCGCCCTCCTCGGGCTCCCCCTCGCCCTGTTGATCTGGTCGCGTGAGTCGTGGCGCCGAGGTCTCGTGTTCGGCCTGTGTGCGGCGGTGCCCGCGGGCACCCTCTCGGCGTTGCTCGAGTGGCGGAGCGGGCACTTCGTGGACTACCTGCTGCGGGTCCCCAGCGTCCACCCCCACGACTGGGAGCGTCTGTTCCCCGGCGTCCCCGGCGAGCTCGCTGCGGCCCAGTTCCCCGCGCTGGTGCTCCTCTCCGCGACGCTGTGCTGGTGGCTCCTCCGCGACCTGCCCCGGGTCGCCCGGCTCGGGGGTGCCTGCCTCGTGGCGCTCACGTTGCTCGCTGCGGTCCCCCTCTCGCGGGTGTTGTCCGACGTCCCCGGAGTCGCGGACGCGCCGGCGCCGTTCACCAGCGCCGCGGTGTGCCTGGTGCTGGCGTCGGCGGTGGCCGTGTTCGTGCACCTCGCGGCGCGGCGCTTCGAGCGGCGGTCCCCCGATGGGCTGGCGGTCGGCGCGGCCCTCGTCGGCTCGACCGTGCTCCTCATGACCGGCATCATGCGCAGCCACAACGGGGGGTTCTCGAACGTGCTCATCCCGTCGCACCTGCTGCTGGCGCTCGGTGTGCCGCTGGTGGATGGGCGGTGGCGGACGGTCCCGCAGCGGGTGGTGGTGGCGCTGGCGCTGTGGGCGCAGTTCGTGCTGTCGCTCGCCCAGCTCGACCGCGAGCACTTCCTCCCCACTGCCGACGATCACGCAGCACACGCCAGGCTCGTCGCGACGATCCGCGACACCTGCGAAGGAGAGGTGTTCTCGCCGTATGCGCCTTGGCTCGCGTACCAGGCGGGTCGGGAGCCCGGGTTTCAGTTGATCGCGTTGTGGGACGTCTCCCACCCGACCACGCCCGTGCGCGGCGGACCGCGCGACGTCACGGCAGCCGCGAACGAGCACCGATGGGGCTGCGTGGTGCTCCCCAGCGCCGGACGCAAGCTCGGCTACGGGGTCGACGCCGCGTATGCCGACCGCCGCCCGGTCCCGATGTCGACCAAGGCGATGATGCCGAAGACCGGGTGGCGGGTCCGACCCTCCATCCTGGCCTTCCCGAAGGCGGCGCCCGCTGCGTCGCCCCCAGAGCGTCCGCCTGGGATGCAGGAACGGAGCGCTGGTGACTGACGCGCGCTACCGCCAGCTGCCGAAGATCGACCTGCTCGCGGGAGCACCGGAGCTGGCTGGCTACCCGGAGCCCGTGCGGGTCGCTGCCGCTCGCGACGCAGTGGCGGCGGCGAGGACGCGGCTCGGGGCCGGTGGGAGCGTGGGACCGCTGGTGGAGGACGTGCTGCGGCGCGCCCGGTTGCTCGACCGCGGCAGGCTGCGCGCGGTGATCAACGCCACCGGCGTCGTGGTGCACACGAACCTCGGACGGGCCCCCTGGTCGGTGTCGGCGCGAGAGGCGGCTGCGCGGGCGGCCGGGTACTGCGACCTCGAAGTGGCGCTCGACACGGGTGAGCGCGGGGGGCGGCTACACGGGGTGAACGAGCAGCTGCGGCACCTCGTGGGTGCCGAGGCCACGCTGGTCGTGAACAACTGCGCTGCCGCCGTTCTCCTCGCGCTCACCGCGCTGGCTGCGGGCCGGGAGGTCGTCGTCTCGCGGGGCGAGCTCGTGGAGATCGGCGGCGCGTTCCGGGTGCCCGAGGTGGTGGCGTCCGGCGGCGCTTCGCTGGTGGAGGTCGGGACCACGAACCGGACGCGCGCTTCCGACTACGAGCGCGCGATCGGGCCGCAAACGGCGGTGTTGTTGAAGGTGCACCCCTCGAACTTCCGGCAGGTCGGGTTCGTGGAGAGCGCCGATCGGACCGAGCTGGCAGCGCTGGCGCGGGAGCGGGGGGTCCTGTTCGTGGAGGACCTCGGCTCGGGGCTGCTGCGGTCGACCGGCGCGGAGCCCGGTGTCCGCGAGGTCCTCGCGGCTGGTGTCGACCTCGTGATGTTCTCGGGCGACAAGCTCCTGGGGGGACCCCAGTCGGGGCTCGTGTGCGGCCGCGCCGACCTCGTCGCGACGCTCGCCCGCCACCCGCTGTACCGGGCGCTGCGCGTCGACAAGGTCACCCTCGCCGCGTTGGAGGCGACCCTCGGTGACCACCTCGCGGGCCGCCAGCCCCCGGTCGCCCGGGCCCTCAGCGTGTCGGACGAGGTCCTGGCGTCCCGGTGTCGGGCACTCGTCGACGCGCTCGGCTGGGGCGAGGTGGTGCCGCTGGAAGGCCAGGTCGGGGGCGGCTCGTTCCCCGGAGAGGTCCTCCCGTCCCTGGGGCTGCGCTGGGTCTGCCCGGACCCGGAGGACGTCGCTGCCGCCCTTCGCACCGGAGAGCCCTCGGTGTTGGCCCGGGTTCACCGGGGCGCGGTCCTGGTGGACGTCCGGACCGTCGAGGACCACGAGGTCGAACCACTCGCGCGGCGGCTTTCCGCGGTACGATCTGCGCGCTAACGGACCGTGCCCAGCGGCGTGTCCGCGGAGAGTACATGGCGAGCGAGTTCTACGAGCAGCTCGGGATCGATCACACGGCGTCGGCGGCGCGGATCCGGCAGTCGTACGGCCAGGCGTGCGCGCGCCTCGCCAAGCGGCGCCGGGCCCTCGTCGAACAAGGTGGGTCCACCGCGCAGCTCGATCTGCAGCGTACGCGCCTCGACGAAGCGTGGGCCGTGCTCGCGGACCCGCTCCGGCGCCGGCGGTACGACGCCATGCTCGCCTGGACCGAGGGGACCCGGTCCCGGGACCCGGACGAGGTCTGGGGAGAGGTGGGGGAGGCGCTCGTGCACCCGGCTGCAGCGGTGGCGGCCAAACTCCTCCGGGTCACGTCCCGCCTCACCGAGATCGGGCAGCTGCCGCTCGCGCCGTCGGGGGCGGCCGAAGATCCCGAGACCCTGGTCCCCCACGAAGACGACCTCACGATGCCGCGGGCGGTGCGCCTGGGTGGCCGCGCGGGCCGTTCGGAGGAGGTCACCTCGCCCCGGCTGACCATGCCGCGCCCGACAGCCCGGCGGGCGGCCCCACCCACGACGCCTCCCGACCTGATCACGCCGTCCCCCGCGGAGTCCCGGGAGCTGTTGGACCTGGGCGGGACCCCCGTGGGCCCGGGCCGGACCTCGACGCCTCCACCTGCGCTGCGCGCCCCCACGCCGAGCCGTCCAGCGTCGTCGCCGCCAACGGCGCCCGCTCCGCTGGCCACGCCGTCACCGGGCCTGCGCGCCACGCCGGGGCCCTCTCCGTCGCGCACTCCGGTGCCTGCGCCTCGGGTGGTGGCCCTGACCGCCGAGGTCGTCACCGCGCTGGTGGACGATCACGGGTACTCGGGGCGCCTGCTGGCCGCGGTCCGCTCGCGCATGGGCCTCACGCTGCAGGACGTGGCGGACCACACCCGCATCAGCCTCAAGTACCTCGAGGCGCTCGAGGGCCACAACCCCACGCAGCTGCCGTCGTCCACGTTCGTGCGCGGGTACGTGCGGGAGGTCGCCCGGCTCTACCAGCTCGACGTGGACGCCGTGGTCGCCGGGTACATGCGCCGGTTCGACGGCGGCGCGTGACCGAGGGGGGCGGACGTGTGGTGTCCGGCGCAGCTGCGCGGGAGGGCCGGCTCGACCTCGTGGTGACCGCGCTCGACCCGAACTGGACCCGGAGCCAGGTGGCCCGCTGGATCCGGGAGGGCCGCGTGTCGGTGAACCAGCGCCGCACGTCGCGACCGGGCGAGGTGGTTCCAGCAGGCGCCGCGCTGCAGGTGGAGGTGCCAGACCCCCTGCCGTCCTCGGTAGCGGCCCAGGACCTGCCCCTGACCGTCGTGTACGAGGACGAAGACCTTGCCGTGGTCGACAAAGCTGCGGGGATGGTGGTCCACCCGGCGCCGGGCCACGCAGACGGCACCCTGGTCAACGCCCTGCTGCACCACCTCGACGACCTGTCCGGCGTGGGTGGCGAGGAGCGGCCCGGGATCGTGCACCGGCTCGATCGCGGCACCAGCGGACTCCTGGTGGTGGCGAAGCACGATCTGGCCCACCGGGCGCTGTCTCGCCAGTTCGCCGAACACACGGCGGGCCGACGCTACGTCGCGGTGGTCCACGATCCCCCGCGGGACGAGGCCGGCACCGAGCGGTCCACCCTCGGTCGGCACCCTCGGGACCGGCACCGCATGGCGAGCGTGGACGGCGGGCGGGCCGCGGTCACGCACTGGCAGGTGATCGCGCGGGTAGGCGCCGTCGGCGTGGTGACTTGTCGCCTGGAAACCGGGCGGACCCACCAGATCCGGGTGCACCTGGCCGAGCGGGGCGCACCGCTCGTGGGTGACGGCTTGTACGGTCGTGCAGACCGCACGCTCCCGGCGCGGCTGCGGGGGCTGGTGGACCCTTCGGGCGAGCGACCGCTGCTCCACGCGTGGTCGCTGCGGTTCGAGCACCCGACGACAGGCGCGGAGCGCGAGTTCTTTGCTCCACCTCCGCCGGACCTGCAACGCGTGCTCGACGCGCTGCAGGTGCCGTGGACGGGGCGAGACTAGGGCGCGGGGCAGGTGGCGGCGAGGTCGTAGCCGGGGACCACGGCGGCAGACGGTGCGCCGAGGTCGAGGATCATGCACTGGCCGGTCGGCGCGATGGTGCAGGGCGCGCAGGTGGGCTGGAGCAGGACCTGCATCGTGAACGAGTTGCAGTCCGCGCCGGGGATGAAGTCTGCGGTGTCCACGAGGCCCGTGATGTTGACGTTGTCGATGGTGGAGCCGTCGGCCGACACCCGCCCGACCAGCTCGAAGTCCTCGACGTCGGCTGCCTGCCCGGTGCTCGAGTTGATCACGATCTGCAGCGTGCCCGAGAACTGGTAGTACGGGTTGAGCGAGAAGTCGGCGGTCTCGCGGACGGCGAGCACGCAGTCGGGGAGCAGCGTCACGCCGTCGTTGTCGTACACGGCGAGCGTCGCGATGGACTCGGCCGCGCCCGCGCCGTCCACGGACGTGACGTGCAGCAGGATCTCGTCGACGGGCAGGAGGCCCTTGAGCGCGGGACCGTTGCCGGGCTCGGTGATGATCACGTCGTCCCAGGAGACGGCGTAGGTGTTGCCTTCGACGTTGGCCACGTCGACCGGCGGCGGCAGCGTGTCGAACGTGGTGCTCTCGGTGTCGCCACACGCCGCGATCTCGACGCTGACGCTCGAATCGGCGGGCCACGGATCGTCCGGGGTGAAGGTGGCGGACATGCCGTTCGCCGCGACCTCCACGAGCCCGTCGACCGAGGTGGTGACGGTGACCTGGTTCGCAGGCACCGCCGCGTCGAACGTGATCTCGACCACCGCGTCGAGGGGCACGAGCGTCGCCTCGTTCTCCGGGGTCACGCTCGTGATGGTGGCGACGCAGTCGGTGTCGGTGTCGGTGTCGGTGTCGGTGTCCGAATCGGTGTCGGAGTCGGTGTCGGTGTCGGCGTCGGGGCTGGTGGTGTCCTTGCCTTCCTCACCGTTGCAGGCGAGGGCAAGGAGCAGGAGGGAGAGGGAGATGCGGTGCATGCGAGTCCTCCGAGTGCGGGTGCGTCGTCGGACGCAGTGTGCCCCACCGCTATCGCGTTGCGCTACCCGTGGCGCCGGGCGGTCCGAGGCGCGGCCTGGAACGACGACGCCCGACCGTGCCACCAGGGCGCGATCGGGCGTACAGCGGCTGCAGCTGCGGCTCAGGTGCCGGTGGCGCAGTCCGGGTTGTCGGTGATGTCCTGCTCGGTGATGAGGAGGAGCGGGTCGGCGTTGACGCGCTCGGCGCTCATGTTGTCGACCCACACCTCGAGACAGAACTCCTCTCCATTGCCGCAGTCGACGCAGCTGACGCCGAAGGTGGAGACGAGGATACACACGGCGTCCGGGTCGCCGCCGTAGGCGAGCACGTCCACGAGCGGGCGGGTGTCGATCACGCCCTTGAGGGACGCGCCCTGCATGGCGCTGGCGTCCGGCGTGAACGCCCCCTGGAGGTCGAGGTCCTGTACGTCGACGGAGTACCCGGCCACGTCGAGGGTGAGCAGGGGCGACGCGATCTGGAAGAACGGGTCCTCGAAGTCGGCGGCCGGGAACTCGATCGTGGGCGAACACACGTCCTGCGCGTCGGCGCCGGTGCCGAGGCCGCCCCACATCACGATCTCGGTGGTGGCGGAGATGGGCATGAACAACAGCTCGACGTCGAGCTGCGTCGCGAGGAGGGCGCCGACCTCGGGGCTCGGGAGGACCCAGGAGCCCGTGGCGAGGTCGAGGTCGTACACCGAGTTCACGATGTCCTGGCCCGCCGGGGCGCCGGTCGAGCTCGTGGACCAGGCCGCCGTGGCCTCGCCGCAGGAGTACGTCAGCATCGCGGTGTAGTCGGAGTTCGGCGCGAGGTCGTCGCCTTCCCAGATCACGAGGTTCGCGATCGACGAGGTGCTGCCGGAGACCTCGGCCCCGCCTGCATCCATGACCATGATGGTGGCTGCGGCGTCGGGCGCGGACAGCTGGAAGCGCACGTCGGTCTTGTAGTAGGCGTCGGAGGCGCCGTCGGCCGGGAACTGCGAGACGATGTTGATGGCGCAGGTGTCGTCGTCGTCGTCGCCCGTGGTGTCGTCGTCGTCGTCGCCCTTGTCGGTGGTGTCGTCGCCGCCGCTGCAGGCCACGAACATCGCTGCCGCCAGAATCGCCAGGTACTTGTGCATGCCATCCTCCAGAAGTGTTCGTCGCCCAAACACGCCGGCATCAAAAGCACCGGCTACCAAACCGTTGGTTCCTACCCGCCCGCGGGGCTAGCTGTCAACGAAGATCCAGGCGCCAACGATCACTGCTGGGGCGGCGGGGCCTGCGTTCCCACGCCCCGCACGCGGTACGGTCGCCGGAAGATACGGTCGTCCGGCTTCTCTCCGGGCGGGCGCTTCAGGGCCCGATCGAGTCGGGGCAGCCAGCGGCTGTCGGGGTGGTCCGTCGCCAGCCGGTCACGCACCACCTGCGCCTGCGCGGGATCGCCCCAGGCGTGGAGCGAGCGGCCCAGGTACGCAAGCGCCGGCTCGACCTGCGGCACGTCGGGGTAGCGGCGCACGAGGTACTCGGTGCGGCCGCGGACTGCGCCCCAGGCGCGCTTGCGGGCGTAGAACTTCGCGACGAACAGCTCCTTGTTCGCGAGCCGCTGCCGACCGCGATCGAGGAGCTCGGACACGTCGTCCTTCCACTCGCTCTCTGGGAACCGGGCGTCGAAGCCGGTCCACACGTTCACGGCAGAGCGCGTCCCGGACTGGTCGCGCCCTGCGACCTTCGGCGCGCGCTTCCAGATCGACTGGCCGATCCGCCAGGTGACGTAGTCGAGGTCCTCGTGCCGAGGGTGCAGGCTGGCGAACTCCTCGTACGAGAAGCGCGCCTGCTCGAAGTCACCCTTGCGGAACTGCAGGTCGGCGATGGCGAGCTGCGCCTTCACGCTGATCGGGTCGTCGCGATAGTAGTTTCGGACCCGGTTGAGCGACTCGAGTGCCTTCGTGTACGAGCCGCGGCGCATCTGGCGGAGGCCTTGCTCGTACAGCTCCTCGGCGGTCGGCTGGTGGCGGGGCGCCGCGAACGCGTCGGGCGCGAATCCCACCACGAACCAGCACGCGATCAGCGCGCTGCGTGCGAGGGCGCGGAGGTGCTCGAGGACGAGAGCGGCAGGGTACATCGGGCCCGGGTATCGGGCGGGCCCCTTGCCGGCCAGCGCGCGGGGCTTACCGTCCACCACCCGGAGGGGACGTGTCCGACTCCCGCGAACTGCCTGCCGTCGATTTTTCGTCGTTCATCGTGTCGCTGGCCAGCTCGGCCATGGCGAGCCTCGGCCAGGGCAGCGACCCGCGCGTCGACCTGGCGATGGCGCGCCACTCGATCGACCTCCTCCTCCTCCTGGAGAAGAAGACGATCGGCAACCTCGACGACGAGGAGAAGAAGCTCCTCGAGACCGTGTTGTACGAGACGCAGGTCCGGTTCGTCGAAGCCCAGAAGAAGGCGTAGCGCCGGCTCTCTCCGGGCGGGCGCAGATCAGACGGTCATGCCGCCGTCGACGTCGATGCAGCGGCCGGTGAAGTAGTCGCACTCGATGACGAACTTCACTGCGGTGAAGATCTCCTCGGGACGAGCCGCGCGGCGCAACGGGACGCCCTTCAGCATGCCCTCGAGCACGTCGGGACGCATGCCCTGGAGGATCGGCGTGTCGACGAAGCCGGGGGCGACGGCGCCCACGCGGATGCCGTAGCGGGCGAGCTCCAGGCCCCACAGCTTGGTGTCGGCCACGAGGCCCGCCTTGGCCGCCGAGTAGTTCGTCTGACCCATGTTCCCGTGGCGGGCGATCGAGCTGATGTTCACGACACACGAAGCCTTCGTGCCCGTGGAGATCATCTTCGCGGCGAACTCGCGGGTGCACAGGAACGGCCCGGTGAGGTCAACGGCGATGACCTGGTTCCAGTCCTGCAGGGACATCCTCTTGACGGCCCCGGTCTCCTTGTCGGTCTTGACCAACAGGCCATCGCGGAAGATGCCCGCATTGTTGATCAGCACGTTGAGGCCGCCCATCACGGCGTGCGCCTGCTCGACGAGGTCGACGACGCTCTGCTCCTCGGCGACGTTCGCACGGAGCGCGTGGATGCGCCCCTCCCCGAGGGCCACGACTTCCGCCATCTTGGCGTCGTCGAGGTCGCCGACCACCACGGTGGCGCCGGCGCGGGCGAGCTCGACGGCGAACGCGCGGCCCATGCCGCTCGCGCCTCCGGTGACGATGGCCTTCACTTCCGACAGCAACACGGCGACCTCCGGTCTGGGGTCGCCGGTTTAACACCGCCGGCGTTGGTTCAGGCGAGCGCCGTGCCCGCGAACGCGTACGCGGCTGCGATAGCGGCCGGGATGCCCGCGGGATCGGTGCCTCCGGCCTGCGCCATGTCGGGCCGACCGCCACCGCGCCCACCGACGAGCGGCGCGATCGCCTCGACCACCTTGCCGGCGTGGATCCGGGATCCAGCGAGGTCCTTGCTGACCGCTGCCAGGATCTGCACCTTGTCGCCGCGCTTGGACAGGAGCACGACCACGCTGGTACCGAGCTGATCACGCAGGCGGTCAGCCTGCTCGCGCAGGTCGCCGTCGAACTCCGCGGCAAGGACCTTCACGCCGCCGAGGTCGCGCGCGGACCCCACGAGAGCACCCGCTGCCGCCTTGGCCACCTCGCGCTGGAGCTCCTGGAGCTGCTTCTCGAGGGCGCGGCGCTCGTCCTGGAGGCGCACCACGGCCTCGACGACCCGGGCGGGGTCGGTCTTCAGCTTCTTCGCGAGCTCTCCGAGGCGCTCGGCGTCGCGGTTCACGAGGGCGAGCGCGCCGGTGCCCGTCTGGGCCTCGATCCGACGGACCCCCGCCGCGATGCCGCCTTCGCTCTGGATGCGGAACAGGCCGATGTCGCCCGTGCGGCCGACGTGGGTGCCTCCACAGAGCTCGACGGAGTACCCGGGCACGGTGACGACCCGCACCTGGCTGTCGTACTTCTCGCCGAACAGCGCCATGGCGCCGCGCGCCACTGCGGCCTCGAGGTCGTCGAGGTCGGTGGTGAGGCCAGCGTTGCGGAGGATCTGGGTGTTGACGCGCGCCTCGATCTGCGCGACCTCCGCCTCGGTCATGGGCTTGTGGTGCGAGAAATCGAAGCGGAGGCGCTCGGGGCCCACGAGCGACCCCTTCTGGGTCACGTGTTCACCGAGGACGGCGCGCAGCGCAGCGTGCAGGAGGTGGGTCGCGGTGTGGTTGCGGCGGACGCGGTCGCGCCGGTCCTGGTCGATCGCGGTGTGGACCACGTCGCCCACGGCCACCGGCTCTCCCGCTTCGCCGTGGTGCAGGTGCAGGCCGCTCGCCTTGGTAGTG
>JBIKWC010000422.1:0-4874 GCA_044356535.1 Myxococcota bacterium
ACACCGATTCGGACACCGATTCGGACACGGATTCCGACACCGACACCGACACCGATTCGGACACCGACACCGATACAGACTCCGACACCCACACGGCGACCACCCCGCACACCGGGACGACGCCGCACACCGGGACGACGGGCGCCGGCTGCGTGGGCGCCACGCCGATCCTCGACAGCCGCGGGCTCCCGTCCGGGCTCGTCACCTGCCCGGATGGCGCGATCAACCGGGCCAGCCAGGAGACCTGTGATCCCACCCCGCCCGCGCTCCCCGCGTGTGGCGCTGGCGGCACGGGCGGTGCGGCCTTCGGGTCCTGCGCCGTGGACGCCGACTGCACCGCTGGTCCGAACGGCGTCTGCCTCGACGGTGGCGGGCTGTACGGGCGCGGTTGCGGCTGCGTGTACACCTGCTCGACCGACGCAGAGTGCGGAGCGGGCCAGGCCTGCATCTGCGGCGGTGCCGTCGCGACCATGGCGAGCGGCGCGGAGTCTTCCCATTGCGCGCCCGCGACGTGTGCGCTCGACTCGGACTGCCCCTCCGGGGAGTGCGGGATGGCCTTCAGCACGATCGGGATCGGTTGTCCCACGTCCGACTCGCTCGCCTGCCGCACCCCGTCGGACACCTGCCGCGACGAAGGCGACTGCTCCACCTACGACTTCTGCGCGCCGAACACCGGCGGGACCTGGGAGTGCGCCACGGTGCCCCCGCTCGCGTGTGGGCGCCCGATGGAGGTCGCCGGCTCGCTCCGGCTCGCGCCCGCCTCCGCGCGCACCGACTGGCAGGACGAGCGGACCGTCACCGACGCCGCGGAGGCAGCGCTGGCGGCGTGGTGGTCGACCATCGGCGCCATGGAGCACGCGTCGGTGGCCAGCTTCAACCGGGTGGCCCTCGAGCTCCTCGCGCTGGGGGCGCCCCCCGAGCTGGTCGCGGGGTGCCAGCAGGCTGCGCTCGACGAGGTCGCCCACGCCCGCGCCTGCTGGGCGCTCGCGGCCGGATACGGCGCCACGGACGCTGGCCCGGGCCCGCTCGATCTCTCCGGGTTCGCGCTGCGCACCGACCGTCGGGCGTTCCTGGCGGCCCTGATCGACGAGGCCTGCGTGAACGAGACGCTCTCCGCTGCGGAGGTGCGCGCGGGCGCCGAAGCCGCTGCCACCCCCGAGCTGCGGGCGACCCTCGGCCGCATCGCCACCGACGAGGAGCGCCACGCAGCGCTGGCGTGGCGGACACTCGGCTGGCTCCTGTCCACCAGCGACACCGACGAACGCGGGTTCGTCGCCAGCCGGTTCGAAGCCGCCCTGGCGCGCGCGCTGGAGGCCCCTGTGGGAGACCTGCACGCGCCGCAGCACGGCGTCGTGGGCGGGAACGCCCTCGCCAGGCTGCGCCAGCGGGTGGTGGAGCACGTCCTGAGCCCCGCCGTCCGCGCCGCGCTCGCCTGACCCGAGCTGCCCACAGGTTGTCCACAGGTTGTCCCCTGCGGGCGAACCCGCCTCCAGGGCCGATCGACAGCCCGCGCCGGGGACCTGTTCCTCAACCCTCCCCAGAACTGTCCACAGGGTCGGGGAGCAGCTGCACCACGGCGTCGGCCGAGTCCACCAGCAGCGGCTCGACGCTCGCGCACCACACCGTGCTCCCCTCGTCGCGGAGGTCACGGAACAGCCGGACCAGCGCCAGGACGTCGTCCGGATGAAGCCCGACCGTGGGATCGTCGAGCAACACCAGCACATCGGAGCCGCCGCGCCGCGCAGCGCGGCTGAGTTCGCGAGCGATCACCAGGCGGCGCGCCTCCCCACCCGACAACGAGGCCAGCGACTGGCCGAGCGGGACGTAGCCCAGCCCAGCCCGCACCAGGGCGCGCAACGCCCCCTCGAGCCGGGGGTGCCCCCCCAGCAGCGGCAGCCCGCGCTCGGCGTCGAGCTCCAGCAGCTCCGCGGCGTGTAGGCCTTTCCACCGGACCTCGAGCACGTCCTGCTGGAAGCGGGCGCCGTGGCACACCGGACAGGTCTCCACCACCTCGGGCAACGGCCCCAGGTCGATCCACCGCTCTCCCGTCCCCTTGCACGCCTCGCACCGGCCGCCCGCGCCCGCGAGCGAGAAGGAGGCAGCCGGGAGCGCGCGGATCTGGGCGTCCTTCGTCTGGGCGAGGAGGTCCCGGAGCACGTCCCACACCCCGACGTACGTCGCGACGAGGGCGCGGCTGCTCCGACCGGCCGCCCGATCCGCGGCCACGAGGCGGGTCAAGCCTTCGGCGCCCGCGAGCGAGGTGCCAGCCAGCGGGGTTCCCTCCAGGGCCGCCTGCGTGGCCCGGACGAAGGACGACTTGCCGCAGCCAGAGGGCCCGGTCACCACCACGAGCCGCTCGCGGGGCAGCTCCAACGTCGGCGACGGTCGACCGTGGCGCCAGCGCCCTTCCAGCACCGCCCGCGCCGTGGGCACGGGCAACTCACCAGGCTCGGCGCGGGTGAGGCCGGCGAGGAACCGGCCCGTTCGCGTGTCCGCAGCGACGAGCTCCGCGGGGGTGCCGGAGAACACCACGCGTCCGCCGGCGCTCCCGGCCCCCGGCCCGAACTCCACGAGGGTGTCGGCGGCCAGGAGCAGGCTCGCGTGGTGCTCCACCACCGCTACGGTGTTCCCCAGGCCGACGAGCTCGCGCACCAGCTGGGCGACCCGACCCGCCAGGACCTCGTCGAGGCCCGCCGCTGGCTCGTCGAGGATGTACAACACCCCCGCCAGCGGGGTGGCGACCGTGCGCGCCAGGCGCAGGCGCCGGAGCTCGGTGGCCGACAGCGTGTCTACGGTGCGCGCGAGGGGGAGGTGCCCGAGCCCCAGCTCCTCCACCCGCTGCAGGCGGCGGTCGACCTCCCCGAGCGTCGCGCGCTCGACAGGTCCGGGCTCCTCGACCTGCGAGAGCGCCCGTCGCAGCCCGGAGACGGTGCCGCTGACGAGGTCCCCGAGCCCGTGGCCCCGCCACCGCACCGCCCGCTCGTTCTCCGAGAGCCCGCTGCCGCCGCAGTCCGGGCAGGTCCCCTCCCCCGACTTGCCCCCGCCGGCGCAGGTCGGGCAGCCCGGGGTCCGGCGCGGATCGAAGCGCTCGGGCTCCAGGGGAGCGAACGCGCGATCGTCCACCTCACACCAGGGGTGGTCGACGAACGTCTCCTCCCCGCCGTCGTGCACGGCGACGACCACGCCACGGCCAGCGCGCAGCGCGAGGCGGAGCGAGTCGTGGATGCGGGCCCGCCGCTCGGGCTCGATGCGGATCCGATCCACCACCAGGCGGAGGACCCGCGCTCGCTCCAGGCGGCGGGGCTCGAGGTCTTCGACCCGGACGATCTCGTCGTCGATCCGCACTCGGGAGAACCCCGCGCGGCCGATCTCGGCGAGGACCGACGCATCGCGCCCCTGGACCGGGGTCTCGAGCTGGAGGCGCGCGCCCTCGGGCAACACCAGCAGCCGCGCGGAGAGCTCGTCGAGCGAGACCGGCACGATCGCGCGCCCGCACACGGGACAGTGTTGCACCCCCGCGCGCGCGAACAACACGCGGAGCAACGGGGTCACCTCGGAGAGCGAGCCCACGGTCGACCACGCAGCCAGGGTCCCGGTCCGCTGCGCGAGGGCGATGGTCGGGGGCAGGTGATCGATCCGGTCGACCCGCGGCGGAGACGGCAGCTCCGTGCGGCCCGTCAGCGCCAGCGCCTCCAGGTACCGCCGCTGGCCCTCGGCGTGCACCACGTCGAACAGGAAGGAGGTCTTCCCCGACCCGGAGGGGCCGCAGAACACGACGAGCCGACCGAGCGGCAGGTCGACATCGACGCCGCGCAGGTTGTGTTCGCGTGCTCCGCGGATCTCGATGGTGGTCATGGGCCCGCGGTATACACCGCCGGGGGGGATCGTGAACGGCCGCTGGCTCGCTCTGGCCCACGTGGGTGCGTTCCTGCTGGGCTCGGCGCTGTGGGTCGCGGCGCTCGGCGCGGCTGCTGCAGGGGTGCTCTTCGCCGAGGGGCTCGATCCGACCAACCCCGCGGCGCTCGGTCCCAGCACGCTCGGCATGTTGTCGACCCTGCAGGCGCTGGGGCTCGCCGGGTTGGCGGGAGAGCTGGCGCTGCTGCTGCCGGGGGACCGTCGCGCGACCTTCCCCCTCGGCCGATTCACGGCGTGGTGGGTCGTGGGCCTCGCGTCCGGGCTCGTCGTGTGGACGCTGCCGTCCTGGCTGGCAGAGCGCCTGGAGCGCTGGCTCGACACCTCGACCCTGTCGGTTCTCGGTGAGGGCCTCACGTCGCCGGATCTCGTCGGGCGCCTGATCCTCGCGTTCGCGGTCGCCGGTGTGGCCCCCGTGCTCGAGGAGGTCGTGTTCCGCGGGTACGTGTGGCGCGCCCTCGAGGTGAACGTGGGGCGCACGGCGGCCCTGCTGGGCAGCACGCTGCTGTTCTGCGCCTACCACCTCGACCCGGTGCAGAGCCTGGCGCTGCTCCCCACGGCTGCCCTGCTGGGCTGGCTGCGCCTGCGGTCGGGCTCCCTGGTCCCGTCGATCGTGGCGCATTTCGCCAACAACGCGCTGGGGGTGCTGTTGGCGGGCGTCGACACAGAGCTGCCCTTCGCGGCGGCGTCGGCGGGTGCGGTCGCCACGGTCTGCGTGCTGGTCGCGGCCGACCTGCGACTCGAGCGGCCGTGATCAGCTGCGTGCCGCGAGCAGGACCTCGAGCTGTCGGCGGAGCCGATCGACCTCGTCGCGGTAGAAGTCGGGCACCCCGGCTCCCATCTGCTTGACCTGCTGCTTCCGCTTCGCGAGCGCGGTCGCGGTCTGCACGTAGAGCTCGTGGTTGCCGCCCGCTGGCAACAGGTCGCGGGGGAACAGGCGACGGAACCACGACGACAACACG
>JBIKWC010000145.1:0-17024 GCA_044356535.1 Myxococcota bacterium
TGGGTCATGGGCGCCGCCCCCGACACCCCCTCGGGGGACCAGTCCCCCGAATCCCCTGCCAGGGGGCGCTCCCCCCTGGACCCCCCGCGTACTGATGCTGATCGGACCTGGGTCATTCGAACTGCAGTCCGGGCGGCAGGTCCGCGACCGCACCGGTGAACACCTGCTGGCCGCGCTCGAGGATCACGGCGTGTTCGGCCACCGCCTGCGCGACCTGGGGGAGGTGGGTCGCGAGGATCATGGTGGCGCCGTCCGCCCGGAGGGAGCGCAGCACGCCGATCAGCAGGTCCCTGCCGGCGGGGTCGAGCGCCGTGAAGGGCTCGTCGAGCAGCACCAGGCGGGGGCGCTTGAGGAGGAGGCGGGCCAGGGCGGCGCGGCGTCGCATCCCTGCGGAGAACGTGCGGATCGGGTCGTGCCGGTCCGGATCGAGACCCACGCGCTCGAGGATCGCCCGCGGATCGGCCTCGAAGCCGCCGAGCCGGGCCCATACCGCCAGGTTCTCCTGGGCGGAGAGGTCGTCGTACAGCTGCAGCTTGTGCCCGAAGATGCCGACCTTCCGGCGAAACTCGGTACGCTCCTCCCAGATGTCCTTGCCGTCGTAGCGGATCACGCCGTGGTGGACGCGCAGCGCCGTGGCGAGGCACGCCAGGAGTGTGCTCTTGCCGCTGCCGTTGTGGCCGAGGAGCATCCACGACTGCCCCGCACGGACCGTGAGGCGCACGTGAGCCAGGGCCCACCTGGGCCCGTAGCGTCGGGAGACGTCGTCGATGTCGAGATCACCACCGGTCACGACGCACCCTAACGCGTCACCTCCTGTGGGCGGGTCGCGGCTGGCCCCGGAGTCTGCTAGCCTGACGCGCCGGAGGACCGCCGTTGCGGCCGTTGCGCGATACCTACGAATCCGGGCGGATGCCCAAGGACCCGCCACCGAGCGAGCCCGTCGCGGTGCTCGCCACCGTGGTACGGACCTCGCCCACCCACGACGCCACCTCGGAAGGGGACCGTGCGTTCTTCGGGCTCGACGAGGCGCAGATGCGCGCGCTCGGCCCCAGGGTGACGCCGCTGTGCGAGCTTTCGTACGAGCTGCTCGAGCGGGCGTCGGTCTGGTTCGAGCGCTTGGGAGGGCTGCGCGTGGGCGTGGTCCACGCGGGTCCGGCGGGCCTCGATCTCGGCGCCGTGTCACGCGTGCTCGGGCTGGCCGGCCCCATCATGTCCACGACGGACGGCCCGCACCTGTTCTCCGCCATCCACCTCGCCGCCCAGATGATCCGGGCGGACGAAGCAGATCTCGTGCTCGCGCTCGCCGAGGACAGGGGTGACCTCGGGGTCTGCCTCGGCCGCGCGGACCGGGCCGCCAGCGAGGATTGGCGGATGGAGGGCCTGCTCTCCGGCATCGCCGCCGGCTACGGCAACGTCGTCAGCGTGGCTTCGCTCGCTGCCACCCGCGCGGGGTTCCCGCACCTCGGCATCCAGGGTGGCGCCGCCGAGCTGCCTTCGGCGCTGGCCGAAGTGGCGCAGGGGACGGGCTCCGTGTTGTTGTCGGAGGCGAGCGGGGACCGGTGCGTCGCGCTCGTGTTGTCCCCGTCCGAGCCCCAGTCGCAAGCGGACGGCTCGCCCCGGTTCCTCGGGTTGTCGGCCCGCTCCGGGAGAGCGCTCGACCAGCTGGTGGCCGAGACCGCTGCGCAGCTCGGCGACAGCGTCGACTTCGCGGCCTTCGCGATGGATGCCGCCCGTCGACCCGCGTTCGAACACCGTCTGGCGGTGCCGCTCGGCCCGGTCGACGAAGCCCGGCAGCGCCTGCTCGGCTGGGGCTCCGGCGCGCGGGATCGGACTCCAGCGGGCTTCGCAGATCCCGCGCAGGTGGGTGGGGTCGTGTTCGTGTTCCCGCCGGCGGGAGCGCAGGCCGCGCGCGTCGGGGAGCGCCTCTACGAGACCGAGCCCACCTTCCGCGACGCGCTCAACCGGTGTGACCGGATCGCGCGGCCACACCTGCCGCGGGCCCTCTTGTCCGTGTTGTTCCCGGCGGCTGGCCGCGAGAGCGAGATCGACGATCCCGGCTACGCGAACCCGGTGACGTTCGCCACCGGCTGGGCGCTCTCCGAGCTCCTCCGCAGCCACGGTGTCGAGCCGAAGGTCGTGCTCGGGTGCGGTGTGGGCGAGCTCGTGGCCGCCGCAGTGGCTGGGACGCTGGATGTCGAGCAGGCGATGCGGCTCGCGGTCGATCGGGGGCGGCTCCTCCGCGGCCTCGCCGATCCCGGGCGCCGCGCCGTGTTGGGCGCGAGCGAGGAGCAGGTGCGCGGCATGCTCGCCGGTGAGGAGGGCGTCGACCTCGTCGCAGTGCCCCGCCCTGGCCGGACGATCGTTGGCGGCCGCTCCGACGCGGTCGCGCGGTTCGTGGATCGGGCGCGGCTGCGGGGCATCAAGGCGGCGGAGGTCGACGGGACGCCTGCCCACAGCCCCCTCGTGGACTCCGTGCTCAGCGAGTACGCCGAGGCCGCGGCCATCCTCGAGTATCGCCCGGGCGACCTCCACGTGGTGAGCTCGGTGACCGGCCGCCTGCTCACCACCGCCGACGCCGGCCATTGGGTCGGCACCCTCCGCGCCCCGCTGCGGTTCGCGACGGCTGTGGAGACGGCCTGGGAGCTCGGCGGACGCACGTTCCTCGAGCTCGGCCCGAGCCCCACCATGGCGTCCGCCGGCGAGCAGACGCTCGCGGGTCGCGCGGGGAGGTTCCTGCCGGCGCTGGTCCCCGGGACGGACGATCGGCAACACCTGGCCGAAGTGTTGTGTCACCTGTGGTGTCGCGGCGCGCGGGTCAACGTGGGTAGCGTGTCCCGGGTGCCGAGCCTCGGCGTGTTGCCGACCTACCGCTTCGACCACCGTCCCCTCGCCGGCGCGTGGGAAGACGACCGCACGGAGGACACCGGCACGGCGGCGAAGCAGTGGCACGCGGAGCTGCCCGAAGAGGAGGCGGAGATCACGCTGGTCCCGCCCGAGGAACAGCTTTCGTCCCGGACCGACGAGCTCCTCGACCTCGGCAAGGCCCCCGGACCCGAGCCGCTCCGCCCGCTGTTCCTCCCGCCCGCGGACGACGACGACGGGATGAGCGTCGACTCGGACCCGATCTCGGACATCACGCTCGACGACCTCCGCTACCAGGGCCCGGGACGGCCACACCGCCCCGGCGTTCCGCTCGTGGACGAGTGGGCGGGCTCGGGTTCGGACTTCCTCGGTCAGCAGGGCCCGGTGTGGCGGGAGTCCTGGGTCGAGGCGCCTCTGCCCGAGGTGCTGCTCGAGCCCACGACGTTCGTCGTCCTCACCAACTCTGGTGTCGGTGACAGCGTTTGCGCGATCGCGCAGGGAGCGGGCCACCGCGTGATCCGGGTCGAGCTCGGCACGGAGGCCCCGAGGGACCGCGAGACCTTCTTCGTTCCCGATCCCACCGCCGAAGACGCCTGGATGGAGGTGCTCGACGCTGTCGGGACGCTCCACGGGACGGTGCAGCTCGTGCACTTGTGGACAGCCGGGGAAGAGGACGTGCCCGACGTGGCGGGCTGGCCCTCCGTCGTCGCGCTGGTGCGAGAGGTGGTCGCCGAGGGGCTGCCCGCCGCGGTCCACCTGGTGACGAGCGGCGTGATCGGCGCAGGCGGGGAGCTGCGGGACATCGCGGCCGGGATGTGGGGCGTGGCCGGCCTGGTCGGCTCCGAGACCGACCTGTTCGCTGGGATCGTCGACATCGACCGCGACGAGCCGGACCCGCACGCCTTGTACGAGCACCTCCTGTCGCAGGCGGCGGAGGGCTCGCTCGTCGGCTCGTTCGTGCTCCGCGACGGGCGGCGCTCGCGCAAGGTGATCGCGCCGGTGGCCGAGCCGCCACGTCCGGAGGGGATCGACGCGTCGGGAACCTGGGTGCTCGGCGGCGACGTGGACCACTTGATGCTCGACCTCGGGTCGTGGCTGGTCACGCGGGGGGTCAAGCGGCTCTTCCTGATCGGCGCGACCGCGCCACCGGCCGAGGTGTTGAAGTCCGCGCTCGACCTGCAGAAGCGCGGCACCGCCTGCATCGTGGTCCGCGCCGACGCCGCCGATCCGAAGGGCGCTGACTCGATCCGGCAGCGCTTGTCGCGGGAGACGAAGCTGTCGGGCGCGTTCCTGCGCTTCCAGCCCACGCCGTCGCCGTTGCGCGAGATCGACGTGGCGGCTGGTCTCCACCGGTGGCGCGCTTCGCTTGCGGGCGCCACGGTCCTGATGGACCTCGTGGGCGCGGAGGCACCCGTGTACGCCTGGTCCGAGGCCCGGGCGCTCGACGGCGCTCCCGGGAACGGGGTGGGCGCGTGCCTGGCGACGGCCCTCGCGGCGCGGCTCACCACCCGCGCCGCGACCGGGGCGCCCTCGGCGATCGTCCACTCGGGGCCACACACCACCCTGCCTCCCGGCGAGAGCGTCCGCCTCGTGACCGGGCTGTGTGCGCTCGGGGGCCAGTGGGGCGTCTGGTTGCCGTGAGCGGCGGCGACGAGCGCCTGCGGGAGCCCATCGCGATCCTCGGCGCCGGGATCCGGCTTCCGGGAGGCGTGTCCACGGTCCCCGGGTTCTGGGAGCTCCTCGCTTCCGGCACGGACGCCGTGGGTCCGGTCCCGGTGGACCGGTGGGATCCGGTGCGCTGGGGCACGCCGCCCGCCGGCGCATTCCTGACCGACCCGTATCGGTTCGACGCCGCGTTCTTCGGGATCTCTCCGCGCGAGGCGGCCGACATGGACCCGGCCCAGCGGCTGCTCCTCGAGGTCGCCTGGGAGGCGCTCGAGCAGGGCGGCCGCGCCCCGGATCAGCTGGTGGGGACCCGCACCGGGGTCTGGGTCGGGTTGTCGCTGTCGGACTGGTCCCGGCGCCACTTCGGCGGCGCCGACCCCACCCGGCTCGGACCCCACGCGGGCACGGGCTCCCTCCTGTCGGTGTCGGCGGGTCGGATCGCGTACACGCTGGGGCTGCAGGGCCCGGCGATGACCGTGGACACGGCGTGTTCGTCGTCGCTCGTGGCGATCCATCTCGCGGTGCAGTCGCTCCGGCGCGGCGAGGTCGATCTCGCGCTCGCCGGCGGCGCCTCGCTCCTGTTCCACCCCATGCCGTCGGTGTACTTCGGCCGCCTGGGTGCGTTGTCCGCTGATGGCCGCTGCCGCACCTTCGACGCTGCAGCCGGAGGCTACGGGCGGGGGGAGGGGGTCGGGCTGTTCGCCCTGGCGCGCCTCTCGGACGCTGCATCCACCGGGCTGCCGTTGTTGGGGCTCATCCGCGGCACCGCGGTGAACCAGGACGGCCGGTCGAGTGGCCTGACCGCCCCCAACGGCTCGGCGCAGCAGCAGGTGGTGCGCGATGCCCTGGCGGATGCGGGCGCGTCGCCCGACGAGGTGGCGTACGTCGAGGCCCACGGCACGGGCACCCCGCTCGGTGACCCGGTCGAGCTGGACGCGCTGCGCGCCGTGTTCCTGCCGCGCGCGGCTCCGCTGCACGTCGGGTCGGTGAAGACGAACCTCGCGCACCTGGAGAGCGCCGCGGGGGTGCCGGGCCTGTTGAAGGCGGCGCTGATCCTCCGGAACGGCTCGATCCCTCCGCACCTGCACCTGCGGACGCCGAACCCCCGGTTGCGCCTCGACGGCATCGTGATCGACGAGGTCCTCACGCCGCTGCCCCCGGGGCTCGCGGGGGTGTCGGGGTTCGGCCTGTCGGGGACCAACGCACACGTGGTGCTGGGGGCGCCCCCGGGACCACCGCCGCCCACCGGCACCCCTCCTGGACCGGTGGTGGTGACGCTGTCGGCGCGCTCGGGAGCGGCGCTGCGGGCGACCGCGACCCGGTGGGCCGACGCGGTCCCCGGAGACGTGTCGGCGTTCGCGGCGACGGCGGCGACGCGCGCTGCGCTACCTCACCGGGCGGCGGTGGTGGGGGAGACGCCGGCTGCGCTCTCGGCGGCCCTCCGGCAGGTGGCGTCGGGTGGCGGAGCCACCGGGGTCGCGCCGCGGCGACCGCCCGGGGTCGCGTTCCTGTTCGCGGGCCAGGGCGCGCAGCTCCCAGGCATGGGGCGGGCCTTGGCGGACGCCGACGAAGGGTTCCGCCGCGCGCTCCAGCGGGTGGCGGAGGCCGTCGATCAGGCGAGCGCCGACCGACCCCTGCTGGACGTGATGTGGTCCGACAGCGCCGCCCTGAACGACACGCGGTGGACCCAGCCGGCGTTGTTCGCGCTCGAGGTCGCGCTGGCGGCGTGGTGGCGGGGCCGGGGCGTGGAGCCCGACCTCCTGGTCGGACACTCGATCGGCGAGCTCTCGGCGGCGACGGTCGCTGGGGTGTTCTCGCTCGAGGCAGGCGCGCGGCTCGCGGTCGCTCGGGGGCGGTGCCTGTCGTCGCTGCCCAGGGACGGCGCCATGTGGGCGGTGCTGGCGCCCGAGGAGGAGGTCCTGGACAGGATCTCCGGCGCGCCGGTGGACGTCGCAGCGGTCAACCACCCCGGAGAGACCGTGCTGGCGGGCCGGCGCGTGGACCTGGAGGCGTTGGGCGCCCGCCTGGCGGGGCTCGAGGTGCGCCCGCTCCTGGTGAGCCACCCGTTCCACTCCCGCTGGGTCGAGCCCGCGCTGGGCCCGTTCGAGGCCGCGGTCCGGGCGGAGACGCTGGCGCTTCCCGGGATCCCCCTGGTGAGCGCGGTCGATGGCGCCGTGCTGGGTGCGCGCGCCGTGGACCCCGCCTTCTGGCGCGACCACGTGCGGGCGGCGGTGCGGTTCGGCGCGGCGCTCCGGACGGCCTGGGACGACGGCGCGACGGTGTTCCTGGAGCTGTCGGCGCGGCCGGTCCTGGGCGGGATGGTCGAGCGTGTGCTGCCACCGGCGGCGGTCCGGGTCGCGACCCTCCGCCCTCCACGCCCCGAGCCCCAGGCTGCGGCCGAGGCGCTGGCCCAGGCCTGGGTCGCCGGTGTCCCCGTGTCGTGGCCCGGCGGCCCGGGGGTGGCGGATCTGCCACCTGGAGCGTTCGACGCCGACCACCACTTCGTCCCGGACCCGACGGCGTCACCCCCCGGCCTGCCGCTGTTCGACGAGGCCACGGCGCCGGCGCACGCCGCCACCGGGCCCACCCCGCCCCTCGTCCACCACGTCACCGGCGAAGACGTGCTCCACGCGCTCGCGGCGTTCGCGGCGCTGCAGGGTGGGCCGTGGTGGGTGGTGGCGCCCGACACCGCGGCCGGGGCGGCGGTGTACGGGGGCTTCCTGGCGCTGGCCGCCGAGGCTCCCGCGCGCGCTGGTGGCTTCGTGTGGTGTGGAGGGCCTCCACCGCCCGGTGCGCTCGGCCTGCCGGGCGTCGTCCGGGTCCGCGACGGCCGCGCAGAGCGAGTGGTGCTCGAAGCGGTCGCCCCCGCCCCAGGGGTGCTGGCGCTCGCAGGCGGAACGGTGCTGGTCACCGGTGCCACCGGGGGACTCGGACCTGCGCTGCTGGCGTGGCTCGCGGCCCGGGGCGCTGGTCGGGTGGTGGTGGTCTCGCGCGCGGGCCGCGTTCCGGACGGTGTCCCCGCCGGCCTCCTGGTGGAAGGGCTCGCATGGGACCTCACCGCGCCCGAGGGGCTGGGAGCCGTGGTCGCGGCGCTGCCAGGGCTGGTGGGCGTGGTCCACGCGGCAGCGGTGGTGGACGACGCCCCGGTCGGCACCCACGATGCGGGCAGGCTCCACCGGGTGTTGGCGGTCAAGCTGGGCGCGGTCCGTGAGCTCGATCGCGCCACCCGCGGACGGGGCCTCCCGCTGTTCCTGGCGCTGTCCTCGGCGTCCGCCTGGGTGGGTACCCCGGGCCAGCTCCCGTACGCTGCGGCGAACCGAGCGCTCGAGGCCCTGATCCGCGAGCGACGGGCCGCCGGTGAGCGCGCCACCGCCGTCGCCCTGGGGCCGCTGGCCGGCGCTGGGCTGGGGAACGCGCCCCCGGCACTCGTCGCCCGCTGGGAGCGGGAGGGCATGCCCCGCAGCGCCGTCGCGGACGCCATCGGCGCCATGGACCGCACCGTGCTCGGCGAGCGCGCGGTGGTGCTGGCGGTGCCGTTCGACTGGGCCGCGGTGCGCGCCGCGCGGGCCCAGGCGCCAACCCCACCACCCGGCCCCGTCTCGCCCGCCGCCCCGCAGGTGCCACCCGTGGCGAACGACCCCACGGACCTCGCGACCCTGGTCGCGCGCGTGGTCCGCGCCACACTCGGCTACGCGCCGGACGCTGCGCTCGATCCCGACGCTGGGCTGTTCGACCTCGGCATGGACTCCGTCACGGCGGTGGACGTGGCGCGGCGACTCCAGGACCTGCTCGGGCGCAAGCTCCCCGCGACGGTGGCGATCGATCACCCCACGATCACGCGGCTCGTCGCGCACCTCGGTGCGCAGCCAGCGTCGGCCCAGCCACCCCCGACGCCTGGCGGCGTGCGCGGTGGTGCCGTGGCCATCGTGGGCCTGTCGTGCCGGCTCCCGGGCGGCCTGGACGACCTCGGTACGCTCTGGGAGCTCCTGGTCGCCGGCGGCGACGTGCTCGGCCCGGTTCCGTCCGACCGCTTCGATCCGGAGGATCTGGGCTCCGCGCCACGCCGTGGGGGCTTCGTCCGCGACCTCCAACGGTTCGATCGGGCGATGTTCGGCTTGTCTGCAGCCGAGGCCCGGGTGCTCGACCCGCAGCACCGGCTCCTGCTGGAGGGCACGTTCGCGGCGTTCGAAGACGCCGGCCTCCAGCCCCGCGCGTCCGACCCGACCGGTGTCTTCGTGGCGGTGGAGCCTGGGGACTACGCGCTCCGGCTGCGCGGAAGCGACGACCCCTACGCGCTCACCGGCAACCAGCCCTCCATGGCCTCGGGCCGTCTGTCGTACGTGTTCGGGTTCCAGGGGCCCTCGCTCTCGGTGGACACGGCGTGTTCGTCCGGGCTCGTGGCCCTCGCCTCCGCTGTACGCGAGCTGCGGGCGGGAACCTGTGTGCGGGCGGTCGTCGGCGCGGTGAACGCCCTCACCGACCCGGAGCCCACCCGGGCGATGGCGGCGCTCGGCGCCTTGTCCCCGAACGGCGTGTGTCGGCCGTTCGACGGCGCCGCGAACGGCTACGTGCGCGCCGAAGGCTGCGTCGTGCTGATCCTCGAGCCGCTCGCGCTCGCTCGCGCCGCCGGGCGCAGGATCCTCGGGGTGGTCGAGGGCGTGGCGGTGGGCCACGACGGGGCCGCAGCGGGGCTCACGGTGCCCAACGGACCCGCCCAGGAGCGCGTGATCCGCGCGGCCCTCGCCGACGCTGGCTGCGGACCCGACGACGTCGACGCGATCGAGTGCCACGGCACCGGCACACCCCTCGGCGACCCCATCGAGTACGGGGCGCTGGCGAGTGTCTTCGCGGAGCGGGGGCGCCCGCTGTGGCTCGGCGCCGTGAAGGCGAACGTCGGGCACCTGGAGGCCGCGGCCGGGCTGGTCGGTGTGGCGGCGGCCCTGCTCCGGCTCCAGCACGGTGCGGTGCCGCCGATCGCCGGGCTCACCAGCCCCAACCCCGCCCTCCCGAGCTCGGCCGTGCTGCAGCTCCCCACCGCGCTGCGGACCGTCCCGGTGCAGCGCGTGGGGGTGAGCGCGTTCGGCCTCACGGGCACCGACGCCCACGTGGTCCTCGCCGCCGAGGTGCCGCACCCGCCCGCGCAGGGGCGCGGGCCGTGGCTGTTGCCGTTGTCGGGCCGCACGGACGAGCAGGTGCGATCCACGGCGGCCCGCTGGCTCCGGAGGTTCCCATCGGGGGCGCCAGTGGGCGTGGAAGCCACGCTGCTGGGGCGTGAGGCCGCCGAACGTCGTGCCTGCGGTGTGTTCACCGGGGTGGAGGGTGCGCGCGCGTGGCTGGCTGCGGTCGCGGAGGGGGCGGCGCCCGTCGCGGGACCAGGAGAGGCGCCTGCGCTGGTGGTGGGCGGGGTTCCGAGCGAGTCGGCGCTCGCGGAGTTGCGGACCGAGCCGGCCTACGCTGCCGCGTGGGACGAGGCTGCAGCCTCCGTTGCCGCCGTTCGGGACACCGGAGAGGCCACTCCCCTGGCCGAGGTGTTGGTGGCGGCGTGGGCCTGGGCCTCAGCGCTGCGGTACCACGGGGCCCGCTGGTCGTCGGTGGTGGCGCGAGGGGACACCTGGCCGGTCGCCGCCTGCCTGGCCGGGGTGTACGAGCTCCCGGTCGCGGCGCGCCTGTGTGTTCACGGCGGCCGCCTCCTGGCCCGCCGGGCCGAGCCCGCTGCCGCGGACGACTGGAGACGCCTGTTCGCGTCGGTGATGCTGCGGCGCCCGACCTCCCGGCTCGAACACGAGCGGCTCGGGGGCGACGCCGTGCGCCGGGCGGACGCATGGCGAGACTGGTTCGTCGACCCGGACCCACCGGGTCCTGCGCCCGAGGAGCCCACCCTCGCCGGGCTGCGTACGTGGCTGGCCTCCGCCTGGGAGCGGGGCCAGGCTGCACCCCGGGCACGCACCGACGCGCGCGAGGCGGCGCCCACCCGGGCCCCGGGGGGGGAGTGGTGCTGGGTACCCCACCCTTCCCTGCGTCCTGCGGTGCCGCGCTGGCGGATCGAGCGCGTGGTGTTCACCCCTTCGCTGCGGGCACCCGGCGGCGAGGCCGCCACCGTCGATGCCTCCGGGGTGGTCCCCACCGCGGGCGACCCGGTGGCTGCAGCGCAGGCGCGCGTCGCCGCCCACGCGCGGTGGCTCGTCGAGGCCCCGCCCGGCCACCCGGTGGTGCTGGTGACCCGCCAGGCCGACACCGACCCCGTGCAGGCCGCCCTGGCCGGGCTGGCCGTCACCGCGGCGGTGGAGCTCGGCGACCGGGTCCACCACCACGTCGACCTCGACGAAGACCTCACGCCGGCACTGCTCGAGCTGCTGGCCAGGCTCGATCTACCTCCGGGGCGGTCCGACCTGCGCGACGGCGCCTGGAGCCGGCCGGTGCTCGTGCCCGACCCCGACGCTCCCCCCACCAGGTGGTCGGGTCCCGTGGTCCTCACAGGAGCGGGAGGCGCGCTCGCCGGTGCCCTCCGGTCCAGCCTGGAAGGCATGGGCGTGGAGGTCCTCGGGCTCGCGCGCACGCTCCCGACGGGCCTGCGCGGGCTGGCGCTCGATCTCGCGCACCTCGACGGACCGGAGCTGCGAGAGCGGTGGGCGTCCGCTGGGCTTCCGCGCCCGGCCACGGTGGTCCACGCGGCCGGACAGCCTGCGGACGCGCCGATCGGCCGCTGGTCGGACGACCTCCTCGAGCGCGCGTTCGGGGTGCGGGTGCGGGGCGCGCTGGCGATCCGGGCGGCGTTCCCGGCTGCCCGGCACGTGACGGTGGGCAGCGCGGCCGCTGTGGTCGGCAACCCGGGCCAGGGCGCGTACGCCGCCGCCCACGGGTACCTCCGCGCCCTCGGCGGCGCGACGGCGCTGGGTCCGGTCGCGGGGGAGGGGAGCGCCGCGGGCGTCGACTGGGGGACCCGGGGCGTCCGCCCGCTGCCTCCGGACCAGGTGGCGGAGCTGCTCGGGGGCGGCATCGCGCTGGCGGTGGACTGGCCCCGCTGGGCGCGAGGGGTACCGCGGGTCCCGCCGCTGGTGGCGGAGCTGGTCGGTCCCCCCTCGGGCCCGCTCCCGGGAGAGGTCGCTGCCCTCGTCGAACGGGTCGTGTCCGACGTCCTCGGGCGCCCGGCGGATCCGGATCGCGGGCTGTTCGAGTCGGGGCTCGACTCGATCGGTGTGCTCGCGGTCGCGCAGCGACTGGGTCGCGCATTGCGGCGCGACGTGCCCGCCACCCTGCTGTTCGACCACCCCACGCCCCGCGGGCTCGCAGCTGCGCTCCTCGGCGCGGAGATCCCGGCCGCCGCTCCCGTCGCGGCGCGGCTGGACGACGATCCTGTCGTGGTCGTCGGGCTCGCGCTGCGTCTCCCCGGCGGGGTGGAGGACCTGGGCGCGTTCCAGGAGCTCCTGGCAGAGGGCCGGGACGTGGTGGGGCCCACGCCGCCCGAGCGGTGGGACGACGCGCGGTTCCCGGAGCTCGCGGGCATGGGCGCGTCGTGGCTCGACTGGCGACAGGTGCAGGGGTTCGATCCGGTGGCGTTCGGCATGGCGCCCCGGGAAGCCGCCGCCACCGACCCGCAGCAACGCCTCCTGCTGATCCTCGCCACGGAGGCCCTGGAGCGTGCAGGGTTGTCGCCGTCCGCGCTCCGCGGCTCCCGCACGGCGGTGTTCGTCGGCGCGGGGGACTCCGGGTACCTCGATCGGTTCCAGCGCCCCGGGGAGCCCCGCTACACCGAGCTCCACGCCGGCACCGGAAACCTGTCGGCGTTCGCGAGCGGTCGCGTCGCGCACGCGCTCGGGCTGCGGGGCCCGAACCTCACGCTGAACACCGCGTGTTCGTCGAGCCTCGTGGCGGTGCACCTCGCCCGGCGCGCGCTCCTCGACGGGGAGGCGTCGGTGGCGCTGGCGGGCGGCGTGCACCTGATGCTCTCGCCCGAACACACGCGGTACCTGGCGCGGTTGGGCGCGCTGTCGCCGACGGGCCGGTGCCGGACCTTCGACGCAGCTGCGGACGGCTACGCACGCGGAGAGGGCGCAGGCCTCTTCGTGTTGATGCGCCGCTCGTCAGCGCGCGCGGGTGGTCATCCCGTGCTGGCGGTGCTTCGTGGGTCGGCACTGGGCCACGACGGGGCGGCCAGCGGCCTCACGGTGCCGTCCGGCCCGGCGCAGGAGGAGGTGCTCCGGCTGGCGCAGGCGGACGCAGGCGTGGGCCCCGACGACGTCGACTACGTGGAGGCCCACGGCACGGGCACCCCGCTCGGAGATCCGATCGAGGTCGAGGCGCTGCTCCGCGTGTTCGGTCCGCGCGGCCCGGATCACCCCCTCCTGCTCGGATCCGTGAAGGCGGCGGTCGGGCACCTCGAGCTCGCCGCCGGGGTGGCGTCGCTCGCGAAGGTGATCGGCATGTTCGGGAGCGGGCGCGTCCCACCCCAGCTGCACCTCGCGACTCCCGCGCCGGGCCTCCAGCTGGGCGCCCGCGGGTACGTCGTGCCCACGACCGGCGGACCGTGGGCGGGGCGGCTCGCGGGGATCAGCAGCTTCGGGCTGTCGGGCACCAACGTCCACCTGCTGCTGTCGGCTGGCGACCCGACCCCGCCGCCCCCCGCCGCAGGTGGCCCTGCGCCGACGCTCCTGGCGTGGTCCGCGCCGTCCCCGGGCGCCCTCGTCGCCACGACCGCGCGCCTCGCGCGCCACCTCGGCGGGTCCCCGTCGCTGCTGGACACCTCCCACGGCCTGCTCGCCCACCGGGACGGTCGCCGACACCGGGCCTTCGTGGTGGCAGAGGATGCAGCGCAGGCGGCGGACGCAGTCGCCACTGCGGTGGTGGGCGAGGCGTCGGCCCGCGGCCCGGTCGCGTTCCTGTTCACCGGGCAGGGCAGCCAGGTCCCGGGCATGGGTCGGGGGCTCGAGTCGCGGTTCCCGGTGGTGCGCGACACGTTCCGTGAGGCCCGCGACATCCTGGGCGGCGCGCTGTTCGAGGCCTGGGACGACGCGCGGATCCACCACACCCGCGTGACGCAGCCTGCGCTGCTGGTCCTCGAGGTGGCGCTCACCCGGTGGTGGGCGACGCTCGGGGTGGTCCCCGACATCGTGCTCGGGCACTCGGTCGGGCACTTCGCCGCGGCGGTGGCGGCCGGAGTGCTGACGTTCCCCGACGCGCTGCGCCTCGTGGACGCGCGGGCCCGTCTCCTGGCCTCGCTTCCCGAGGGCGTCGGCGCGATGGTCTCGGTCGACGCCCCCGAGGGGGTGGTGGCCGCGGCCCTGGTCCCGGGCGCAGTGCTCGCAGCCACCAACCACCCTGCGTCGTGCACGATCTCCGGAGAGGAGGTCGCCGTCGAGCAGACGGCGGCAGCGCTGCGCGCCCAGGGGCTCCGCGCCACGCGGCTCACCGTCTCCCACGCGTTCCACAGCCCGCTCGTCCAGGGAGTGGTGGAGGCCTTCGCCGCCGAGGTGTCCCGCGTGGCGCTGCGGCCGGCTGCGATCCCGGTCGTCTCGAACCTGGACGGCCGCGTGGTCTCCGCCGCGGAGCTGGAGCGCCCCGCGTGGTGGGCCGAGCTGCTCCGGGCGCCCGTGCGGTTCCGGGAGGGACTGGAGACCATCGGCGCGCTGCACCCCGCGTTGGTGGTCGAGCTCGGCCCGCACCCGGTCCTCGCGGGGATGGCGCGCGCGACGTTGGGTGGGACACCGGCCGTGGTGGCGTCGCTCCGCCACGGTGAGGAGCCGGTCCGGAGCGCGCTGCGGGCAGCGGGCGAGGTGTTCGTCGCCGGCCGGACGCTCGACCCTGCCGGGCTGTTCCCCGGGCGCTCCGCGCCTGCTGCGTCGGGGGTGGTGGTCACCGCCTACGACGCAGCGGTCTGCTGGCTGGAGGAGGTGGCGCCCGCGACGACCGAGCCCGTGTACCGGGAGGACTGGCGAGCGATCGACGCCCCTCCCGGATCGAGCGCGGCCGCCGGGGTCATCGGGGACGGACCGTGGGCGAACGCGCTGCGCACGCAGGTGCCGGCGGGTGCGCTGCGGATCCGGGTCTACGAGGACGACCGGCCGGAGGGGTTGTCCACGGCGCTCGAGGAGCTCCGCGCCGGCCTCGACGTGGTCGTGACCGTGGGCGCCCGGACCCGGCCGTGGCTCCGGGCGATCCACGGCCTGTTGCGCTCGCTCGCCGCCGAAGACCCCCGCCGCGCGCCGCGCTGGCTCGACGTGGACGGGGACGTGGACGTGGCCCGCGTCGCCGCCCGCCTGGGGACCGGGGTGTCGGACGTGCGGGTGACGTCGACCCATGTCCTCCAGCGGGTGCTGGTGCCGGCGACCCTGCCTGCTGCCCCGCCTCCGCTCGTCGTCACCGTGGTGACGGGTGGGTTGTCGGGCCTCGGCCACGCCGTCGCCCGGGCGCTCCTCGCGGGCGGAGCTCCGGGCCTGGTGCTGGTGGGGCGCGCCGAGCCTGCGGAGGACGTGCTCACCTGGATCCGCGCCGCAGACGTACCCGTCGTCGTGGTGCGCGGAGATGTCGCAGACCCCGCGGTGGTCGACGCGGCGGTGGCTGCGGCGGAGGAGCTTGCGCAGGGCGACGCGATCGGCGTGGTGCACGCAGCGGGCGCGCTGGCGGACCGCGCGTTCGACCAGGTGACGACCGGCGACCTGGAGCGCGCCAGCGCCGCGAAGGTCCGGGGTGCCCTGCACCTCGACGCGCGGGTGGGCCGGGCGGCGTACTTCCTGTGTTTCGGCGCCGGCGCCGCCCTGCTCGGCACCGCGGGGCAGGCAGCGTACGCGGCGGCCAACGCGGCGCTCGCGGCCGTGGTGGAGCAGCGCCTGGGTAGGGGGCTCCCGGCGGTGGTCGTCGACTGGGGGGCCTGGGCCGAGGTGGGGATGGCGGCGCGCCTCGATCCCGCGCTGCAGCGCCGGCGGATGGAGCGCGGCCTCGGCACGCTGTCGGTCGCGGACGGGACGGCGTGGGCGCTGCGGGCGCTCGCGGCACCAGGCCCAGAGCTCGCGGTGTTGCCGACGGACTGGCGCCGCTACGTGGAGGTCGTCCACGGGGGCCACGCGCCGCCGCTTCTCGCGTTGCTGGTGCCCGCGACGCAGGGGGTTGGGCCGCTCCAGGACCTCGCGCGCGTGCGGCTCGCCGGGCTGCGGGGGCCGGAGCGTACGGCAGCGGTGACGGGCTGGGTGGACGGCGTGGTCCGGACGGTGCTGGGCGCTGCGCACGTCGACCCCACGCGCTCCTTGTTCGACGCCGGGCTGGACTCGTTGCTGGCGATCGAGCTGAAGAACCGGCTGATGGACGGCGGCTTCGACGTGCCGGTGGCGGCCATCCTCACCGACCCCACCGTGGCGTCGTTGGCTGCGGTGGTGGAGCGGCTCCTCCCCGCTGCGGAGACTGCGCTTGCAGGTGAACCAGGCCCAGCGCCGCCGGTGTCGCCAGTGGTGAGCCACCTCGTCGTGTTCGCGCTCGGCGTGTTGTTCGTCGTGGCCGGGTACGTCGGAACCGCGTGGCTCGCGGGCTTCGCGGTGGACGAGGCGCCGGTCGGAGCAGAAGCACCACCGTGAGCGGAAGGCGATTCGCCAACGGCCCGGTTCCGTGTAACGGTGCCTCGCTCTGGGGGTTTCGTGCGGCACATCGCTTCCCTGGTGGTCGCCCTCGCGTGTACCGGCACGCTGTCCGCGCTGCCCGACGACAAGTCGCCCGTGCGCGACGGTGATCGGGACACCGACACCGACACCGACTCGGACTCCGACACCGACACCGATTCGGACACCGACACCGACACCGATTCGGACACGGACACGGACACGGACTCCGATACGGACACGGACACCGGCGCCACCGGAGAGACCGGCCCGGTGTTCGAGCTGTGCGACGACGGCGTGGACAACGACGGGGACGGCCGCCGAGACTGCGCGGACCTCGATTGCGCCGCCGATCCCGCCTGCCTGCCGCCCTGCCCGGATCTCGTGTACGGCGCAGCCCCGCTCGCCGGCGACACCTCGGGGAACGGGGACGACCTGACGCCGTCGTGTGGCAGCGCGGGCCCGGCGCCCGACGTGTACGTGGAGTTCACCGCCCCCTCCGCCGGGATCTGGGTCTTCGACACGGCGGGGACCGGCTTCGACACCGTGCTCAGCGCCTTCGACCAGTGCGGCGGCGCCGAGCTCGCCTGCAACCAGGACTTCTCCGGGGATACCAGCCTGATCGCCGTGGGCCTCGTCGCGGGGGAGTCGATCGTGTTGTCGGTCGACGGATACCGGGCGACCCAGTCCGGTCCGTTCACGTTGACGGCTTCGCTCGCGCCGGCCACGGAAGGCGCCTGTGACGACGGCACGGACGACGACTTCGATGGGGTCCAGGACTGCGCGGATCCGGACTGCGTCGGCGAGCCCGTCTGCACCACCTGCCCGGACGGGGTGTTCGTGACGAGCCCGTTCGCAGGCACCACGAACGGGGCCTCCGACGACGAGACGCCGACCTGTGCTGGCACGCCCGGC
>JBIKWC010000423.1:0-4809 GCA_044356535.1 Myxococcota bacterium
GGCCAGGAGGACGCGGACGGCGACGGGTTCGGCGACGCCTGCGACGACTGCCCCGATCCCTCCGACCCCGACGACCTCGACCGCGACGGCTTCTGCGACGGCGTCGACCTCTGCCTCGGGTTCCCGGACCTCGACGACGACGACTTCGACGCGATCCCCGACGGCTGCGACTCCTGCCCGACGGACTTCGACGACGGGACGGACCAGGACGGCGACGGCCTCGCGGACGCGTGTGACCCCTGCCCCTCCCCGCTCGACCCGATCGACTCCGACGCCGACGGGAGCTGCGACGGCGCGGACCTCTGCCCCGGCGCCGACGACGCCGAGGATCTCGACGCGGACGGCGCTCCCGACGCGTGCGACCCCTGCCCCGACGATGCCGGGGACGACAGCGACGACGACGGGGTCTGCGACAGCGACGACCAGTGCGCGGGAGCCGACGACGACGGCCCCGACGCCGATGCCGACGGGTTCCCCGACGCCTGCGACACGTGCCCGGACGTGGGGGACGACCAGCTCGACACCGACGGGGACGGCTCCGGCGACGCGTGCGACTGCCGGCCGGACGATGCCGCCATCCACCCGGGGGCCGCCGAGGTGTGCAACTTCGAGGACGACGACTGCGACGGCTCCGTCAACACCGGAGCGGTCGACGCGGTGTCGGGGTTCGAGGACTTCGACGGCGACGGCTTCGGCTCCGGGGAGGAGACGGTGTCGTGTCCGGGACCCGGCTTCGCCACCGAGGACGGCGACTGCGACGACACCTTCGCCGGGGTCTCGCCCGGAGCGACCGAGACCTGCAACGGGCGCGACGACGACTGCGACGGCGAGGTCGATCCGGGCTGCGACGACGCCTCGGACGAGGAAGGCGGCTGCGGCTGCGACCAACCCGCGTCGGGGCCGGTGGTTGCACCGCTGGTCGTCGCGCTGCTCGCGCTTCGCCGTCGGCGGCGGAGCTGATGGAGCGCCTCAGCGTCCCGACACTCCAGTGTACGATGGCTCCGATGTGGTTCTGGCTCGCTGCGTGCACGACCGACCCCAAGGCCCGGCCCCCCACCGAGACCTCCTCGCACAGCGCGCGACCGCCGCACACCGGCGGCGCCTCCACGGCGTTCACCGCCGAGACCGGGAGCCCGCACACCGGGGAGACCACCACCACCACCGACGCCTGTGACGACCCCGCCACCTGGTTCGTGCCCGAGACCGTGTTCGACGCCGGCGGCGACGCGCTCGCCGTGGTCGCGGCCGATCTCGACCAGGACGGCGACGAAGACCTGCTCGTCGAGGAGTACTACGACGAGGCGATCGGCTGGCACGAGAACGGAGCCGCCTGGGCCCTCCACCCGCAGGGCTCCGTCTGGAAGGGAGACGCAGCCGCCCTCGCCGCCGGAGACCTGACCGGCGACGGGCTCGCCGACGTGCTCACGGCGCAGATCGACGACACCTACTACAGCTCCGAGAGCCCCGTCGGGGTTCGGGTGAACACCGCAGGGACCTTCGGCAGCGTCGTCCGCGTCGACCTCCGGGCGGGCCACGCTTCGACCTCCGCCGCGGTCGCGGATCTCACCGGCGACGGCGCCGCGGACCTCGTCGTCGCGCAGGACGACGGCACGTTCCTGTCCGTCGCGTCCGGCGGTGGGTTCGGACCGCTCGTCTCGATCGGCCAGGCCCTCGCCGGGCGGCTGCTGATCGGCGACCTCGACGGCGACGGTCGGCTCGACGTCGCGGGAGTCCTCGGGTGGCTGAGCGGCCAGGACGGGACGTTCTCGGCGTTCGGGGGGATCGGGGTCGCGACCCTCGACGCCGAGCTCGCGGATCTCGACGGCGACGGCGACCTCGACCTGGCGCGGTTCTCCGCGCACGCGGCCTGGTGGGACGAGAACCTGGGCGGAGGCGCGTTCGCGGCGCCGGTCGCCCTGTTCGACGACGCGGCGACGACCGTCCGCGGCGGCCTCCCCATCGACCTCGATCGGGACGGCGCCATCGACCTCCTCGTGTTCGCGGACGGGGGGAAACCGGTGGGTGCGGAGCCTCGGCGCCGGGGCGTTCGAGACGCCGTCGACGTCGACCGGCCTGTCGTGTGAACCCATCCCCGGGTACGGGAGGACCACCCACCGGTACACGGTGCTCGGCGGGACCGACGTCGTCTGCAACGCGCCGTACCCGAGCGGTCAGCTCCAGGTCTGGCGCCGCCAGCCGTGCCCCTGACGATGCGGCTCTCCGTGCTCCTCGCGCTCGGGGCGTGCCCCCACCCGGAGGCCCCGCCAGGCGGCGAAGACCCTCCCCCCACCGAAGCCCTTCCCGAACCGACCCCTCCCGCCGAAGCGGCGCTCCCGGCGTTCCACCTGCTGCAGTACGGGATGGACCCCGCGGACGCCGTGCCGCGCCGACCCGGTGACCCCGCCGCCGCCCCCGGGTCCCCGCGCCGACACGTCGCAGACGAGCCGGTCGGCTACCTGCTGATCGAGCCACCGGATCGCTGCTACAAGGTCTGGCTCGACCCACGGCGGAACGCGCCGTTCGAGTGGCGCTCGGAGCACGGGCCGCAGGGGCCCATCTACGTGGTCCCCCAGTGCGCGACCGACGGGTGCGGAACCCGGGTCGCCTGTCCCGCCTTCGCGGCAGAGGTCCTGCAGCGGCTGGCGGACGCCAGGTAGGGTCCTGGCTGGCACCGCCCGGTGGTCACGCCTCCGGCGCGATCTCCGGCCGCAGCGCCTCGCGGATCTCCCGGAGCGCCTTGCGCTCCTCCTCGCCGACCGTGAAGGCCACGCCGAACAACCCACCCGCCGCGCGGGCGACGGACTCGCAGTGGGCCTCCACGGCGTCGATCACGAAGCCGCCGAGGTCCGCGGTGGGGCCCTGGAACCGCTTGCTCAGCGCCACCACCACCCGGTGCGCCAGCTGCTGGATCTCCGGAGACGGCGGCGTCTCCAGCCAGCCCGCCAGGACCTGGGCGCCCGGGCTCGAGACCAGCCCGTAGGTGCGGGCGATCTTCAGGATCACCGCGCGCTCGGTCTCGTGGACGCGCCCGTCCGCCCACGCGACCTCGACCAGCGGCAGCAGCAGCACCGCGCGCAGGTCCTCCTCCCGGATCCCCATCCGCGACAGCGCTTCGCGCAACTCGGCGTCCGTCATGCACCCTCCCCGTCGACCCCGAAGCCCTCGGCGACCTTCGGCGAACACTACACCGAACTCCGTCGCGGCGCAGCGCGTTCACCGCGGGTCGTCGAGCCCTGCGTTCTCCAGCATGGTCGCCGTGTCGTACCCGGCGTCGTCCGCCACGTCGAGCCAGCGCTGCGCCTCGTCGACCGCCCCCTCGCACTCCCCGCTCAGGATCATGTACGCGAGCGTGGCCGCCGCGTTCACGTTCCCCAGCGCTGCCGCCCGGCGGTACAGGCTCGCAGCGGTCGCGAGGTCCTGGACACGCCCGCGGCCCGTCGCGTGTTCGGCGGCCACGTTGTACAGCGCGCGCGGATGTTCGCCGGCGGCGGCGCGGTCGAGCCAGGCTCTCGAGCGGTCCGGGTCGGCTTCGACGCCGAGGCCCTGGGCGTAGATCACGTAGAGCTCGAAGGCGGCGTCGAGATCACCGAGCGCAGCAGCCTCCTCGTGCGCGGCGGCGGCGGCGGTCGGCTCGTCGAGCCACGTGTGGACGAGGCCCCTCAGGTAGATCTCGTTCGGCGCAGGGTCCGCGAGCGCGGCAAGCAGCGAGAGGGCCAGTCGCTGGGCCGCCACCGGCCCCTGGCGCGAGATGGCCGCGAACCGGGTGACCGCCGCGCGATCCCCGCGGGTCGCCGCCTCGTACCAGCACCGGAGCGCGAACGTGAGCGGGGGCAGCTCCTCGTCCTCGATCACCCGGGCCCCCTCCGAGAAGGGGTACTCGCGGTCCGGATCGGGCGCGACGCCGTCGAACGCGCCGCACGGCACGAGGACGGCGAAGTACACCTCCCCGAGCACGGAGAAGGCCCTGGCCTCTCCTGCTTCGGCCGCGCGCCACAACGCCGCCAGCATGCGCGCGATGTGCGCGTCCACGTCCGGAACGAGGCCGATCAGGGCGTCGCCGCGCACCAGGTGGTCGAACGCGCACACCCTCGCGTTCCTCACCCCCGACCCCGAGAAGAAGCAGTGAGACCCCTGACGCTCCGGAAGTGGTGGTGGGTGCCGGCGCTCCTGCTCGTCGGCGGGCTCGTCGGGTGGGCGCGCTGGTGGCGGCCCGTCTCCGCCGAGGCCGTCGCCGTGGACCGGGGCGTCGTGGTCCGCGAGGCCTTCGGGCGCGGCACCGTCGAGAGCGTGCGCGAGGCGTCCGTCGGGTTCGACCTGTCCGGCCGCCTCAGCGACGTGCTCGTCGACGAGGGCGACCGCGTCTCGCTCGGCCAGGTCCTCGCCCGGCTCGAGACCGATCAGGCCGAAGCCGATCTGCGGTCCGCGCTCACCAACGTGGCCGCCGCACGCAGCTCGCTGTCGCGCCTCGCCGCCGAAGAGGAGCGCGCCCGGGCCGGGTTCGACGCCGCCCAGCGCGAGGCCGGCCGCACCGGGAAGCTCGTCGCCGGCGGCGTCGCCACGCCCCAGCAAGGGGACGACGCCACCGATCGCGTCCGCCTCGCGCGCGCCGACCTCGATCGCGTGCTGGCCCAGCGCGCCGAAGCCACCCGCGGCATCGACGTGGCCTCCGGAGGCGCCGAGCAGCGCCGCGCCACGCTCGTGCGGGCCTCGCTGCTCGCGCCGTTCGACGGCCTCGTCACCCGGCGGCTGCGGGAGCCCGGCGATACCGTGACCATCGGAGCCTCCGTGCTCCGCGTCGTCGACACCGAC
>JBIKWC010000146.1:0-16770 GCA_044356535.1 Myxococcota bacterium
GGAGGCGATGAGGCCGTACTCGATCGCGGTGGCGCCCTGCTCGTCGCGGATGAACTTCATCATGGTGTGCTCCAGTGGTGTGTCGCCGGTGGCGGTGGGTCGCCCGTCCGTCGTGATCGAAGTATCGCCTGCTGTCGGCCGGCGCGCAAGCGGTTCGCGAAAAATTTTCTGCAGATCAACGGAGCTCGACATCCGAGCGGCCGAGGGAGAGGGTCGTCGTGCCGGCGAGCGCATCGGCGAGCGCGGGTCCGATCAGGTCGGCGCGCCATCCGAGCTCGGCCTGGTTCCCCAACGCGACTTGATCTGCGAGGTCACGCGGCAGCGCGAGGCCCGCTCCCCAGCGGTGGTGCTCCCCGAGGATCTGGGACCACAACTGCAGGAACGCGGAGCGTCGCGCCTCGACCGTGTTCCTCCTCACGAGGTGCGGCCAGGTGTCCTCCGGGGTCTGAGCTGCTGCTTCCATCACGGCGCGGAGCTCCGGGGCCCACCGCGCGACGTTCTTCGGGAACCTGCGGCTGGCCGTCATCTCGGCCTCGGTGCGCGGCATCCGGCGGGCCAGGTCCACCAGGATGCCGTCGCCAGCGACCACCCGAGGCGGCACGTTCCCGCCGCGCGCCCGGTCGTCCCGCCACGTCAGCAGCGCGCGCAGGACGTTCGCCTGGCGCGGCTCCAGCGTGGTCCCCACGGCCACGTCGCGCAACCAACGCGTCGGCGACGGTTCGAGCGCAGTGGTCACCGCCTGGGCCATCGCCGCGGAGGCGATGGAGGCGCGCCCCAGCGTGTCGAGCTCGCGCTGCAGGCGGTCGGCGAGTGGGAACAGGTGCTGGACGTCCCGGGCGGCGTAGGCTTGTTGGGCCTGCGACAACGGCCGACGGCTCCAGTCCGACAGGGTCTCGGACTTGTCCACGGCCACTCCGAGCCAGGTTTCGCACGTGGCCGCGTACCCGGCGGGCCACGCGGCGGAGACCAGACCAACGGCGATCTGGGTGTCGAACACGGGCAGGCTGGGCGGCTCGCCGAGCGCCTGGGTCAACAGCCGGAGGTCGTGCTCCCCGGCGTGGAGCACCCACTGGCGCGCCAGCAACGCGGGCGCGACGGTGGCCAACGCACCGGGCACCAGCGGGTCCACCAGGAGCGTGCTGCCGTCCTCCAGCCCGATCTGCACCAGGTAGAGGTCGGGCAGGTAGCGGTTCTCCGCGTGGAACTCGGTGTCGAGGGCGACCCGCGGGGATGCCAGGATCCGCTCCGCGGCGGCCGCGGCGCTCCGGTCAGAGACGAGCTCGATCACGCGCCGGCCCGGAAGTCGCGAAGGAACGATGGCATGGAGAACCTGCAGTTCGGGCAGCCGGCGCGCTTCCGGTGCACCTCCTCCTTCGGGAGGAGACACCGAACGCACTCGTACCGCCCGAAGTCCTTCATGGCGCCGTGGACCAGCGAGGCGAGGCACTCGACGAACGCTGGATGCTGGCCCATCGCAGGCGCCCTGCCGAAGTGCGGGATGTGGAGGTGGGTCGCGAGCTCCCGGTACTCGATGTCGATCTCGTGCAGGGTCTCGATGTGTTCGGACGCGAAGCTCACGGGGACCAGGCACACGCGGCGCCCTCCGGCGCGCGCGATCTCGGCCAACACGTCTGGCGTGGACGGTGTGAGCCACGCGACCGGTCCGACGCGGCTCTGCCAACCGAGGTGCGCCTTCCCGGTCCATCCCATCCGCGCCAGCACTGCGCGCACCGTGGCTCGGATGTGGTCCGGGTACGGATCCCCACGTCCCTGGACGAACGAGACCGGGAGACCGTGGGGGGTGAACACGAGGTGGATCGGGTCTGCAGGGTCGCCCGGGGTGGCCTCGATTCCTGCGCGGATCGTGCCCTCCAGCGCCTCCAGGTACGACGGGTGCTCCGGGAACGCCGAGATCCATCGGATGGGGAGGTCGGTGCGTCCGGCGCGTCCGAGAGCCTCCCACAAGAACGTGAAGGCTGCGCCGGTGGTGGCGAGGCTGTAGTGCGGGAACATGGGCAACACGACGAGCCGGTCCACGCCCGCGCCCAGCAGCTGGCGGACGGCGTCGTCCATCGAAGGGTCGGTGAACATCATCCCCGAGGCCATCGGCAGGTCCGCCGGCAGGCGCTCGCGGAGCGCAGCCATCTGTCGGCGGTGGGTCGGAACGAGCGGTGACCACCCGATCTGCTGGTAGTTGGGGCCTACGGTGCGGGCGCGCCGTGCCGCCAGCCACGGAGCCGCTACCGCCTTGATCGCTGCGGGCCCCGGGAGCACGTCTTCGAGCAGCCGGGTGAGGAAGGGTACCAGCTCCTCCTGGCGCTGTGGACCACCGAAGTCGACGACGGCGAGACCGATCACGGGCGGTTGTCCGGGCGGAGGGGAGAGTGAGAGCGGGTCATGGTGCCTCCGTGAGCGTGGCGGCCGGCTGTATCCATGCACCGCATTCTTCGGCGGCGCGACGCACCTCGGATTGGCCCCGATCCACGAGCACGGCGTGCTCTGCGAGGCGCATCATGGGCAGGTCACCGGCGCTGTCGCCCACCGCGAGGCGTGGACGGAGCCCCGAGGTTCGCTCCCAGGCGGCCACCTTTCCCTCGCGCCACGTCGGGGGTTCGGTCAGGCGGGCGACGAAGCGACCATCGGCGTCCCGCGCGCTGCGCATGCCGATGACGCGGTGGGGTGCGAGGTGGAGCGGCTCGACGACGACCTCGACGAGGGTCTCGGGGCTCGCCGTGATCACCCAGACGTCCCAGCCCGCCGCCTGGAGGGACGCCACGAGCTCTCGGAGGGCACCGCGCAGGCGCAGCTCGGGGTGGCGCTGCAGTGTCCGCTGCGCGAGTCGACGCACCTCGGGCTCTGTCCGACCCGCCACGAGCGTGTGCACGAGCGCGACGTAAGCCCCGAGGGTGTCGCGTCGGACGTGCTCCTCGTACCGCTCCACCAGCGGCTCCTCGCTGTCTGCGGCCAGATCGGCGAGCGTCGTCTCGCTGATGTCGCCACACAGCAGCGTCTCGTCGCAGTCGAACAGGGCCACGCCCGGCGGGCCCGCGAGCAGCTGCTCGAGTCCGGCCCGGACGGAGGCGTTCCACCCCGGGTGTCGGAGGGAGCCGGGTGGTGGATGCAGTGTCATCCGAGGCGGGCCTTGTGCCACGAAACAAGCTGATCCCGGCGCCGGCGCAACCCCACGGCCCGACCTTCGAGGGCGGTGCGTCGCTCCAGGGCCCGCTCGGCGAGGGAGGTCCAGTCCGCAGCGGTGGGTGCTGCACCGAACCCGCCGCGAACCGTGGGCGCCACGCCGTCCAGCAGGGGCGCAACGCTCGCGACGAGCTGCGTCAGGATGGCGCCACGCATCGGGCCGTCGGCTGCTGCGGCGCGCTCCGACCATGTCGCCAGGACCGTCTCGAGGAGGCCCAGCAACACGAGCTCGGACTCGACGGGAAGGAGCTCTGCCTCGAGCGCCCCCCTGGCATCCACGCGCTGCTGGATCGCCCGCACCGACCGCCGGTAGCGCGGCGCCGACAGCTCCTCCTGCTGGCGGTGTTGCAGCGCCTCGAGCGCGGCGAAGTGCGCTGCTGCGGGCAGACCGAGCGGTCGGAGGTACGCAAGCAGCGCCTCGAGGCGGGCCCGGCGATCGTCCAGGCTCCCGCCGAGCCCTACACCCAGGTGGGCGAGCTCCGGCCAGGACGCGGACACCTCGCGCACTTCGTCCACGCCGACCGTGAGCGGGGGGGGCGACGCCTCCTCCAGCAGCATGCGGACCGCCCGGAGCGCCGCCTCCACGCGGCTGGAGTCGTGGTACGCGCGCTGGGCTTCCAAGGCGACTTCCTCGGCGCTGCGGACCTCGTCCACCAACGGTAGCTTCACGCCACCTCCTGCGTCGCCGGAGCATACACCGGTAGGATGGGCGCGGAGGCCGGGTGGCGGGGCTTGCGCAACGACGGACACGCGGAGCGATGCACCCCAACCTGGCGTCGGCAGGGGAAGCCGGAGCGCCACCGGCCGCGTCCTGGGAGGAGCTACGCGAGCGCGCCGCCGGCCTGATCGCGGGGCTTGCCCACCTGCATGCCTGGGACGAGGTGCACGGCGCCTGTGACGCTGCGCACGTGTCCCGGGCGGAGGTGGCCTGGTTGCCGGGTCCTGGAACCGGGTCCCGGGCGGCCGACCTGCAGGGGTTTGGAACCTGGATGTGGACGCAGGTGACGGGTGAGCGGCCCGGCGTGGGCCGCAACCCGCGGTTCGCGGTTCCGGAGGCCCTGGTCGACCTGCTCGGCGGGCTGGTCCATCCCGAGCCGCTGGGACGCTTCGCTTGCGCCGCCGATGTCTCGAACGCGCTCGCTGCGCTCGGTCCCGCCGCGACCACTGCAGCGCTCCTGCTCCCGGACGCATCGAACGCGCGGGCCCCCCGGCCGCCGCCGCCGGAGGAGTACGCACCTGGCGACGTGGTCGACGGCCTGTGGTCGACGGTGCGGAGGGCCCGAGCGGAGGGTCTGCCTCGGCTGGTGAGCGTCACGGGTGGGGGGAGCACCACCGCCCTGCTCGCGCTGGTGCGGGCCCTCGAGTGCTCCGGAGCGGGCGCCGTGTCCTGGGTGGGGTTGGGGGACGACAGCGTCGCCGAGGGCCAGTTCGAGCCTGCGTCTCCCACCCAGGAACGCGCCCTCCGGCTCGCGCGCGCCATCGGCGGCAGCCTGGACGAGGCCCTGGCGGTGGACGCAGCCCGCGAGGCCTGGCTCCGCTCCGACCGGTGGGGAGAGGACCTCGCGCTCGCGACCTGGCTCCGAGAGGTACGTGGCGGGGCGTGGCGCGGGGTCTCCGTGGTGGTCCTCACGGGGCTGGAGAGCGCCCAGCCGGGTAGCGTCGCGCGGATCGTCGACGCCCTGGTGCCACCCGCCGATCGCGGAGGGGACCTCACCGCAGTGCCGATCGTGGTCGTCGCGGACGGCTCGCTCGGACGGGACGAGCCGCAAGTCCCGATCCCGCCCGCCGAGGCGCTGCCAGCCATCGAGCGGGGCGGGCGGCGCCTCGAGGACCTCCGCCACCTGGTCGGCCTGGCCGGCCGCGTGCTGCCGACGAGCGTGATCACGAAGTGGGGCGGCCACGCAACCCCCACCTTCCTCGCGGACCCCGGGGTGCAGACGTGGGGCGGTCGGACCTGGATCGCACCCGAGCGCGTCCACGCCTGGCGCGAGGAGGCCCTGGGCCGCCCGGACCACCGGTACCTCTGTCGGCGGGTCGCCGTGGCGCTCCGGCGGCTGACGCCAGCCCGGGCGGCAACGTTCGCGCGACGCGCAGGCGATGACGAGCTGACGGAGGCGCTCGCGCTCGAGGTCGCGGGGCCCCGGCCGCCGGGTCCCGGGCCACGGAGCGCTGCGTCGAGTGTCCCCGCTCCCGTGGCGGTCGCGGCGGCGACGCTGCTCTCCACGGTGCCTTCGAAGACCCTGGCGCTGTCGCGACGCGCGCTCCGCGCCGAACACCTGGCGTTCGAGCGTGCGTGGGCGGGAGTTGCGACGCGGGCCGCGGACTGGTTGGCGGAGAGCCGCGCTACCGAAGGGAGCGGGGAGGCTGGGCTCCGGCGGGCCATGGACCTCGGTGGCCTCCGGCTGTTGTCGGGAGACCAGGTCGGGTTCGACGCAGCGTTCGAAGAGGCCCTGGGCCTCGCGGACGACGACGAGCTCGGCACCGTGTGGGCGCGTCGCGCGTCCTGGTCCGCGTGGGTGGGTCGGTGGGAGGCTGCACGCGTGGCGATTCGCAGGGGCACGGAATCGGAGCGGCTCCGACCGCTGGCGCGCGGAGAGTTGGCGCTGGCCGAGGCAGTGACGGAGCGCGGTGGCGGGGCGTTTGCGGCGGCGCGGGCTGCTGCAATGGCAGCAGCCGGCTGGTTCGTGGAGGCGGGCAGCCTGTATGGGGAGGTCCGCGCGTCGCTGGTGGGCCAGAGCCTCGATCGCGCCGAGCGTCGCCCGGTGGACCAGGACGAACGAAACGCGTGGTGGACGAGAGCGGCCGAGGCTGGTGCCAGCGACCTGTGCGCGGAGGTGGCTGTGTTCGACGGGGCGGTGGCCCGGGACGCCGGGGATCCGTTTCAGGCCGCGCGGCGGTACCGGGAGGGGTACCGCTGGGCACAGGAGGTCGGCCACCTGGAGCTCACCGCCGACGCGGCCCTGGGGCTCGCCCGGACACATCTCGGCCGGGGGGAGGGAGCGGAGGCCACCGACTGGGGGCGTCGGGCGGTGCACGGTCTCGGGGGCTGCCCGCGACACCCCGTGTGGGGGCCGTATCGGCTCCTGGGCGCGGTCCTCCTCGCCGAGCGCGCGGACCACACCCAGACCTGGCAGTGGCTGTGGTCGGCCCAGGAGGCCGGGATCGCCGAGCTCACCGACCCGGACGTGGCGGCGGATCTGACCCGGCTCGTCGACCTCGCGGAGGCCCACCGGTGGGGGAACGTCTTGCGGCTCGCGGGCAAGCTCGCGGCGGAGCACCAGGTGCGCCTCGGGGACCGCGCCGGCGCCGAGGCGCTGTCCGCCCGCGTGGCCGACAGCGTGCGGACCCGCTGACCCGGGTGGGGCAGGGGCCGTCGGTCCGGAATACGGGCCGGCATGTGGTCGTTCCTCGTCGCGTGTGGTCCGCGACCCGCGGAGCTCGTGCCGGTCCCGGTCCCGGGCTGCGAGCGGCTGTACACGCACGACCTGTCCGCCCGCACGCTCTCCGGTGACGGATCCGACACGGCCGTGGCGTTCTCCCCCGACGGAGCCCTCCTGGCGGTGGGTGCAGCCGGTGGGCAGCTCCTGGTGCTGGGCGAAGGCGGTGAGGTGGTCGCCGAGCGGTTCCTCGCCGAGACCCTCCTCCGCGACGTGCAGTTCTCGGCGGACGGGCGCGTGTTGTGGGTGGCCGAGCAGTCCGCCGACGCCTTCGTCTACGCCCTCCGACCCGACTCGCTCGAGGAGCTCGGCCGCTACCGCCTCGCCGACGACGTGGAGAGCAGCCCACCACCGCGCGCGGACGACCCCTGGGGCGTGTACCAGCTCCCGGCCGCCTACCACCTCGTGTCCCAGGGTGCTGATGTCGTCGCGGTCGCAGCTCACGGCTGGGACACGCCTGCCGGGCGCCGCAACGCCTCCCGCGTGGTGTGGTTGTCGCTCGGAGAGGGAGGAGTGCGTTCTGGCGCTGCGTGGCCGCCCGAGGGCGCTGCAGATGCCGTGTTCGGCGCCGCCGCGGCCAACGGGGATACCCTGGCGGTGGCCATCCGGAGGTCGGCGGCGGGGCCACCTCCCGCTGGGTTGCCCATCGACGGCGTGCTGCAGCTCGCCCTCCCCGGACTCACCGTCTCCGGTCAGGTGGTGTTGCCCGTCCTCGCAGGCTTCGACTCCGTCTTCGTGTGGGACGCGCTGGCCCTCCAGCCGGGACGGCTGGTGTTCGGCACGGGGGACGGCCGCCTCGCCTCGGTGGCGGCGGACGGCGAGCTCCGGGTCGTGCCGTACGCGGTGCCGGTCACGCAGGCCGCCGTGCCCGTGGCTGCGAGCATCGGGACCCTCCGCGCGGTCGGGGACGACGTGTTCACCGTCACCTCTCGCAGCTGGAGCCCTGGCAGCGTCGATGGGTCGTTGGTCCCGGCCACGCTGCACCCGGAGGAGCGCTCGCTCGCCGCCTGGCGCTGGTCGGGGGCCACGCTGGCGCCGCGGTGGGCGTGGCGGGGGCCGTACGAGCTCGGGGGGCTGGCGACGTCCGCCACGGAGGTCGTCGTGGCGGCGGGACCGCGCACCGACGCGCGGACCGACCTGTTCGGGTTCCTCCGGTTCGCTCGCGGTGGAGACGGAACCCCGCGCGCTGTTTGTTCCACGGAGGGCGCCGTGCACGGGGAGCCCTCCCTCACGACCGATGGGCGCGTCGCAGTGGTCGAGGTCCCCTCGGTCGTGGGGACCACCCGGTCCGGGCCGTACCGGGTCTCCGTGTACCGGTGATCCCGCTGCTCGGCTGCGCATCGGAGCCCGTGTCCCTCGACGTGCATCGGGTGCCCGGAGGTCTGGAGGTGGCCACCTCGGCGCCCGTGTCCCGCGTCGTGGTGAGCGACGGTGGCGTCCTGGCGACGGTCGACCGCCCCCCGTCCCGGCGGGTGTTCGTGCCGCTGGACGTTCCCCGTGGCCGCACGCTGCACCTGGAGGCCGGCGGTGGGCACGCGGACGTGTACATCCCGACGGTTCCGGCCGACCTGCTGCTCGAGCTCCCCGAAGGCGCGCCCCCGCTGCCACTCGAGCCCGGTGACTTCGTCGTGCGCGCAGGCGCTGTTCCGGCGACCGCCACGCTCCGGGTCGTGTCGGCGGGGGCCGGCGTGGTGAGGGTCGGGGAACGGACGCTCACCCTCGGGCCCCGCGGGACCTCCACGGCCCTGCGCTTCCCCGCGGAGCTCGACCACCTGGAGATCGAGGGGGGCGGCGAGACGTTCACGGTGGGGTGGCGCCTCGCCCCGGCAGCGCCGGTGGACATCGGAGCGGTCTCGTTCCCCGTCGCCGCCGACGGGAGCGCCGATGCGAGCAGGGCGGCGGACGCGGTGGTGTTGGCGCTCGGGTTCGTGCCCACCTCCCCGGGGCCCTGGGGCCACGCCGCCATCGCCCTGACGAACCCCGCAACCGCGGTGCGGACGTTCACCGTCTCGCTGGGGATCGACGATCCGGCGTTCGCCCCTCGGCTTCCGGGGTGGTCCAGGGCGGAGGTCGCGCAGGCGGCGACCCTCCCGGCCGGCGGGTCCGGCGTGGTGGTGCTACCGGTGTTCGTCGACCCACACCTGGCGCGGGTCGGGCCGGTCGACGTGCGCGTGACCGTCCGCGAGCCCGGCGGCACCGAGCCCCTCGCGTCCCGGACCACCCGGTGGACCGTCGTGCGTCCCGACGGCGCGGCCCTCTTGTTCGCCGCCTCGTTGCCCATCTCGGCCGCCGGGCTCTTCGGGCTCGCGTGGCGCGGCCGCCGCTTCCTCGCCGACACCGAGGTGGCCACGCTCACGCTGATCGCCTGCCTCGGCGCGGTCACGTTCGTGGTCGGCGCCGCGTTTCAGCTCGTCGGGTACGGGGTCGCTGCCGCGCTGGGTCCGTTCGCGCCCTTCCTGACCGCGCTGTTCGACGACCTGTTCCGCGTGGCGCTGCTCGCGGCGCTCGTGACGCGTGCCCCGCGGCCCGGGGTGGTCTCGGCCGCCGTGACGGTGGGGTTCCTGATGCGCGGCCTCGCCCTCGGAGGCTTCCACCCCGCGGATCTGCTCTATCTCGGCAACCAGATCGTGTTGAACGAGACGTTTCTGTGGTTGGCGGGCCTGACCCGCGGCGACACGTGGAAACGCGAGCCCCGCTGGCGGCGCACGCTCCGGCTCGCGCTCGGGTTCGCGCCCGCGCAAGCGGTCGGCGTCGCGCTGGGCCTGATCGCCACGGCGGCCCTGTACCGGCTGTACTGGGCGCCATGGTACGCCGCTGCGCTCGTGGTGTTCCCCGGGTTCCTGTACGTGGTGGTGGCGGCCGTCCTCTCCGCGCCCCTCGCCGACGAGCTCGACCGGGTGGCGGAGTGACGGTCGAGGCGCTGGTCACCGCGTCGGAGGCGACGCTCTCTGCGGGGGGCGCGCGCCGCCTGGGGCCCGTGACGCTGGAGCTGCGGCCCGGCGAGCGGGTCCTGGTGACCGGGCGCTCGGGGAGCGGGAAGACGAGCCTGTTGCGCCTGTTGTCCGGGGCTGCGGGCCGGCGCGGGGCGGAGGTGGGCGGCCTCGTCCGCGTGTTCGGCGCCGATCCGGCCCTGCTGCCCCCAGCGGGCCGGCCGGAGCGGCTGGGGTTCGTGCCGCAGAACCCCGACGACGCCCTGATCGGCGGCACCGTCGCCGCGGAGCTGTCGTTCGGTCCCAGGTGCCTCGGGCGCGTGGTGGATGTGGCGGCGGCTGCGGCCCGCGTGGGGTTGCGGGTGCCCCTCGACGCGGATCCACGCTCCACCTCGACCGGGGAGCGCCAGCGGCTGATGGTGGGGGCCGTGCTCGCTGCGGGGGCCCGGCTGCTGCTGCTGGACGAGCCGCTCGCCCACCTCGACGGCGACGGGGCGGACGCGCTGCTGATCACGCTGGCGGCGCTGGCGGACGCAGGGACGACCGTGGTGATGGCCGAGCACCGCCTGGGCCGGACCGTGCCCTGGTGCTCGCGGCAGCTCGTGCTGGACGCTGGAACCCTGGTCTCGGACGGCCTCCCTGGCCCCTTCACGCCTCCACCGCGCGGAGCCCCGCTTCCGCCGGCAGGCCCGCTCGTGGTGGAGCTCCGGGCCCTGCCGATCCCGCGCGGGGTGCAGCCGCCGTGGTCCCAGCTGCTGCACCGCGGCGAGCGGGTGGCGCTCGTCGGACGCAACGGGGTGGGCAAGACCACCGTGCTGGAGGCCTTGGCGCGGCACCTCGGCCGGCGGGCGGTCTGGATCCCCGCCGACCCGGACCTGACCCTGTTCTCGGCCGACGTGCGCCAGGAGCTCGCGTTCGCCTGGCGGCCTGGGGCACCCGATCCCGACGCGCTCGCGCGCACCCTGCGAATCGCACACCTGCTGGACCGACCACCCCACGCGGCCTCCCGCGGCGAGCGGCTCCGCATCGCCGTCGCCGCTGGGCTCGCCGCCGCCCCCGAAGTGTTGCTGCTCGACGAACCCACGGCGGGGCAGGACCCCGAGGCGGTGGAGGCGCTGTTCGACGCGCTCGCCGGGTTGGACGCCGCCCTGGTGTTCGCCACCCACGACCTCGCCGTCGCCTCCAGGCACGCCCACGTCGTGCGGACGCTCTCGTGACGGTTCGCACCCGCATCGTGTTGGTGTTGGGCGCCGGCGTCCTCACCACGCTCGTCGAACACGCGCCCGGCCTGCTGGTCGTGGCCGTGCTCGCAGCGTCGGCCCTCGCGCGGGTCGGCGGGCGCTGGCCCGGCGCGGTGGCCGCAGGTCTAGCTGCGGCGGCGTTCTCCACGATCGTGTCGCAGGGCCTGTTCTGGACCGGCGTGCCGCGAACGCCGCTCCTGGTGCTGGGCCCCGTCGTGTGGTGGCGCGAGGGGGTGGTACACGGCGCCGTCCAATCCCTGCGCTTCGTGGGTCCCACGCTGGCCGGCGCGGCCCTGGCGTTGTCGACGCCTGCGGACCGGCTCGCCAGCGGCCTCGTCGGGCTCGGGGTCCCCGGCGGCGCAGCGTTCCTGGCCACCACCGCGCTGCGGTTCGTGCCCCTGGCGCTCGACGAGTGGCGCACGGTGCGGCTGGCCCGGGCCCGTCGAGGGGGTGAGGCCCCCTGGTGGCGGGTGGACCGGCGCCTCACCGCCGAAGCCGCGATGCTCCGCCCGGTGGTGGCGCGGGCCCTCCGTCGGTCCGCGACCCTGGCCGAAGCGCTGGAGCTGCGTGGCTTCGACCCCGCTCGCGTCCCGATCGGCGAGGACGGCGCGCTGAGGTTCGGGGACCTCGCCCTTCTGGGGCTCCTGGCGGTGGTGGTGGCGGCGCTGGGCGTGTCCCGCCTGGTGTTCTGGGCCTGGACGCGGGGCCTGGTCGCGGACCCCGCGCTTCGGCCGTGGATGGGGTTCGTCCGATGGTGGTGCTGATCGCCACGGCCTTCGCCGACGAGCCCGATGTGGAGGTCTGGGGGGATGCTCCCGATCCCGGCGTCGCGGGCGCGCGCGTGACCTCGATCGATCCGCGGACCCTGCCGGCCAGCGCGGACCTCGCCACGGCTGCGGCCCGGGCCCCAGGGGTCGTCGTGCGGCGGCTCGGCGGGCTCGGAGACCCCGCGGAGATCGGGATCCGCGGGGCCGGCGCCCGCCACACCGAGCTGTGGCTCGACGGGGTGCCGCTGAACCCGGAGGGCGCCGAGGCCGTCGACGTGAGCGACCTGCCCCTGGCGGCCCTCGCGCGGGTGGACGTGTTGCGGGGACCCACCCCGACCGGGGCGGGCGTGCCAGCGCTGGGTGGGGCCTTGTGGTTGGTGTCCCGCCGGGACGTGGTGGAGCAGGTGGACCTGGCCGCCGGGAGCTTCGGGACGGCGCGCGCCACCCTCGTCGAGAGCGTGGGCGGCAGGGTCCCCGCCCTGCTGGTGGTCGACGGGCTGTCCACTGCGGGCGACTTCCCCTGGTACGACGACCGGGGCACGGACTTCGAGCCGGGCGACGACCGTACGGTTCGGCGGGAGAACAACGCAGCGCAGCGCCTCTCCACGCTCGCGCGCCTGGACCTGGGGCCCGCTACCCTGTTTCACGCCGCGACGGTGCGCGAGGACGGGGTCCCCGGCTTCACCTCCGAGCCCACCTCGGAGGCGACCTTCGGTCTGCACCGGGAGCTCCTGGGGCTGGCGGGCAGGTGGGACCGGGGGCGGACCGCGCTGACGGCGACGTCGTGGGCGCTGCTGCGCCGGGAGACGTACCGCGACCCGCTCGGGGAGGTCGGGCTGGGTGTCCAGGACGACCGGAGCGAGCTGTGGTCGGTGGGGGTGGCCCCGGGACTGCAGACGGCGCTCTCCCGGCGGTGGCGCGGAGACCTCTCCCTGCACCTGCGCCAGGAGGGCATCCGGACCACGGACGTCGCCGCGGACGAGGTCGCGCCGATGCGCAGCCGGTCGGTCGCGCGGGTCCAGGTGGGCGCGCCGTTCCACTCGACGGGGGAGGCCGTTTGGCCGACGGTGCTGGTGCTGGGCGTGTCCTCGGCCGAACGCACCCGGGACGCGGCGCTCCTGGTCCTGCCGCGGCTGGGGGCGCGCGCGGAGGTGGGCCCGGTCGCGGTGTCTGCCAGCGGTGGGTGGTCGGGTCGGCCGCCGGACCTGGTCGAGCTGTACGGAGACCGCGGCGCGCAGGTCGGGAACCCGGCGCTGCGCCCCGAGCGCGGGCGCGGCGTGGACGCAGGCGTCGCGGTGGGCGGCGCGGCGCGGGCGGAGGTGGTGGCGTTCGCCAGCGACCTGCGGGACCTGATCGTGTGGATCCCGACGCCCCAGGGCGTGGCCCGGCCAGCGAACGTGGACCGCGCCCGCATCCTGGGCCTCGAAGGCAGCGCCGGGATCGAAGGGAGCCGTGGCGGCGGCACCGTCGCGCTCACGGCGCTGGATGCCCGGCAGGTGGACCCCGACCCCACGTACGACGGCCGCCGCCTCCCGCGGGTTCCGGGGCTCGAGGGTGTCGTCGCCGGGCACCTCGCGTTCGGGCCCGTCGACCTCGGCGCGGACCTCTCGGCCACCAGCGCCACGTACGCGGATCCCGCCAACTTCGTGGCCGAAGCGCCGCGGCTGCTGGTGGGGGCCACCGGCCGCTGGGCCCCGGCGCCCGGCTGGCGGCTCGAGGTCGACGTCCGCAACACCCTCGGGACCCGCACGGCGCTGGTGCCTCGCAACCCGTTCGGCAGCGACGACACGCGCGTGCCCCGGCCGCTCGAGGACTTCGGCGGTTACCCGCTCCCCGGGAGGTCCGTCACGTGCGCGGTGCGCTGGTCCCGTTGATCCTGGTGGGCTGTCTGGAGCCGCCGCGCGCCACCTGCGAGGTCGCCGGGCCCCACCTGCTGGTCGCCAGCACCGACTACCAGTCCGGCGTGCTGGGCGCCGTGGCGCTCGATGGGTCCTGCCTCGCCGAGCCCCTGGCCCCGGCCGGTACCGACCCCCTCCTCCGCGCGGCAGGGGACCGGATGGTCTACGCGGACTCGAGCGACGGGGACGCGGTCCGCACCTACGCGCCCGGCGCGTACGAGGCGCCGCTCACCGAGTTCGCGCTCCCGAAGGGCGGCAACACCCACGACGTGGCCCGGTCGGGCGACGCGCTCGTCTTCGCCCGGTACGACGAAGCGGCCCTCACCGTGACCGACCTGTCCGGGAGGGTGACCCGCCGCGTCGAGCTCGACGCCGACGCCGACGCCGACGGCCTCCCCGAGGCGGACCGGTTCGCGTGGGTGGGGGAACGCCTGTTCGTCTCGCTGCAGCGCCTCGATCGCGCGGCGGGCTTCGTGCCCGTGGGGCCTGGCCGGATCCTGGAGCTCGATCCCAACACCTTCGCCGTCCTGGCCCGGCACGAGGTGGGCCCCAACCCCAGGTTGTGGCCTGGCCGGGGCCGGCTGCTGGTGGCCACGGGCGCCTTCTTCTCGCTGGACGGTGCCGTCGAGTCGCTGGCGCCCGACGGGGTCCGGACCGTCCTCGCGACCGAGGCGGAGCTCGGGTTCGACGTGACCATCGCCGTCGACACCGACGCGGGCCCCGTGTTCCTCGGCCTCGACCCCGACGACACCCAGCCGTCCCACCTCGTGTGTGGAGACCGCCACGTCCGGTTCGACGACTGGCCGCGCGACGCGGTGACCGCCGTGGATGGCGCGGTGTGGGGGGTCAGCAGGCCGCTCGACTTCGCGGGGATCGGCGCTGCTTCGGCCTGGACCCTGGAGCCGGACGGTTGCGCGCTGGACGTGGTTGCGGAGGGCTTCCTGCTCGGACCTGCGTCCGTGGCCCTCGCGGCGACGGGCAGATGACGCGGGCCGGCGCGGCCGGGCATGGTGTTACGGGGCGCGACCAGTCACGGAGGCAGCATGTGGGCGTTGGCGATTCTGGCGGGGTGTCCGGCGAACGGCCCGCTCTACAGCGGCGTGCAGACCCACGAGCTGTTCCCGTTCGACTGTGAGCGCACGTGGGAGTACACGTCGACCGACACGACGCTGGCGTACAAGCTCGTTGCCTTGTCCGACACGCCCCCCGAGAAGGACGGCGCGCTCAACGTCTACACCCTGCGGTACACGTCCGAGTGCTTCGGCGCCGACCCCGAGTGTGTCGACGGCGAGGTGCTCCGCAAGATCCAGTGGTCGTCGACCACCGGCGAAGGGGTGCTGATCCACGGCTTCGCCCTCGGTGAAGGCGCGATCACCAAGCTCGATCCCCCCGTACAGCTCGGCCTCGCCTCCATGGAGAAGGCGCTGGATCCCGAGGCCCCCGGTCCGGGCTCGTTCGCCGAGACCACGACGGGCGGCGCCACGTGGACCTCGGTGATGGTGGAGATCGAGTCCTGCCCGGTCCGGATGTCGGTCGACTGGGACGACTGCTACGTGTTCGAGCTGTCCACGGACGGCGGCGACGGGATCCCCCTGGCAGGGACGTACTGGGCGATCGGCGGGCAGGGCGTGGTGGCGTTCGAGGTCGCAGGCGACACGGGCCAGTGGCAGGCCTCCAGCACGAGCGCCGACGAGTCCGAGGACATGGGCGCCTGCGACGGCGAGTGGTAATCCGCTAGCGGCGGCGCTTCTGCCATCGCGCAGTGAGCACGGGGACGGCGAACAACAACACGGCGCCCGCGAGCTGACCGCCATCGGCCCGGCGGCGCAGCTCGGTGGCGGCCGTCTCGCACGACAGGCAGTCGCCGGAGCTCGGTTCGCGCACCGTGACGCGGACCTGGTCGACCGGTGACGACTCCGTGCCGTCGGACACCACGAGCGAGGCCACGAACGTGCCTGCGACGTCGGCGGTGAAGCTCGGGAGCGCCGTCCGTGGGCTCACCAGGACCGCGCTCGAGCCGGGCGGCGACCCGAGCGTCCAGTCGTACGAGAGCGAATCTCCTTCGGGATCGTACGAGGACGATCCGTTGAGCACGACGAGATCGCCGAGGTCGACCGTGACGTCGAGGCCCGCGTTCGCCACCGGGCCCGCGTTCGGCGCCGTCACGAGGATCACCACGGAGTCGGTGGACACGAACTCCCCGTCGTCCACGGCGAGCTCGAGGAGGTAGGTGCCGGGCCGATCGGCCACGAACGACGGGTCGGGCCGGTCCCCGTCGACCAGCTCCGCGCTCGAGTCCACCGGCGTCGAGGTGAAGGTCCACTCCCAGGAGAGCGTGTCACCGTCGGGGTCGTCGGAGCCGCTCCCGTCGAGGTCGAACCGATCGGTGACGAGACCGGATTGGTCGGGACCGGCGTCGGCGGTTGGTGGCTCGTTGGGCCCGGCCCCCGTGTGCTCGGTCTCCGTCGTGTCTTCGGCGGTGTGCGCGCCCGCATCGGGGGAGGTGGTGTCCTTGCCGGGCGGAGCGACCGACAACCCCGAACTGCAGGCCACCAGCAGCGCTACCGGCCAGACCGGACGAACCATGCGGATCCTCGCTCGTCGGAGTCTACCACCGCTCAGGGCGCGTCGACGTCCTGGGGCACGGGCTCGAGGATGGCGATGCCCTTCACGGTCCAGTTCGTGTAGCTGCGGAGGTGCTCCACGTACCAGGTGAACCCGTGGTCCTTCACGCGGTCGTCTTCGCCGATCTTCGTCGCGTGTCGCAGCACGGTGCCGCCAGCGCCGTCGGGGACGAGCACGCTCACGTGGGTGATCCAGATCGGCACGCCTGCGCGGTCCTCGCGGACGGTGAGGATGAGCGACCCCGGCCGGATGGTGGGCGCCACGCGGACCGCCTCGTCGAGCGGCAACACGTCGAGCGACATCTGGCCCACGGGGAGCTCTGCGTCCGTCATCTGGAACCGGGGCCGGGACGACCACCGCTTCCAGGTGTCGGCGTCGACGGTCTTCCGCAGGGTCTCGACGCGGCCGTACTCGGCGGTCGTCACGCGCAGCCAGCCGTCCCGCACGGTGCCGGGGATCCACTGCAGCTCCATGAAGTGCCGCCGATGGGCGTAGTCCACGGATCCGTCGCCGTACCGGAGGCTCTTGCGGACCTCGGCGACGGCAGCGGGGTCGGACGCGAACGACCACGCGAGGACCTCCTCCGCGAACGTGAGGCAGTCGAAAGCGTCGAAGCGCGCGATCGGATCGGCATCGGGCGCTTTCCCCTCCCCCATGGGATCGTTCACGTAGGGGCA
>JBIKWC010000424.1:0-4803 GCA_044356535.1 Myxococcota bacterium
TGCTGGCACGCCCGGCGCGCCCGACGCCAGCGTGATCTTCACGGCGCCGACCGCGGGCCGCTGGTCGTTCACCACCGACGGCTCCGCGTTCGACACGGTCCTCACCGTCACTGCGGGGTGCGGGGGCGCCGTGCTCGACTGCGACGACGACGGCGGAAGCGTAGGCACCGGCAGCCTCGTCACCCTCGATCTGGCGGCGGGGCAGACGGTGGTGCTGGTGGTCGACGGGTTCGGCGCGGCGGCCTCGGGCGCGTACGTGCTCGCCGCGTATCGGACGGAGCTCGCCTGCGACGACGGCCTCGACGAGGACGCCGACGGTGCCACGGACTGCCTGGACGCCGACTGCACCGGAGCCGCTGCGTGCGCCTGCTACGACGGGGTGCTGGGCGCTGTGCCCTACCTGGGCGACACGACCGGGCTCACCGACACCGAGGTTCCCACCTGCTCCCTCGGGGTGGGTGGGCGCGACCACGTCGTCCGGTACACGGCGCCGACGGCGGGGACCTGGACGTTCGCGACCGACGCGAGCGCCTTCGACACGGTCGTGAGCGTGCTCGACGGCTGCGGCGGGACGGCCCTCGCCTGCGACGACGATGGCGGCCCTGGGTTGACGAGCCGGGCGTCGGCGCAGCTCACCGCCGGGCAGACCGTGGCCGTGGTGGTCGACGGGTACAGCTCCACGGCGTTCGGGGCGTTCGAGCTCACGGCCACGCGGACCGAGGGCTCCTGCAACGACCGCGTCGACGGCGACCTCGACGGGCTCGAGGATTGCTTCGACCCCGACTGCGACGACGTCGCCGAGTGCGCCGCCTGCCGCTACGACGGCAACTTCACGGTGCCGGGCTCCCGCGCAGAGTCGACCCTCGACGCGGTGGACGGCTTCGATCCGAGCTGCGCCTCGCCGGTCGGCGGGCCCGACCACGCATACGCCTTCACGGCGCCAGCGACGGCGTTGTACACGTTCGACACCATCGGCTCGTCGTTCGATACGGTGTTGTACGTCCTCGACGGCTGTCCCGCAGCCACCACGGAGCTCGCGTGCCACGACGACATCCAGTATGCCGTCATCCAGCAGTCGGAGCTCACCGTGGCGCTGACGGCGGGCCAGACCGTGTTCGTGGTGGTGGACGGGTACGACTCGGCAGACTTCGGAGACTACGTCCTCAACGTCCGCTGATCTGGCTACGTGAGGCGGCATGAGCAACGCCCTCGTCACCTACTCCCGCATGATTCGGCTCTCGCACACCATCTTCTCGATGCCGTTCGCGTTGGCAGCGGGGATCCTGGCGGTCCGGGAGGCGCCGGTCACCCTGGTGGACGCCGCCGCGATCGGCGTGTGCCTGGTGAGCGCCCGGTCGACGGCGATGGGGTTCAACCGCGTGATCGACCGCGACGTGGACGCGAAGAACCCGCGCACCCGGGATCGCGAGATCCCCGCGGGCCAGATCTCCGTGCCCGCAGCGTGGGGCTTCACGATCGGGTTCGCGGCGCTGTTCGTGGCCGCCTGCGCGTGGCTCGGAACCCCGACCCTGCTGTTGAGCCCCGTCGCGCTCGCGGTGGTGTGGGGGTACTCGCTGACCAAGCGGTTCACGTGGTTGTGCCACGCCGTGTTGGGCCTCGCGCTGGCCCTGGCGCCCACCGGGGTCTGGATCGCGATCACCGACGGCTACTCCGTGGTGCCGCTGACGTTGTCGGCCGCCGTCGGGACCTGGGTCGCCGGGTTCGACATCCTGTACTCGTGCCAGGACGCGGACTTCGATCGCGGAGAGGGCCTCCACAGCGTGCCCTCCGCCATGGGGATCCGTGGAGCGCTGGTGCTCAGCGCCGCGCTGCACGTGGCCACCGTCGGGTGCCTGGTGGCGCTGCCCCTCGTCGTGCCGCTGGGGTGGCCGTACGGGATCGGTCTAGCGGCGATCACCGGCGTGCTCGCCTGGGAACACTGGATTGTCCGCCCGGACGATCTCTCCAGGATCGACAAGGCGTTCTTCGATCTCAACGGGTATGTGTCCCTGTTGTTCTTCGCGTTCGTGGCCGCGGGGTCCTGGGTCGGATGACGCGAAGGGTCCCCATCGACGTTTACGAGGTACATCCTCGGTCGGTGCGGGAATCAGCGCGAGTGGGGTGGTCGGCGGCACAGAATCGGCGTACGCTCTTCGCGCACATGGAGTGACGACCAACATGAAGAAGCTTCTGATTTCGACTTCCCTCGTGGCCCTCCTCCTCGGCACCGGCACCGTCGCGTGCGGCGGTTCCGAAGAAGAGACGAAGGCCGATGCAGCCGCGGCCGGTGGCGAAGAGGGCAAGGCCGCCAAGGGCGACAAGGCCAAGGGCGAGAAGGCCAAGGGCGAGAAGGCCAAGGGCGAAGGCGGCCACGAGTGAGCTCCGAGCTCCAGAAGCTCCTGCTCTCGGCGGCCATCGCCGGCCTCACGGTCGGCGCCGTCGGTTGTGGCAGCTCGACGCCGTCCGAGCCGACCGGGGCCCACGAGGCCAAGGAAGGCAAGGAGAAGGCGAAGGGCAAGGCCAAGAACAAGGCCGACGACGCAACCGCAGCCGACACCACCCAGGCTGCAGCTCCTGCGGCGCACGAGTGCGCTGGCAAGAACGAGTGCAAGGGTCAAGGCGGCTGCAAGACGGGGCAGAACGAGTGCAAGGGCCAGAACCCCTGCAAGGGTCAGGGCGGCTGCAAGCACACCTGAGTCCGGGCGAGGTTCGCTCGCGGGTGGGGCGGTTCCAGGTCCCCGACCTCGGTGTCGGGGTGGGCCTGAGGATCCCCCACTATCCGCATTTGTCGACCGCGTGGCCCGCGGTTCCCTGGTTCGAGGTCATCACCGAGAACTTCCTGGGGGACGGCGGGGCACCGCGGTATTGGCTCGACACGTTTCGCGAGCGGTACCCGCTCGTGATGCACGGCGTGTCGATGTCGCTCGGGTCCGAAGAGGATCCGGAACACACGGCCCGCGTCGTGCGCCTGGCGCGGCACCTGCGGTCGCCCTGGGTCAGCGACCACCTGTGTTTCACGCGCGCGGGGGGCGTACAGACCCACGACCTGCTGCCGTTGCCCTACACCGAGGACGTGCTTCGCCACGTGGTGGAGCGCTGCAAGCGGATCAGCGGCGAGCTCGGTGTGCCGTTCGTCGTCGAGAACCCGTCGACCTACCTCACGTGGAACGCCTCCGAGATGTCGGAGGCGGAGTTCCTGGGTCGCCTCGCGGAGGCCGCGGACATCGGGATCCTGCTCGACATCAACAACGTGTACGTCAGCGCCTGCAACCACGGCCTCGATCCACGCACCTGGATCGACGCCATCCCCGCCGACCGGGTGGTCCAGCTGCACCTCGCGGGCCATTCGATCCGCGAGGGACACCGCCTGGACACACACGACCACCCCGTGTGCGACGAGGTCTGGGACCTGTACCGACACACGGTCGCACGGGTCGGGGCCGTGTCGACCCTCGTCGAGTGGGACGATCAGCTCCCGCCGTTCCCCGAGCTGCTGGCCGAGGCCGGACGGGCCCAGCGGATCCGCGAGGAGGTGCTGGGTGCCTGAGCGTCCAGGGCTGGTGCCCGACTGGCGAGACCGGTTCGCAGCAATGGTGGCCGGGCGCGAGCCGGCGCCGCTGGACTGGTTCGGGGCGTCCTCGACGATGTCGCCCGCGCTCCAGGCCTCGATCTACGTGGAGCAGTACCGGCTGCGGCTCCACGATGGCATGCGGGCCGAGCTGCCGGGCCTGGTCCGGTGGGTGCCCGAGCCCGGTGAGGGAGGCTGGGACACGGTCTTCGCGGCCTGGCTGCTCGAGCACCCGGCCACCAGCTGGACGCTGAACCGCGTGGCGGACGGGTTCCCGGACTGGTGGGCGGGCCGGGGCGCTCCGACGCCGCAGGTGGAGCTGGCCAGGCTCGACGCTGCGGTCTCGCGCGCGTTCGAAGCAGCGGAGCCCCCGCCGCTGCCGATCCCCGTGCCGGATCGCGTGGTCCTCGCGCCGTCGGTGGCCCTCCTGTGGCTGACCCACACGGTGCACGAGGTGCGCCACGCCCTGCTCACGGACACCGAGCCTCCGCTCCTCCGCGCCGAGGCGGCCGGAGTGGTGGTGTACCGCGGGGCCCGGGAGGTCCGACACTGGGTCCCCCCGGCGCCGGTCTGGTGGATCCTCGACGCGGTGCTGCGCGGAGAGCCGCTGGCGCAGGCCATCGGCGCACCCCTGGCGCACGGGACGACCCCCGCTGCGCTGCAGGCGTCGCTGTCGGGCTGGATGGCGGAGGTCGCGACGAGGCGTCTCTTGTCCCCCGCCTGACCCGCGCAGCGGCCCTGCCGCTCAGCTCTTGCGGCGCCGCAGCCCGACGAGGGCCAGGAGGCCGAACAGCCACCCACCGGACGTGGGGGTGGAGTCGCAGTCGCAGCCGCCGCTCTCCTTGTCGGTGCCGCCACCGAGCGAGTCGGTGTCCGCGTCCGTGTCGGAGTCGGAGTCGGTGTCGGAATCGGTGTCGGAGTCGGTGTCGGCGTCGCTGTCGGTGCTGGTCGGCGAATCGGTGACGGTCCCGCCGGTGTGGATGCGGTCGCCCGTGTGCCGGCCGCCGGTGTGGATGCGGTCGCCCGTGTGCCCGCCGGTGTGGACCCGGTCGCCGGTCTCGCCGGTGGGGGTGACGACGGTGTCGCCGGTCTCGGCCGTGGCGCCGGAGTCGCCGGTGTGCCCGCCGGTGCCAGTGCCCGTTCCGGTGCCGGTGCCGGCCCCGGTGTGGCCGCTGCTGCCGGTGCCGCCGGAGTCGCCGGTGTGACCGCCGGTGCCCGTTCCGGTGCCAGTTCCG
>JBIKWC010000147.1:0-16758 GCA_044356535.1 Myxococcota bacterium
GCCGGAACGGACTGCGACGACTCGGACCCCACCTCCTTCCCCGGCAACGTCGAGATCTGCGACGGCGGCGTCGACAACGACTGCGACCCGTCCTCCGACGAGGCCGTGACCGCCGTCAACTACCGCGACGCCGACGGCGACGGCTACGGCACCGACCAGGACACGGTCTTCGGGTGCTCCCCGCCCGTCGGGTACGTCACCGTGTCGGGTGACTGCGACGACACCGACGACGCCGTCAACCCGCTCTCCACGCCCAACTGCACGCGCTCGCACTGCGGCACCATCGCGTTGTCCGAGACCTGGTCGCCGCCGCTCCGGCACCTCGTGACCTGCGACGTGTCCGTGCAGGGCGCCGCCCGCCCCACGCTCACCATCACGGCGGGGACGCAGGTGGAGTTCGCGGCCAACACGGGTATCAAGGTCGCCGACACCTCCGATGGTCGGCTCCTGGTCACGGGCAACGCGCTCGTTCCCGTGCGCTTCACGTCGACCCAGGCCATCAAGAACCCGGGCCAGTGGGACGGGATCTGGATCCTCGGCCGCGACACGGGCTCGCAGCTCGAGCACCTGATCGTGGAGGCCGCCGGCGCTTCGGCGCCCACGAGCTCGAACCCGGGCGGCGTGGTGTTCACCGGCGCCGACGTGTTCGTCGACGACCTGCGCGCGGACGGCAACCTCGGCGCAGGCCTCGTGGTCAACGCCGGCGCAGAGCCCCTCATCGTCCGGTCGTCCTTCACGAACAACACGGGCAACGGGCTGTACGTGGCCGTCGGCGGTGGGCTGTCCCGCCTCGACGAGGCCGGAACCCAGGGCCCGTCCTTCCAGGACAACGTCCTCACCGACAACGGCGCCCGGCCGATCACGGTCCCTGGCTCCCACGCCGACGAGATCGATCTCAGCAACACGGTGTCCCCGAACGCCACCGAGGAGATCGAGCTCCTGTCGGGCGTGCTCCGGTTCGCGGGCACCTGGTACGACCACGCGCTCCCGTACGTCGTGGCCGCCTCGGCGCTGATCGAGGTCGAGGACGGTCCGCAGGCCGAGCTCACGGTCGACGACGACGTGGAGGTCTACTTCAACGCGGGGGCGGAGCTCACGATCGGCGTCGACGCCGGGGGCGCCCTGTACACCGGCACGAACACGCTGTTCACCGGCACGCCCACGGTCATCGCCAACAGCCTCAACTGGCGGGGCGTCACGCTCGGCGCCAACGACCTCGGCTCGGTGATCGGCGACCTCGAGATCGCCTACGGCGGCGCCAACACCAAGGGCAACCTGTTCGTCAACAACAGCTCCCCCACGATCCAGCGCGTGTACTCCCACCACTCCGACAACGCCGGGGTCTACGTAGCGGGCGCGCTGGCAGCGCCGCTCATCCGGGACTCCGACATCACCGACAACGACACGGACGGCGTCTTCGTCGAGTCCACCTCGGGGGTCGCCCGCGACTCGCTGGGGCCCACGTTCGTCGGCAACCTGCTCACCCGCAACGGCCTGTCGTCGGTGGTGTTCCCTCCGAACTTCCTCGGTGAGCTCGACCCCTCCACCACCTTCGTGGGCAACGGCGATCGCGTGGGCGTCCACGGCGGCACCGTGCTCGACGACGCAACGTGGCGCGAGCTCGACGAGGACTACGAGGTCCGCGGCGACGTGTTCATCGGCGGCCCCCGCGACCCGGTCGTCGACGTGCAGGACGCTGTCACGATCTTCTTCGATCGGAACGCCTCGCTGCGGGCCGGCACCGTCGACGACGGGGTGTTGCGCGTCAACGGCGACACCAACGGCGTGTTGTTCACGAGCTCCGACCCGGCCCCGGGCAAAGGGGACTGGGAGGGCGTGATGCTCGGCGGGGCCACCACCCCCGACCTCCAGATCCCCGACCACCGGCTCGCCAACCTCACCATCCGGTACGCAGGCGGCAGCGATGTTGCTGCGGGCGGCGCGATCGAGATGGTCGAGCGGAGCCTGTGCCTGCCGTCGCAGCGGTTGTTCGTCGAGAACGTGTCGGTGCTCGACAGCACCAAGGCGGCCTTCTACGCCAAGATCACGGCCGACATCAACTTCGACGGCTTCACCACGGACGGCGAGTCGGACTGGGCGTTCTTCTTCGACCCGGGTTCGCCGGCGTTCCCCTGTACTTACAACATCGGCAGCGCCGGGGACGACGTCGCCAAGGGCCTCGACATCACCGGTGACTTCAACGGCTGGCCGTCCTACGAGCTCGTCGACCTCGCGGACCCGTCGAACACCTTCACCACGAGCCCGGTCGTGTACGACACCACGATCACCGCCGACACCACCTGGCCGCTCCTCGGGGTGCCGATCGTGGTCGACTCGAACATCCAGCTCGGCTCCGGCGCCGCTCCCCAGCTCGACATCGCGACCGGCAACACCATCCGGTTCCGCGCCGACGCGGGGATCGTGTGTGGCTCCTCGGGTCAGGGGTCCCTGTTCGCGAACAACGTGACGTTCACCTCCGATGTCGTCCCCTCCAACCCCGGGGACTGGCGCGGGATCCAGTTCGGCACCGGCTGCGCGACCCGCATCGTCGACAGCCTGTTCGAGTACGCGGGCGCCAACGGCTTCGGGACCCTGTACAACCCGTCGGGGTTGTGCTGCGGCCAGGACCCCTCGGTGAACGCCTTCATCTTCGGCAGCTACCTGCTCGGGAACACCGTGAAGGACAGCTCGAGCTGCGGGATGTACAACATCGACGATCCGGACGCGAACCGCGACGGGCTCCTCGACGCGAACGGCCTCGCCTGGCCGCCGTACTTCGCGCCGCTCGGGAGCTTGTTCGAGTTCGAGACCGTGTTCACCGGCAGCATCGGCGGCCTCGGCAACCACTGCCCCTGACGGGGTGACGCTGGGGGAGCGGCCGGGGCATGGTCCCGCGATGCTGCTCCTCCTCCCCCTGCTGGCCTGCCGCTACGAGACCCGGCTCTCCGAGCCCATCGGGTCGGACCTGGTGCCGCTCGCGGAGGTCACTGCACCGGACCCGGCGCCTCCCGCCACCGGTCCGATGGCTGGGCAGCAGGAAGACGCTTCGGTCGCGGGTGTCCCCGAGGTGACGCCCCCGCTGCCGCCTGCGCCTTGCCCGCTGTCGCCCGACCCCCAGGCGCTCGCTGCCTGTGTTCCCGGGGTGGTGGCCCTCGTCGGGGACCGCACGTTCTCGAACCTGCAGCAGGCGATCGACACCGCCGGGTGGGGCGGCACCGCGGTGGTGTGTCCGGGCCAGTGGGAGACCTCGGTCTGGCTCGGGGAAGGCCAGCTGCTGGTGGCTGCGGATCCGAGCCCCGGCGCGACGGTGCTGCTCGGGAGCGGGTACGGACGCACCACCGTCTCCGCCGCAGGCGGTGGGCTCGAGGGCGTCACGCTGCGGGGAGGGCGCGGGGAGCGCGGCGGCGCGGTGGCTGCCTACGGGGACTTCTCGCTCACGTGTGTCACGGCAGAGGGGAACGTGGCCGTCAACGGGGACGGCGGGGTGGCCGCGGTCGACGGGCTCCTCTCCGTGGCGTGGTCCACGTTCGACGGCAACGAGGCGGTCGGGTCGGGTGGCGCCCTGAGCGCCAGCGAGGTGCAGATCTGGGACAGCACCTTCGACGACAACCGCGCGGGTGACGGCGGCGCGGTGTTCTCGCAGGGCGGGCTGCTGGCCGAGCGATCGACGTTCACCGGGAACCAGGCGGTCCACGGGGGCGCCGTGGCGGTGGCGGGGTGGGCGTTCCGGCGCCTGGCGGGCACCGACCTCCAGTTCGAGGCCAACCAGGCCGATCGGGGCGGTGCGCTGTGGGTGCGCCCGTATGCGAACACCGCGCTCACCTTGGAGCGCGCGGCGTTCTCGAACAACGTCGGGCTCACGGGCGGCGGCGCCCTCGAGTTCGCCTCCGACCTCGCGATGGACGTGGCCATCCTGGACACCGCGTTCACCGGCAACCGCGGCGGGGACGCAGGCGCCATCGCCTTGACTGGCTGGCTTTCCCCGGGCGCGCGGCTCGAGCTGTCCCTGGTCCACCTGCTCGACAACGAAGGAGAGGTGGCCGGCGCGCTCTCCGCCTCGTCGCTCGCTGGGTGGGTCCGGATCGAGGCCGACGACCTGCGCGTGTGGCGCAACCTCGGCCCGATGGGCGCTGCCTCGCTGGCCACCGACGACACGTTCAGCTGCGACCCGTGCGACTTCGGCGCCGGCGAGAACGACAACGTGCCGATGGACGCCACCTTCGGGGACGCTGCAGAGGGCGCGCTCCCCGGGGCGTTCGCCCGATGACGCAGGTCCCCGGATCCGAGGAAGGCCCACGCCTACGGGAACGCAGAGTGCCTTACGTCCCGTCCCTCGACCAGGAACACGATCATCTCGGCGAGGTTGCAGGCGTGGTCGGCGACGCGCTCGAGGTTCTTCGAGACCGAGACCAGCGCGAAGGCCCGGTCCACCTGGTCCGGGTAGGCCGACATGTGGTGGGTCCACTTCTTGAACGCCTGCCGGTTCAGGTCGTCGACCTCGCGGTCGCGGAGGATGAGCTCGCGCGCGACCACGGCGTTGGCGTCGAGGAAAGCGTCTGCGGCGAGCCGGACCATGTCGGCCGCGATGTCCGCCATGCGCGGGAGGTCCAGTCCGGGCTCGATGCCGATGCCCGCCGACAGCTCGAGACCGCGCTCGGCGATGGCGGCCGAGAGATCGCCGATGCGCTCGAGATCGGTCACCATCTTGAGGATGGTGGTGATGGTGCGCAGCTCCGTACCCACGGGCTGTCGGACCGCCAGGTACCGCACGCAGAGGCGGTCGATCTCGATCTCCAGGCGGTCGACCTCGGTGTCGGCCTGGACCACGGAGCGCCCGAGGGAGAGGTCGCGATCGATCAGCGAACGCACGCTGAGGCGCACCATGGATTCGGAGCGCACGCACATCTGCAAGAACAGGGTGCGGATGCGTTCGAGATCCGCTTCGGCAGGGCTTCTGTAGGACATCGGTCCGTTACCCTACCACCTCGACCTCGTCGCGGCTCACGTCGCGCAACACCTGTCGCAGGATCTTCACGCGGTCCTCGTCGTCCCGATACACGTCCGCCAGCTGGCCCACCAGGTCCTTGGCCCGCCGGAAGCCGGTGACGAGGTCGCCGGTGAGGTCGGTGTCGGAGTCGATGCGGGACGAGAGCTCCATCAGGGCCACGCCGCGGGACCACATGCGCCCCAGCACCATCAGGTCGGGGTCCCACACGTTCACGCTGTTCGTCACGCCCTCGCTCGAGGCCACGATGCGGGAGCCCCGGATCGCGTCGATGCGCCTGGCCAGCGCGCGCTCCTCGTCGTCGGGCCGGAACCGCGCGTGCGCGTGGCGGGGCAGGGCGTTCGTGAGGCCGCACATCACGCCGAACGTGGTGGGGCCGTCGAGGTCCTCGAACACCCCGGCCAGCACGAGCTCCGTGACCAGGATCTCGGCGATCTGCACGTGGTACAGGATGCGGGCGCCGGCGTTGAAGCCTCGCTCCTGGTCGATGTACCCGATCTGTTGCAGGAACGACAGCTTCTGCAGGAACTCGTCCCACGTCCGGCTCAGCAGGCGCTGCGCCTTCTCTCCGCTCTTGCGACCCTCGGTGCGCTTCGCCGCGCGCTCCATGCAGAACGAGAGGAACGAGCGGTCCACGATCTCCCGGATGCGCTCCATCGGGTAGCGGTGGACGAGGTGGACGATCGAGTGGAACGAGAGGTTGAACGCGGAGCGCACGGGCTCGTACCCGGCGCGGGCGTACTTCTCGAGCGACGGGCGCCACTTCACGTACTCCCAGGGGTCCACGCGCACCACGACGTGCCCTTCGTCGTCGAGTCCGCGTCGCCCTGCGCGACCGGCCTTCTGCATGAAGCCGCGCGTGGTGAGGGGCGCCACCTGCTTGCCGTCGAACTTCTCGATGCCCTCGAACACCACGGTGCGCGCCGGCATGTTGATGCCGAGCGCGAAGGTGGAGGTGCAGTACAACACCTGGAGCAGCCGCGCCTCGTACAGCTGCTCCACGAGCGTCTTGAGCTCGACGTGGAGGCCGGCGTGGTGGAACGCGATGCCGGTGAGGTACAGCTCGCGCAGCTCGACGTCGAGGGCGGCGCCCAGCCTCGTCGCTGCCTGATCGAGGCGAGCCTGTGCGGCCGCGCGCTCGTCCGAGGTCAACAGGGAGCCCTTCTCGCGGGACACCGTGCGGAACAGCGCCTTCGCCATGCGCTCCGTGTCCCGGCGGGAGAACACGAAGTACAGGCAGGGGAGGAGGTCCTGCTCGAGCAGGCGCCGGTAGACGTCGATGTGCCCGGTGCGGCGGCGGTCGTCGTCCCGCTCCGTTCGGCCTTTGCCGCGCTCCCGGCCTCGGGTCCGGGTCTTCTCCTTGCGCGCGGCCAGGCGCTCGTAGCGGGCAGGGTCGGTGAGCCCCGTCTGGACGGAGAGGTAGTGGAACCGCAGCGGCACCGCGCGCTGGTGCTCGGTGACGATGTCGATCGGGTGGTTTCGGACGGCGGCGAGCCAGTCGCCGAGGTCCTGGAGGTTCGACAACGTCGCGGACAGGCCCACGATGCGGACCTCCCGCGGCAGGTAGATGAGCACCTCCTCCCAGACGGTCCCGCGCTCCGGGTCGTCGAGGAAGTGGATCTCGTCCAGCACGACAGCCAGCAGATCCACCAGGTGCTCGCCCGTGAGCAGCATGTTGCGGAGGATCTCGGTCGTCATCACGAGGCACGGGGCGTCCCGCCGGATCACCATGTCCCCGGTGACGAGCCCGACCCGCTCCTCACCGTGCAGGGCGACGTAGTCGCGGAACTTCTGGTTCGACAGCGCCTTCACGGGGGCCGTGTAGATCACCTGCTTGCCGGTCTGGAGCGCGTGCTCCACGATCCAGTCGGCGATGATCGTCTTTCCGGTCCCCGTCGGGGCGGAGACGAGCACGTTCCGGCCTTCTTCGAGGGCCGTGATGGCCTGTTCCTGGAAGGGGTCGAGGTGGAGCCCGCGGTACTGCATGCTCGCAGGTAGCCCTGTCGCGGGCCCCCCGCACCGGCGCGACCGAATAGGGTGCAGCGATGGAGATCCTGGCGTGGAGTGTAGCGATCGTGGGCATCCTGCTCGGCGCCGTGGCGGCGCTGGTGCCGGGGTTCCCTGGCTGCGCCGTGGCCCTCCTGGGCCTCGTGGCGTTCGCGGGGCTGACGGACTTCCAGGTCGTCGGGCCCGGCGCGCTGGCCTGCGCAGCGCTCGTGACGGTGGTCGGGGCGTTCGGGCAGGTGGTCGCGCCGGTGGCGACCGGTCGCGCCGCGGGAGGCACCGCCGGAGTGGCTTCGGGGGCGACGTTGGGGGCGATCGCGGGCGCCTTCGTGCCGATCCCCGGCGCAGCCCTCGCGGGCGCGATCCTGGGCGCCGCGCTGCTGGGGTTCTTCTGGAGCCGCGGGGCGTTCACCCGCTGGCTGCGCGGGCTCGTCGGTACGGCCGGCGGTTGCTTCTACGGGGTGGTGCTCGACCTCGTGGCGGTGCTCGGCGTGGGCGCCATCCTCGGCCTCGCCGACTTCCTTCGGGCGGCGCGGGGCTGATTCCACCGGGATCGGCTACATCGGCAGTCCGTGAGTCGCACCTACGAGATCCTCGACACCGCAGGTCACGGGGGCATGGGCTCCGTGTACAGGGCCCGGCTCCGCGCCGACGGTGGCCTCGAGAAGATCGTCGCCGTGAAGGTGCTCGACGAGAGCGTCGGTGACGACGCCGACCTCGCCCGGCGGCTCCGCGACGAGGCCCGCATCCTGGGGCGCCTCCAGCACCGCGCGATCGTGCGGGTCGAGGGCCTGATGCGCCTCGCCGGGCGGTGGACGATCGCGATGGAGTACGTGGACGGGGTCGATCTCGCCCAGGTGCTCGCCAAGCGCGGGAAGCTCCCGGGCGCCGCCGCCCTCGAGATCGTGCGCGAGGCCGCCTCCGCGCTGCACCACGCGCACTCGGCGACGGACGGCGACGGCGTCCCGCTCCGCATCATCCACCGCGATCTCAAGCCCGCGAACCTGCGCATCACGCCCTCGGGCGACGTGAAGGTGCTGGACTTCGGCGTCGCGCGCGCCCGGTTCGAGGGCCGCGAGGCCGAGACGCGCGCAGGCGGGTACGGCTCGGTCGGGTACGTGCCGCCGGAGCGGGTGGACGGCGACGAGCTGCCGGCGGGCGACGTCTTCGCGCTCGGGGTGGTGACCTGGGAGATGCTGGCCGGGGGTCGGTTCGGCGCTGGCCACCTCCTGTCGAAGAAACACACGACTGCGGTCGAGGAGCGCCTGGCCGCGATCCCCAAGGTCCCCGAGCCCGTGCGAGAGCTCCTCGCCCAGATGTTGGCGTTCGATCCGGACCGCCGGCCCACCGCGCGCGACGTGGAACGCAAGGTGACCGAGCTCCTGGACACCGTGAAGGGCAGCAGGCGCCTGGCCGACTGGTGTGAGGAGCACGTCCCGCCCCTCGTCAAGGAGGTCAACCAGGAGCTGTTGCCCGGGAGCCTCGTCGGGCGCACGTTCACCGAGGAGTCCGCGGGTCCCATGGAGCCAGCGCCTCCCGCTCCTGCACCTGCGCGCGCCCCGCCCGTCGCTGCGCGCCCGTCCCCGGTGGTCGGGTGCCTGCGCGGGGTCGTGTGGTTCGTGGTGGTGTTGGTGGTGCTGGTCTTGACCCCCGTCCTGCTGGCTGGGGTGCTGGCGCTCGGGATGTACGTCGGGATGGTGATGTGACTCCGGGTGCGGGGGGTTAAGCTCGGTGAGGAGGCGACGTGTTCGCCTGGCTGTCCGGGTGCCTGTCCGACGCGGTGGTGGCCGCCTCGATGGAGGAAGCGCTCGCCGCCTCGAACGACGCCGTGGCCGCCGCGCTGGTCGCCACGGAGCTCCGCATCCATGCCCACGAAGCTCCGGACGTGCAGCTCCGGCACGCCACGAGCTGCGGCTGCCCGTGCCGGACGAAGACCGGGGAGGGGGACTTCTTCGTGATGGACCTCGACTACCACGCGGAGGGCTGCCTTCCGGTGTCGGGCCTCGTGGCGGGCGGCATCTCCGGGGTGATCGTCCTCGAGGTGGACGGCCCGTCGGTCCGAGCGTCGACAGCGGCCAGCGGCCTCGGAGGCAGGCCGATGGGTGGCGTGCTGGAGGGCCGGGTCGCCGGCAGCGAGGTGGAGAGCTTGGGGTCGCTGGAGGCGGGTGACCACACGCTGGGCCTCGACCTGCGCGCGTCGTGGGAGGGCGGGCGCTTCGCGGTGACCGGAGACGTGGAGGTGGACGGCCTCCTGGTGTCGCTCGACGGGGTGGAGCTGGGTTGGACGGGCCTCGCCTCGGCCTGCCCCACACCCGAGGGCGGCGTCGCCACGGTGGCGGGAGACCACGAGGTCACCGTCACGTTCGGGGAGGACGGGCTCGCGCTCGCTGCCCTCGGGCGCCACACGTCGGAGCCGACGGACCCTTGCGGCTACGCGAGCGACCTGTACTGACGTGGAGACGACGGCGTGAACGTCCTGTTCGTGTGTAGCCGCAACCGCTACCGCTCCCCCACCGCCGAGGCCGTGTTCGCCGGCTACGAGGGGGTGGAGGTGGATTCCGCGGGCACCGCCGCCGACGCGGAGCAGGTCGTGGACGCGGAGCTGCTGCAATGGGCGGACCTCGTGGTGGCCATGGAGGCCCGCCACAAGCGCGCGCTCACCCGCGCCCACGCCCGGTGGCTCCGGGGCAAGCGCGTGGTGGTCCTCGACATCCCGGACCGCTTCGAGTTCATGGAGCCCGAGCTCGTGGCGCTCCTGCAGGCCAGGGTCACCCCGCTGCTGCGGCGCTGAGGCGCGGAACGGTCCACGAGAGCGTGCCGAGCAGGCGGGCCACCGCGAGCAGGCCGTCGAGCGCCACCGGCTTGCCCGAGGTCATGATGCCCACCGACAGGTCCCGCTCGGGGTCCGCGAACCCGTAGACGTGGATGAACCCCAGGTGTCCGAAGGCCTGCGGCATGTCGAACCCGAACACCGACACCGCGCGCGAGCCCAGGTGCAGGCCCGTGCCGTAGCGGATCGGCAGGCCGACCGTCGTGTCGAGCTCCATGTACGCGGTCTCGTTGATCGCGCGCCGCACGGTGCGTTCGCCCAACACCCGCACGCCGTCGAGCTCCCCGCCGTCCAGCAGCAGCTGGAAGAACCGGCACAGCTCGTTCGCGGTGGCCACGACGTTGCCGCTCGGGATCACGCTCGTGAGGAAGGCCGGGTGGTTCGAGAGCTCCGCGGCCTCCGCGAACGACACGCCGAGCGCCCGTCGCGCGATCGCCGTGATCGGGAACGGCTGGGGCGGCCCGGTGAACCAGTTGGTCGCCACCTCGCCGACGCGGTCGGCCGGCACGCCGTAGCGCATGCCGCGGAAGCCGAGCGGCGCCAGGAGCTCCTGGGCCAGCACGGCCTCGATCGCCTTGCCCGTCGCCCGTCGGACGACCTCGCCCAGCACGAAGCCCCCGCTGATCGCGTGGTAGGCGAGCCGTCGCCCCGCGCGGGAGGTGGGGCGGGTGTCGCACAGGAGCTCCACGATCCGGGCCGGGTCGGAGAGGAGGTCGAGCTGGCTCGCGTCGCCGATGCTGGGAATGCCGGCGCGGTGCGTGAGCACGTGCCGCAGCGTGACCCACTCCTTCCCGTGCCGCCCGAACTCCGGCAGGTACTCCACCACGCGGTCGTCGATGTGCAGCAGGCCCTGGTCGTCGAGGTGGTGGATCACCATCGCTGTCACCGCCTTCGAGGCGGAGAAGATGCAGAACGGCGTGTCCGGCGTGCACGGCGTCGGGTGGTCGTCGACGCCCGGCCCCCGGCCGCGCGCCCAGCCGATGGCGCGGTCGAGGACCACGTGTCCGCGGCGGCGCAGGCAGATCGCCACCGCCGGGTGCAGGCCCGTGCGGAACAGGGCCTCGGCGGCGCGCCAGATCCGCTCGATCTGGTCGCGGTCGAGCCCCGCGGCGCGCAGTTCGGCGTCGGAGACGTGGTTGTCCGCCACCAGTCCAGTCAGGTCCGCCGGGAGCTCGACCCGGCGCGCGGCGCGGCGAAACAGCGACATGGGCGCAGTGTACAGCGACGCCCGCGGCCTACTGGAGCGCCAGAGCGAGGCACCGCGCCAACACGCCCGGCCACACCGTGCCCGAGCGCCACGCCAGGAGCCCCAGCACGCCCGCCTCCAGGAGGCCACCCAGCGGGTCCAGCGGCGACTTCACCACCACCGCTGCGACCACGGCGCCCAACACGCCCACCCGGCCAGGCAGCCAGCCGCGGAACAAGAGCTCGTCCGCCACCACCGCGAAGTACCCGGCGGGCCCGCTCCACGCCGCCGCGGTGTGCAACCGATCGGCCACCGCGGGCCACCCCACCACCAGGACCGGGGCCCGGTGCACCAGGAACGACACCGCCGCCACCGGGAGCGCTGCAGCCAGCGACCACACCGGGGGAGGTGCCCACGGGATCGCAGCGCCCGGCCGCCGCGCCAGGTGCAGCACCGTCCCCGCGATCAGGCACGCTGCGCCCGCCGCCACCCCCCGGCTGACCGGCAGGCGCTCCATCACGGCGGCGTTGCCGGCCAGCGCGTACAACACCGGGGTGCCGACCGCGATCCACCAGCACGACGCCGCCAGGGCGGTCACGATCGCCAGCTCGCGGAGCACGGAGCCGTCGGCGTCGTCGGAGGGCGTCTCCTCGAGGTCGCGCACGGTCAGGCCCAACATGACCGCGCAGAACGCGAGGTTGCTGAAGGCCGCGATCACCGGAGGCGCCCATCCGGGCCAGGTGTCCCCCGCGGCCACCAGCGCGCCCCCCACCGGGATGGTCGCCGCCAGCAGCGGGTGGCCCACGCCCACCAGGAACGCGAACACCCCCGAGCCCGCCACCACCGCCGGCAACACGCGCATGGACGTGGCCGTGCCCGCCACCACGTCGGTCGCCCGACGCACCAGGAAGAACCCCAGCGCCACGGTGGACAACGGCATCGTCAAGAGCGGAAGCAGCCACCAGCCGGCCTCGACGCGGCCGAGCGCCATGGACACGGCCGAGGCCACCACCACCGACCCCAGGCCGAACAGCGCCCAGGCGAGCGCCTTCCCCGCCACGATCTCGACCGTGGAGATGGCCGCGGACAACAACACGCCGAGCGTCTTGCGCGATCGCTCTCCGCCGATGCTCGCGGCGACCGCCCCCGAGAGCGTCGACGCCGAGATCAACCCGAAGAGCGCCGTGCGTCCGGGCAGGCGGGGGGCGAGCCCGAACACCTCGAGCCGCACGAGCGGCGCTGCGCCGTCCAACGCTGTGCGCACCCCGGCCGGCGGGTCTCCGTCGACGTGCAGGCGGCCGGCGTCCGAGCGGAAGGTCAACACCGCCCCGTCCGGATCCTGGGGGAGGGCGGCGACCGAGGCCGGCACGTCGCCTTCGGCGCGCCACCCCCGCGAAGTCAGCTTTACTTCCGGGGCGAGCGCGGGGCCGGCCAGCAGTCCGAACAAGAGCCCGGGGAGCAGGAGACCCTGGCGTCCGCCCAGCTCGAGGGCCCAGTCCTGTCGCGCGATCGCCCACAACCGCGCGGGCCTCACGGTGGTCCCCCCGTGCGGCGGGCGTACACCCAGCTCCCGAGCACCCCCACGACCCCGGCCAGCAGCGCCGCCACCGTGCCGTCCTTCGTGGAGAACAGGCTCGCCACCGGGACCCACGGCAGGTCGTACCGGAGGCCCAGCGACGCGGCGCCGGTGGTCAGCGTCATCCCGACGCCGAACGGGCCGGAGAAGCCCTGCTTGAGGCCCGCGTGGCCTACGACCGCCATGCCGATGGCCACCGAGGTCGCGAGGGCGGCGAAGCCGTGGACCAGCGCCGGCGTGGGGTCTCCGAGGGGCAACACGGCGTTCACCAGCAGCACCGAAAGCGCCAGGAACCCCGTCAACACCACCGTGCTGCCGAGCCACCGCGCGAAGCCCGTCGCCCAGCGGGGGATCGGCAGGCACAGCTCGGCGTCGAGGATGCCCTGGTCGCGGTCGCGGGCCACGCCGCCCAGGCCGAACACCAGGCCGTACAACATGAACAACATCGCGAGCACGCGACCGACGGCGTCTTCGGGGAGCTTCGGTACGTCCGAGGCCACCGGGGGCGCGCCTGCGGGCCCCAGGATGGGCGCCACCGGGGTCCAGGGAGCCCCCACGGCGTTCCGCACCGCGATCTCCGCCTGCAGCGTGTGGGCACCGCCCCGCGACCACACCACGTGCCCGTCGGTGCCGATCGGCGCCTGCCCCCCCACCACGGCGGCGCGCGGATTGGGGTCCTCCTCGACCGTGAGCCCGGCGGCCGAGAGCGCGGCGACCACGGCGGGCGGCGTGCCCGGGGCCACCGCGATCCGCGGCTCCGAGCGCACCATCGCCAACACGCCGAGCACCGCCGCCAGCGACGCGGCAGCCAGCAGCCCCGGCCACACGAGCGAGCGGACCACGAGGCCCTCGCGCAACAGCCGCCGGATGGTGTCTCCGGTGAGGATCAGGACCGCCCACGCCACCCGGCCGGCCCCCGACGTCACTGCTCCACCAGGGCCAGGAAGGCGTCGTCGAGGCGGGTGGTCCCCGTGGCGGCGAGCAGCTCCGCGACCGTGCCTTCGCGCACCAGGCGCCCGCCGGCCACCACACCGATCCGGTGCGCCACCTGCTCCACCTCGCCCATGATGTGCGACGACAACACCACTGCCCGCCCCGTGGCTGCCTGCCCGCGCACGAAGTCGAGCACGTCGCGCCGACCCTGGACATCGAGGCCGTCGGTGGGCTCGTCGAGGAGGAGGATCTTCGGCCCGTGGCACAGGGCCCGGGCCAGCACCACGCGCCGCTTCATGCCCGTGGACAGGTCGCCGCAGGGGGTGTCGCGGTACGAGGTGGCGCCCAGCTGATCGAGCAGCGCGTCTGCGGTGTCGCGGGGCTTCGGCACGCCCTGGATGCGCGCGAACGAGGTGACCACCTCTCGCGGGGTCATCCGGTCGGGGAGACCGGCCTCCGCGGGGACGTAGGCCAGGTGCGCCCGGGCGCCCACGGGATCGCGGCGGGCGTCCACGCCGTCGAGCAGCAGCGTGCCTTCGTCGGGGGCGACGAGGGTGGACACCATCCGCAGCGTGGTGGTCTTGCCGGCGCCGTTCGGGCCGAGCAACGCATAGATCTCGCCCGGCTCGACGCGGAAGGAGATCCCGGCCACGGCCTGGACCACCCCGCGGGAGGAGGTGCGGAACGACTTCTTCAGCCCCTGGACGACGAGCACGCTCCGCCGTAGCCGCTTCGGTCGACGGCGGCGACCCCGAGGTTACGCGGGCGCGTCCGGAGGGGTCATGAAGGCGTTGGCGAGCTTCCTCGAGGGTCGGTGGTCGGAAGGGTCCGGAGATCCCACCACGCTCACGGATCCCACCACCGGGGCCGCGGTGGCGCAGGTGCGCAAGGTGGATGTCCCCCTCGGGCGGGCGATGGCGTGGGCGCGGTCCCGCGGTGGTGTCCTGCGCGCGCTCACCTTCGCGCAGCGCGCCGAGATCCTGGCGGGCCTGTCCGCCGTCATCCACGCTCACCGCGACGAGCTCATCGAGGTCTCGCGCTGGAGCGGCGGCACCACGCGGGGCGACGGCAAGTTCGACATCGACGGCGCCGCGGGCACGCTCGCCTGGTACGCAGCGTTCGGCAAGACGTTGGGGGACCGCACGTTCCTGCTCGACGGGCCCGCCGACCCCGTGCTCCGCTCCAAGCGGTTCGTGGGCCAGCACGTCCTGATGCCCCGCCCCGGGCTCGCCGTGCACATCAACGCCTTCAACTTCCCGGCCTGGGGCATGGCCGAGAAGGCCGCGGTCGCCCTGCTCGCCGGCGTGCCCGTGTTCACGAAGCCCGCCACGTCCACCTCGGCGCTGGCCGTGCGGATCGTCGAGCTCTGGGTCGGCACCGGGTTGCTCCCCGAAGGGGCGTTGTCCCTGTTGACCGGACCGGCGGGCGATCTGCTCGACCACGTGGGCCCGCAGGACGTCGTGGCCTTCACCGGCGGCTCCGAGACGGGCTTCAAGATCCGCAGCCACCCGGCCATCGTGCGGCACAACGTGCGGGTCAACATCGAGGCCGACTCCCTCAACGCCTCCATCCTCGGGCCCGACGTCGACCCCGCGTCCGACACCTTCCAGATGTTCGTCAACGACGTCACCCGCGACCTCGTCCAGAAGGCCGGCCAGAAGTGCACCTGCGTACGCCGCATCCTGGTGCCCACGCAGACGGCCGACACCGCCATCCAGGCGATCGTGGACCGGCTGTCCCGCGTGGTCGTCGGGGACCCGAACGAGAAGGGGACCGAGATCGGGCCCGTCGCGTCCCCGGCCCAGCAGCAGGTGGTGCAGGCGGGTCTCCAGGCGCTCGGGGAGGTCGCGAAGATCGTGTGGCGGGCGGACGCACCGGACGGCGGCTGCTTCGTGACGCCCACGTTGTTCGTCAACGAGCAGGGCGCGGCCGCGCCGTACGTTCACGAACACGAGGTGTTCGGCCCCGTCGCCACCGTATTGCCCTGGAGCGGTGACGCCGACGGCGCCGTGGAGATCGTCGCGAAGGGGGGCGGCGGACTCGTGTGCAGCCTGTACTCCGACGACCTCGCCTTCGTGGGGCCCGTGCTCGCGGGCATCGCGCCGTGGCACGGCCGCATCCACTGGGGCAGCGCCAAGGTCCACGACCAGAGCCCGGGCCCCGGCACGGTGCTCCCGAACCTGCTGCACGGCGGTCCCGGGAAGGCCGGCGGCGGCGAGGAGCTCGGCGGTGGCCGCGGGCTGGCGTTCTACTGCCAGCGCACGGCGATCATGGGGGATCGCGCCCTCCTCGAGCGCCTGTACGGGACCGCGGGCTGAACCGATCCGCATGGGCACGGGATCGTGACGGCGCGGGGACGACTCGTGACGAATCCGATGGTCATCGAGCCGAAATGGTGTCTACGATAAGAGTGGACCCTTCGTGGTGAGGGGTCCCTTCGGCTGGAGGGCGCCATGGGACGCTGGTCGGACCGCCTTCGTGAGCTCACCCGCCGGATCGAAGAGGCCGCCCACGAGCTGGCCGGCGCGCTCGCTCCCACCGCCGAGCCCGAGCCCGTGCTCGTGCCAGTTCGCGTACCGGTCTCCCGCGAGGAGCACCCCGGTCGACCGCTTCCTCCGAGGCGCTGAGGCGTGATGGACGTGGTGTCGGGCGCGCTCACGCTGACCGCGATGGGGCTCGCCGGCGCGTTGTTGTGGGTGCAGCGGCCCACCGTCCCGACCCTCGACGCCGAGCGGTGGTTCAAGGTGGCGTTGTCCACGCTCCTGCGCGGTGAGGTGGAGCGCTCGGGGGGAACGGTCGAGGTCTTCGAGGCCCGGGTCGGCGCCGAGGTGCCGTACCACCCGTCCGGCCGGTTCCCGGAGCGCAAGGTGTCGAACCCCGCGGCCGCTGGGCTGACGGGGGCGGCGCTGCCCGGCGAGCTCGCGCTGCTCGAGCAGCTGGCGGCCCACGCCGACGTCGGCGCCCGGGTCGCCCACCTGTACGGCCACGAGGCGGGGCGGGCGGTGTTGCTCGAGGACCCGCTGGACCTGGGCCCGGAGCACGACTTCTCGAAGGTGCTGGGCCCGCGCGCCACCTGGGACGCCCTCGCGGCGTGGCCCGCGGAGCCGGCGTTCGGTGAGGCCCTGCACGCCAGGCTCTCTGCGACGCTGGTGGCGTTCGAGGGCCCCGCAGGTCCCGGCCCCCGGTTGTTGCCGGCGCTCGCGGCGGTCGCGCCCGTGGTGTCG
>JBIKWC010000425.1:0-4795 GCA_044356535.1 Myxococcota bacterium
GGGCGGCGGCGGATCGCAGGGCGTCGGCGGCGGGTCGCAGGGGGGTGGTGGGTCGCAGGGGGGTGGTGGGTCGCAAGGCGGCGGCGGCGAGTCGCAGGGGGGTGGTGGGTCGCAGGGGGGTGGTGGGTCGCAAGGCGGCGGCGGCGAGTCGCAGGCGGACGGTGGCGAGTCGCAGGGGAACGGTGGCGAACAGGGTGGTGGGGAGCAGCAGGCGGGGGAGGAGCCGCCGTCGGCCACCGAGCCCGTGAAGGAGGCGGTGCGCTCCACCGGGATCTCGCTGTTCTTCCTGGTCCTGATGGTGTTGCTCACCCTGCTGGGGCTGGTGGTGTTCGGGCCGCCGGTGCGGCGGACGGTGTGGTTGTCGCTGCTCCGCCGGCCGCTCGGGGATCCGTCGCCCTCCGACCGCGTACGCCACGCGTGGCGGGTCACCGAGATCGCGCTCGGAGACCTCGGCGTGGAGCGGCTCCCCGGGGACTCGGCGACGATGTTGGCGCGGCGCGCGCTCCCGATGCTCCCGAAGGGCCTGAACACCGAGCCCATCCTGGAGACGGCGGAGATCGCGGACCGCGCGGCGTTCGGGGTGGGCCTCGATCCGCTCGACGAGTCCCGCGCGCGCCGCAACGCGGAGATGGCGTACCAGGCGGTGTGGGACACGCTGTCGGAGTGGGCCAAGGTCGCCGCCATCTACCGGTGGGAGCTGTGATGCACCTCCTCTGGTCCTCCCTTCATCGATGACTTCGCACGGTGACGGTGCCTCGAGGTCGACCAACACGAGGAGCGGCGAAGCTTCGAAGCGAGGAAACGACCGAACACGGAGGCACGGAGAACACGGAGGGCACGGAGCGGACACGCGAGCCGTTCAGGCAAGGCTATAGCTTGACGCCGACTCTCGATCTCGGGCTTCAACGACCAGGAATGGGGCGGGATTGCGCACTGGCCGGTTCGGCTGAGAGGCCGCCTCGGCGGCGGCTGCTCCGTGCCCTCCGTGTTCTCCGTGCCTCCGTGGTCAGTCGGCGACCCTCCGCGTCTTTCAGGTCCGCGACCCCGGGGGCACCGTCGGCACCGCCCTCGAGACGAACCCGGGCCCGGCGGGAAGGCCGTAGCCGGGCTCAGCAGTACAGGGTGCCGTGGGTCTCCAGCAGGCGGCCGAGCCGCAGCGCCCGCTCGCCGGTGGCGCCGCGGGCCAGGCCCGGCAGGAGGGCCTGGTAGCTCGAGGCCCCCGTCTCCACCGCGTGGAACCAGGTGTAGCGGTCGACGACTGGCGCAAGCACCTCCCAGTCCTGGTCCAGCCGCGACATCGTGCCACTCGGCATGGCGGCGACCCAGTGGGGCACCACCGCGAAGAGGGCTTCGGTGTCGGCCACCGGATCGGTGCTGGCCTCGAACGCCGCGCCGTCCTGGAAGGGGCGCCACCCGGTGAGGAGGTCCCCGGAGAGGTAGTCGCCGAACATCGGCGCCGGCAAGGTGTCGGCGCCCAGCGCCCGGGCGAGCGCCGCCTGGGCAGCCACGCCGCGCACCAACTGCTCGAACGCCGCGCGCTCCTGGGGATCCAGGGCGCTCGGATCCAGGAGCGGGAGCTCGCGGTCGAGCGTGAGCACCAGCAGGACCGTGGCCCGGTGGTAGGCGCAGTTGGTGGACAGGTCCGTCACCGCGGCGCTGGCGGCGCGGAGCTCGTCGTCCGACAGGGTGGCGACCCGCGCGACCCGCTGCTCCAGGGCCACCGAGGGGTTCTCGGGCGGACGGGCACCCTCCCGCTCCGCGACCTCGGACGGCGCGGGGACGGCGCTGGGCGCAGCGAGCGACGGGATCAACGCGAAGAGGGCGAGGACCATGCGGGGCTCCAGGGCACGGGGGTGGGGTCGACGAGCGGAAGGGGCTCCACGCCCGGGCGACAGGTGGGCTCCGGGGCGCTCCAGGCAGCAGCGCCTGCAGTCCACCAGACCACGGCGACGAGACAGGCAACGAACCACACGATCGAGCCACGGCCGGACCGCGCCGCGCGGTTGGCCGCGAGCAGGCGGCGCACGCGGATCCCCACCACCGAGGGGCCCAGGCCCAGTCCGGCGGCGGGTCCCGGGCGCCCCACGCGGAGCAGCAGCGCCGCGTACGTGGTGGCGTCGTGCCCTTCCGCGAGGACCTCGTCGTCCGCGGCACACTCCGCGAGCACCGCGAGCCGGCGACGGGCGAGCGCTGCGAGCGGGTGGAACCACAGCCCGGCGCCGAGCAACCAGGCGCCGACGTGCGCGAGCCAGTCCGCTCGACGGATGTGGGCGCGCTCGTGGGCCAGCGCGGCCTCGCGCGCCTCGCGCGGCCAGGTGTCGAAGTCGCACGGCACGATGATCCGGGGGCGCCACCAGCCCGCGGTCAACGGAGACCCCACGAGCGCGCAGCGCTCGAGCCCCGCGGGAGACGGGAGGGTGGGCAGGGTCGCCAGCGCCCGCAGCCCCAGGGCGAGGTCGGTGGTGACGACCAGCGCCCCGACGGCCCAGGCGACCAGGGGCCAGGCGGGGGCGCCGACCGTCCAGGCGGCGTCGCTTCCGCGAGCCACGACCACCGCGAAGGCCACCACCGGGGTCGCCGCGAGCGCCAGCGACAGGCGCAGGTGACGCGCCGCGGCCGTGCCCGGCAGCAGGCTCGCGACCAGGCCCAGGCCCAGCGGTACGCTGACCTTCCACGCGATGTCGAGCCCCAGCCCGAGGAGCACGTCGACGGCACCCGGCGCGCTCATTTGATCCTCGCTCGCGCTTCGCACGAGCGAAGCTCAAATTCCGTGTCGATCGTGTGGGTCAGGGGCGCCGCCCCCGACACCCCCTCGGGGGACCAGTCCCCCGAATCCCCTGTCAGGGGGCGCTCCCCCCTGGACCCCCCGCGTACCCAAGCCGATCGAACCTGGATCAATTGATCCTCGCTCGCGCTTCGCACGAGCGAAGCTCAATTTCCGTGTCGATCGTGTGGGTCAGGGGCGCCGCCCCCGACACCCCCTCGGGGGACCAGTCCCCCGAATCCCCTGCCAGGGGGCGCTCCCCCCTAGACCCCCCGCGTACCCAAGCCGATCGAACCTGGATCACTGGACGCGCTCCCTGGCCTTGGCCACCAGCGCCTCGAGCTCCCGCAGCTCGTCGGGGCTCGGGGCGTCGGTCATCTGCACCAGGGCGATGGCCGCGCGGAGCGGCGAGCGATCGAAGAACGAGCGCACGACCCGCTGCAGCGCGCCCACGCTGGCGTCGTCCCGTGGGACGGACGCGTGGTACACGTATTGGCGACCGCGGCGCTCGATCCGCAGGTGCCCCTTCTCCACGAGCGTGCGCAGCAAGGCGCGAGTGGCCGAGTTGCTGGGCGGGTCGGGCAACGCGGAGCGGAGCGCCTCCGCCGTCGCCGGGCCTTCGGCGTACAGGGCATCGAGGACCTGGCGCTCGCGCCGGCTGAGCTGGCTCGGTTCCGTCATGTTGGTTTTCTAACATCTGCTGGAATTCCAGCAACTCTACGCACGAGGGGAAGCTCCCGGCGACGACGCCGGGAGCCCGACCCGACTCAGGGCATCAGGACGGTGTCGACCAGGTGGATGACGCCGTTCTTGGCCAGGACGTCGGTCTTGATGACCTTGGCGCCGTTGACCGTGACGCCGGCTGGGGCCACGACCAGGTCGAGGGCCTTGCCGTTGGCGGTGGTGACCTTGCCGGTCTTGGCGTCGGCCGCCTTCACCGCATCGCCTGCGTGCACGTGGTACAGGAGGATGGCCTTGAGCTTCTCCTTGTTCTCGGGCTTCAACAGCTCGTCGAGCGCGCCGGCCGGGAGCTTGGCGAACGCCGCGTTGGTGGGCGCGAAGACGGTGAAGGGGCCAGCGCCCTTCAGGGTGTCGACGAGGCCAGCGGCCTTGATGGCGGCCACGAGGGTCGTCACGTCGGTCATGTCCGCGCGGGAGGCGAGCGTGACGAGGTCCTCGGTGGCCGGGGCAGCGGCCGGAGCCGGGTCGGCTGCGAACGCGGTGCTGGAGATCATGCCGAGGGAGAGCAGCAGAATGGTGGCGTACTTCATGTGGATTGGTCCTCTGGTCAGCAGTCGAAACGCGGAGACGCAGGTTCGCTGCTGGCGCCGGTGCCTATCGCTCCCCGGGTACCGGATGGTCGCCGTGACTTTCCAAACAGGAATACGATGACCCGAGTAGACGTTTCGTGACAGTACGTGACACGGCGCTTCGACCGGTGTGGGGTGGAGCTTCGAAGGGAGGAGTCGACCGAACCCGGAGTCACGGAGAACCTGGAGGCCACGGAGCGGGCACCCGAACCCGTCAGGCCGGTTCTGACGCCCGAATCTGTGCATTTCGAGCGTGCGCAGCCAGGACACCGACGCGGCACCAGGCGCTGGCGGGTCCGGGCTGGGTGGCGCGGGACTCCGTGCCCTCCGTGTTCTCCGTGCCTTCGTGGTCAGTCGGCCTGAGGTCTGTACCCAGGCGGGTTGGGAGCGAATCGTTACGCCCCCGCATGCTCGACCTCCCCCCGCTCCTCACCGAGCGCATCCGGGCCACCCACCGGCCCGTCGCCCGCGGCGGCTTCGTCTTGTACTGGATGCGCGCCGCGCTCCGTGCCACCGAGAACCCCGCGCTCGACGTCGCCCTCGCCGCCGGCCGGGCGTTGCGGCTGCCGGTGTTCGTCTACCGCGCCCTCTCCGACCGCACGCCCTACGCCAACGCCCGCCACCACACGTTCCTGCTCCAGGGCCACCGCGACGTCGAGCGGGACCTGCTGGCCCGCGGCGTCGGCACCGCCTTCCACCTCGAGCGGCCGTCCGACCGGCG
>JBIKWC010000427.1:0-4791 GCA_044356535.1 Myxococcota bacterium
GTGGCGCCCCACGGCGTCGATCTCGTCGATGAAGATGATGCAGGGCGCGCTCTTCTTGGCCTGCTCGAACAGGTCGCGGACGCGGGACGCGCCGACGCCGACGAACATCTCGACGAAGTCCGACCCGGAGATGCTGAAGAACGGTACGCCGGCCTCTCCGGCGACGGCCTTGGCGAGGAGGGTCTTGCCCGTGCCCGGAGACCCCATCAGGAGCACGCCCTTCGGGATGCGGCCCCCGAGGCGCGTGAACTTCCGCGGATCCTTCAGGAACTCCACGATCTCCTGCAGCTCCTCCTTCGACTCGTCGATGCCGGCCACGTCCGAGAACGTGATGCGGCGGGACGACTCCTGAAGCATCTTGGCGCGCGACTTTCCGAACGACATCGCCCGGTTGTTGGCGCCCTGCAGGTTCCGCGCGAACCAGATCAGCACCGCTCCGATGCCGAGCACCGGAACGAGCGTGACGATGGCGGTCATCCAGAAGCTGTCGTCGGAGGACTCGACGAAGTTCGGGGTGACGCCGTGCTCGACGAGCGAGTGGTACACGGGCTCCAGGAACTCCGGGCGGGGGCCCGTGGTCCGGAACTCGGTGTCGTTCACCGTCTTGCCGCGAAACTCCTGGCCCTTGATGGTGACGTCCCGGATCTCGTCGTTCTCGACCTTCTCCATGAAGGTGCGGAAGTCGATGACCTCGCCACGGCGACCGATCTGGCCGATGTTCAGGAACGCGACCACGAACAGGAGCACGAGCAGGAACGCGAACAGGTTGTTTCGCGAGAAGCGCGTCATGGAGGGAACTCCGACCTGCTCCCTATACACGCCCGGGGCGGTCGGCGATGGGCGCCGCGTCTGTAGTCGTCATTCGTCGCCGAGGCGCAGCACGTCGACCGGAGACAAAGCCAGGGATCGAGCCAGCTCCTCGTTGAACCGGTCGACCTCGGCCTCGAGCTCGCCGGGGTCGAAGGTCGCGGACGGGTCGTACTGGAGGCGCTCGGCGCGGCTGCCTGGGAACCCGGCGAACACGAACCCGCCGGCCATCGCGACGGTCGCGCCGAGGGCTTCCAGGTTCCAGAGGTCGCGGACGTAGGGATCGTACGCCGTCTGCGAGCCCACGAGCCCGGCGATCGAGCCCACGACCCCGGCCACACCGACTGCGGTCCCGATGCCGGACCAGGTGCGGTTGCGGCGGATGCGGCGCCGGAGGTCGGACTCGCGCTCGGGTTCGCGGAGGGTGTCGAGCACGTCGGGCACGTCGAGCCGCTCGCTGCCGGCGTACACGGCGACGCGGTGATCCTGGTCGACCCACACGGTGGGGAACCCGAAGCCCCAGCCATAGCCGGGCCCCCAGCCGCCCCAGCCCACGTACCCACCCGAGCTGTAGCTGAACGTGTCGTACGGGCGGAGCCGCAGGCGCTCGTCGCGGTACCGCTCGAGGGAGGCCACGTACGCTGCGTCGAGGGCGGGGCCGCTGCGCGTGCCCGGCCGCGGCGGAGGCATGGGTGGGAGCGGACGACCTGCGGGGATCGCCAGCGGGACCCCGCCCTCGGAGGGCCCGACGTTGGGCTCGGCGGACGCGACGGCGGACAGCAGCAGCAGATAGCTCATGAGGTCAACGTAGCCCGCCGCGCCCGCTCACTGCGGCCGGCACAACATGAGCGCCGACGAGCACTTGAGGATCGCGGTCTGGCCGCTCGTGAGGGACACGGACCCCGCCGGGGACGGCTCACCCACGCCGAAGTCGGCGAGGATCGAGTAGCGCCCCACCCCGACGACGGCTCCGGGTGGGTAGCGCCCCACCGAATCGACGAGCCACACGGCCTTGGCGTCGCCTTCTACGCGGAACGAGGCCTTGGGTGACGAAGCCTCGGGCGCGGGCACCGGGCGCACGGGTCCTGGCGCGGGGACGGGCCGGGGCGCGGGGACGGGACCGGGCGCGACGACAGGCCCGGGTGCTGGGACTTCGGGCGCCGGGGGCTCGACCGGCGCGGGCACCACCTCGACCGGCGGCTCGACCGGCGCGGGCACCACCTCGACCGGGGCGACCGGAGCCGGGTCCGGCACCGCGTTGCCGCCTTCTCCTTCTCCGGGGAGGAGCAACATGGCGGTGAGGCTCACGCCGAGGATGCCGATCACTGCGAGGAGGGCCGGGATCAGGTAGGTGATCCCCCGCGAACGCGGCTCGCTGTCCTGGGTGACGATGCGGGCAGGACCCGACTGGCGCATCCCCGTGGGGCCCAACACGCGTCGCGCCGCGGGGGCGCCTGTCGGCACGTTCGCCTGGGGGGCCACCGCCTCCTGGAGCATGGCGTGCGTGTCGTCGGGCGGGATCGTGATCTCGGAGGCCGGGGACTCGGCGAGCAGGCGCGCCGAGGGCTTCGCGGGGGCGTGCAGGCGACCGACCCTCGGTACCTGCTCCTCGTACAGCAGGTCGTGGACGTCCTGACAGCGGGCGAGGCGCTTGTCGGGGTCGACCTCGAGCAGCGAGCGGATGGCGAGCGCGATGTTCGGGGGGAGGTCGTCGACGAGGCGACGCGGGGGTTCGTACTGGCCGGCCACGATGGCGTTGAAGATCGCGATCTTGTCGGGGCCACCGAAGGCCCGGCGGTGGCACACGAGCTCGTACAGGATGCAGCCGAGCGCCCAGAGATCAGCGCGCTGGTCGACCTCGCTCGCGTCGCGGATCTGCTCGGGTGCCATGTACTCCGGGGTGCCGAGGGCCACCCCGGTCTGCGTGTTGACGCGGCCGGTCCCCTGCCGGCTCTGCTCCGACACCGACTTCACCAGGCCGAAGTCGGCGACCTTGGGCACCAGCCCTTCGTGTGTGGGCGCGAGCAGGACGTTCGCCGGCTTGAGGTCGCGATGGACCACCTCGCCGTCGTGGGCGGCCGCCACGCCCCGGAGGATGCCCCGGAACAGCCACAGCGACTCGTCGAGCGTAGGACGGTTGTCGGCGAGCCAGGCGTCGAGCGCGGGGCCGTCGACGTACTCCATGACGAGGGCCGGGGCGCCCTGGATCAGCAACACGTCCGTGACCTGCACGATGTTCGGGTGCCGGAGCCGCGCCTGCACCTGCCCCTCGCGAAACATCCGCTCGCGAAGCTGCGGCGCCGTGATGAACAGCACCTTGATGGCGTGTTCGGAACCCAGCTGCAGGTGTCGGGCGCGGTACACCGCAGCCATCCCACCCTGCCCGATCAGAGCCTCGATCCGGTATCGATCGAGGGTCTCGCCAATCCTCAGCACACGACCTCGCGGGCGCATTGTATCCTGGTGCGGATGCCCCCACGCCCGTCACAGATCCCCGCTACGCTCGGCCGCGGCCGCTATCGCCTGGAAGAGGCGGTCGGAAGCGGTGGCATGGCGTTCGTCTACCGGGCGCGCGACACCCTGCTCGACGAGGTCTGCGCGGTCAAGGTGCTCCAGCCGCACGTGGCCGGCCCGAAGGCGCGGTCCCGCTTCCTCCGCGAAGCGCGGACCATGCAGTCGCTCGACCACGAGAACATCATGCGCATCCGCGACGTGGGCGACGAAGACGACTTCAACTACTTCGCCATGGACCTCGCCCGGGGCGGGTCGCTCGCCGACCTCGTGCGCAAACACGGCACCCGGTCCCCCGGGCACGCCCTCCAGTTCGTGTTCGACGTCCTCCGTGGCCTCGACTACGCCCACCGCGCCGGCGTGGTGCACCGCGACGTGAAGCCGCACAACATGGTGCTCACGCGGCCCGTGACCCCCACGGACCCTCACCCGCCGATCCAGATCACGGACTTCGGGATCGCCCGGCACCTGCAGGCCCCGGAGGGCACGCGGATCACGGGCACGGGCGACACCCTCGGCACCCTCGCCTACATGTCTCCCGAGCAGCGGTTGGATCCCCGCTCCGCGGGCCCTGCGTCGGACGTGTACGGGGTGGGCGCCACGCTGTACATCCTCGTGACGGGGCGGCGGCCGTTCGACCTCGCCGTCGCCCACCAGGATGCCTCGATCTACACGCGGATCCCGGACCCCGTGCGCGAGGTCGTGCGCCGCGCGACCGTCCCGGACCCGCGAGACCGGTACCCGTCGGCGCGGGCGATGGCCGAGGCGATCGCGAGCGCGATCGAGCGCGTGCAGCCGGGGTGGTCGGCGCGTGAGGAGCTCGACACGGCGTTCGAGGTGTCGGACTCGAACACGATTGTTCCCCCGTAGGCGTTCGCCCGCAGGAGCTCAGCCGAGCTCGGTTCCCTCGTCGCGCCCATCACCAGGATCTCGTCCTCGAAGCAGTTCGGGTTCTCCCTCCGGGACCCGGCCCGCAGGTGGCGGCGTGGCATCGTCGTGTGCTGCGGGGAGCAGGTGCCGCAGGCTCTCCGGGAGGTCGGGGACCCGGGCGAGGTCGTCTGCGTAGAGGCGGGCGATCGCTTCGGTGATCTCCACGGCGCGGAGCGTGTCGTCGGGGGTGGACGGCCCGGTCCCACCGGCGAGCGCGAGGGCGCGGTGTCCCCAGATCAGCGCAGCGCGCGCGTTGGTGATCTGCGCAGTGTCCACCGCCTCGAGATCGAGACCCGCCCACCGCAGTCGCTCGACGATCGCGGGGCCGGTCGGCCGGTGGTACGCGCCGAACAGCGGCCCCTCCGACACCACCGCCTTGAGTCCGGGGCGGCCCGGATCGTCGAGCGCCACGACCAGGACCGGCCGCCGCAGCCGATCGCCGCGCATCGCCAGGAACGCGTGCATCCCGTTCTGGTACGCGAACGCGCACCCGGTGAACACCGCCCAGGTGTCGAGCTGCGGGATCGGGGCCTCCTCGAACCG
>JBIKWC010000426.1:0-4791 GCA_044356535.1 Myxococcota bacterium
CACGATCCTGGGCCTGGGCCCGCTGGAGCCGCTGCTGCGCGACCCCGACGTCCGCGAGATCCGGGTGGAGGGGCCGCGGTCGGTCGTGGTCGTGCGGTCTGGAGGGCGCGAGGTGGGGGTGGAGGACGACTTCGACGACGCAGCCCACCTGGAGCGCGTGATCCGCGAGATCCTCGACGGTAGCCGCGCGGGCGGCACGCTGCAGACGACCGGTCCGCAGACGTTCCAGGGCGCGCTGGTGGACGGCTCGCGGTTCGACGCCGGCCTGGCGCCGCTCCGCCTGCGCATCGAACATGCGCCGATGAATCCGCACCCACACGAGTGACCGGCACGCCCCCGGGCGGGGACGATTGAGGTTTGCTCGTGCGAAGCGCGAGCGAAGCTCAATCGATTGACCCAGGTCCGACCAGGTTCGGTACGCGGGGGGTCCAGGGGGAAGCGCCCCCTGGCAGGGGGTGCGGGGGACTGGTCCCGTACGGTCCCACCTCGACGCTTCGCGCCGGGCGGGCTTTCGCCCACGCAGGCGGACCCGGGCGGTTCGCCCGAGTCCTGGCGTTCCGCGGGGGTGTCGGGGGCGGAGCCCCTGACCCACACGACAGACACGAGATTCATGGCAGCTTGTGCAGCTTGCGCTGGAGGGTGCGGCGGTGCAGGCCCAGCCGGCGGGCGGTCTCCGAGACGTTGCCGCCCGAGGCTTCGAGCGTGCGGAGGATGTGCTCTCGCTCCACCAGATCGAGCGTGGTGTCGCCGACCCAGGGCAACACCACCTTGTCCGCGTCCTCCAGGGCCCTGACCACCTCCTCGGAGGAGACCGGCTTGGTGAGGAAGTCGATCGCGCCCGCGCGCATGGCCTCGACGGCGGACCGGATCGTGCCGTGTCCGGACAACATCACCGCGCGGCACGTCGGCGCGTCCCGCGCCAGCGAACGCACGACATCCACCCCAGACCCGTCCTGCAGGCGCAGATCCACGAGCGCCAGGTCGGGCGGATCGTCGGCCGCCATCCCCTCCGCGTCGCCCACGCCGGCAGCGAGCCGCACGTCGAACCCGGCCCGGGTGAGCGCGCGTCCGAGCGCCGCCCGGTACACCTCGTCGTCCTCGACCACCAGGATCGTCTTCACGGCAGCTCCTTCGAAGCTTCGGCCGCCATCACCAGGCGGGCCCGCGTGCCACCCTCCGTCCGGGGCTCGAGCGTGAGCTCCCCGCCAGCGTCGACGGCGAAGGTCCGCGCGACGTACAGCCCGAGGCCGGCGCCGCCGCCGCCCCGCCACCGGGTGAGGAACGGTTCTCCGACCCGCCGGGCGACCTCGGCCGACACCCCAGGTCCGTGATCGTCGACGAGGAGCACCGCGCCCGCCGCGCCCGGTGCCAGCTGGACGTGGATCGGCGGGCCAGCCCGCTTCGCGTTGTCGAGCACGGTCCACAACGCGGCCCGCCAGCCGTCTGCCCCGCCCCGCACCGCCGGGACGGGCTGGGTTTCACACACGAGGGGGGTCCCCGGGTTCCCGTGGCGCCACTGCTCGACCCAGGACGCGACCAGGCCATCGACCGGCGCCGTCCGCCCGTCCGACCCCGCGCCGCGGGCCAGCATCCGGTCGAGGATGGTGCGGCACCGGGCCAATTGGGCCTGGAGCCCGGGGAGCGCGGACGGATCGTGGGCGATCTCCTCCGCCAGGAGCCCGATGCTCCCGAGCGGGGTGGCGAGCTCGTGCGCGACGCCTGCCGCCAGCGTTCCGACCGCCGCCAGCCGGGCTGCGCGGTCCCGTTGCTCCTCGGCGTCGGTGAGGGCGAGCGACTGGCGCCGGCTGGCGTCGGCGATCGCCGACAGGAACCCGGTGATCGCGACCGCGCCGAGCCCGAAGGTCGCAGCGTGCGCGACGAGGTGGACGGTGGACTCGCCGTGGGCGCTGAACCCGACCAGCCCCGGGAGGACGAGCGAGGCGACGGCGACCAGGATCGCGAACGCGGTGACCCCCCACGCGCGGGGCGCCGGCTCGAACGTGGCCACCAGCGCGACGAGCACCAACCAGAACACCTCGAGGGGCTGGTGGGGCTCGGCCCAGGCGAAGACGAAGGCGCCGATCGTCAACACGTCCACGATCACGTGGGCGAGGGGCGCGGCAACGAGGCGCAAGGCGATTCGGACGCCCTCGACGACCCCGAGCGCAGCCAGCAACCAGAGGCCTGCGATCGGCCGCTCGCCCGTGCCGAACGCGACCGCGAGGAGCACGCCCTGCCCGAGGGCGGTGAGCCCGCGGACCCGGTGGAGCCATGGGAGCAGCTGCGGTGGCACGGCGCGATTGTGCCACGCACCCGCTCTGGCCTGGTTCCGCTGCGACATCGGGTCGCACGCGCCGCGCGACACCATGTCGCTGAGACGCGACCCCGATCCGCCCGTAGCCTGCGAGACCACCAGCTGCGAGGACCGAGTCATGCGCCACCTTCTTCCGGAGACCCTCGTCGAGCTCGCTGCGGGGGTCGCGTCTCCTGCAGCGAGCTCGCGCGCACGACGACACCTGCGGGAGTGCCCGGCGTGCGCCGCTCGGTTCGCGCTCTGCGAGGCCATCGGCGGCGCGCTGTTGGCCGGTGACGGGAGGGGCAGTCCGGAGGCTTCGCGCCCGCAGGTCGCCGCATGATCAAGGCCCCGGCTTCACGGGACCGACAGAGAACGCATACGAGCTCCACCACGATCGCCACTCGGCGGTGGCGCAGTCGCTGCACCGTCGGAATCGGACGGAGCGCAGCACCACGGGGCCTCCCGCTGGCGCTGGCAGTGTGACCTCCCCGCGCTCGTTCGTGACGCCCCGCTGGTGAGCCACCGCGCCTCGCGGGTCCCAGCCGTAGGCGTCCACCCGGGCGCCAGCAGCTGGCGCGCCTTCGAACAGAGCGCGCACCCGAAGCGGGCTCCCGGCGGCGGCCAGGGCCGGATCGTCGAGCAGGACGAGCTCCCAGGTCTGGCCCACGGGCACGTCGAACATCGCCCCAGATCCGAGGAGGAGCTTGAGGAACCGGTCGTAGTCCTCCCGTCCGTTCGTCGTCGCCTCGCCGCGTCGCTCCCGCTCCGCCGCTGCCTCGGTGAATCCCTCCTCGGAGAGGTAGTGGGCGAACGTCTCGGGGACGAGGTCGGCGTGGGCCGTGGTGCGATCCAGGCGGACCAGCGCAGGACCGTCGGCGGGGATCGAGAGCGGTCCGGATGCTGGCAGCGGGAAGGCCCTGCTCCCCTGCACCACCTCGAACCGGACCACTCGCGCAGGGTCGTGGGGCTGTCGCTCCTCCACGACACCACCGGATCCGAGGACCAGGGTGAAGGGGACCGGTACTCCGGGCGTCGGCGCGAACGTCGCGGGTCCCATCCAGAGATCGTGGGCCATCGCCCTGCCGATCAGCAGCCAACCCAGCATCGGTGCTCCCGGATCAGAAGTCGACGAGGCACTCGCCTTCGCCGTCGATGTGGCCGATCGTTCGGGACAGGTGCTCGACGAACGCGTACAGGTCGAGCACGTCGGAGTACTCACCGACCTCGTACCCGAGCGCCGGGATCGACACCGCCCGCAGCTCTTCGGGGGTGATCTCGCCGTCGGCGTCGGCGTCGGCGTCGAGGATCGCCTGGCCCCGGACCTCGGCGTCGGCGTTCACGAGCCCGTCGTAGAACAGGTGGTCGCCGTGGATGGTGAGCTGCGTGGTGTCGGACCCACCGCCCGGGATGGTCAGATCCGGCGGCTCGCAGTCGTAGATCGTCTCCACGTCGAACGCCCAGGCGAAGTGGGCGCTCTGGCCCCCACACGCCACGGTCCCTTCGGCGCGTACCGCCTCACCGCTGTCGGGTGCCGGCCCGACGACGACGCGGACGGACGAGTAGTGGTCGGCAGCGACAGTGACGGCTCCGAGCTGCACCGGGCCCGGCTCGGTCAGGTCCAGCACCTGGGCGGGGACCTCGCCCATCGCCTCGCCTTCGCCGTCGAGGAGGGTGATCCCGGTGAAGGACACGACGAACGCGTCGTAGGTCACCGAGCAGCCGTCCGCGAAGATCTCGGCCGGGAGGGTGTCTTCGATGTAGTCCTCTCCCCAGGTCTCGACGAGCCAGTCACCTTCACCGCCGCACGCGGCGAGGAGAAGGCAGGAGAGGGACAGGTACCGGTGCATGTGAACCTCGGGGATGGAGACGGAGTCAGCGGAGCGCCACGGCCCAGGTCGGCGAGGCGACGGCGCCGAACCGGATGGTGTTGCCGAAGGACCCGTCGGCGTCGGTGAGGACGCCGTCGGCGTCGGTGTCGCCCTCGGACCAGTCGACGTAGGAGAAGACCCGGCCGACGTCGAACGTCACGAGGATCGCGTCGGGAGGCGCAGCCGCGTCGAGGGTGACCTCGAAGGGCAGATCGAGGATGTCCTGGTCGGCCGACACCACGAAGTGGAACGGAACCGGCGCCCCACCCTGCGGCGAGTAGGTCCCGCCGAAGGTCGCGAACGCGCCAGCCACCGAGACGCGGGCCGTCGCGTAGCGTCCGTCGTAGCAGACCGCGGGTCCGAGCTCGTCCGGCGCGCCCAGGAGGTCCACCGTGAACGTGCCGAGGAGCTCACCCGCGACATCACCTGGATAGTCGTGCCCTGGGTGCGCGTACGCTGCCGTGCCCCCGAGCGCCGTTCCGAGGCGCGCGGTGAGTCCCGTGGCGGGCGGCTCCTCCAGGCGCAGGTCCGAGAAGGTCACGCTGGCCTCGTCGACGGTGGTGACGCCGGCTTCGTCCACGAACGGACCGAGGTCGACGCCGCCGGACTGGACGGGCACCTCGATGC
>JBIKWC010000148.1:0-16726 GCA_044356535.1 Myxococcota bacterium
GCTCACTCCGCCGAGAGCGACGCCGTCGCCACCGGTACCCGTGGCGTCGTCCGACGCGCCGTGGCCGCCGTAGCTCTGGCCCGCAGCCCGCGCGAAGCCCTCGTCTCCGTCCGCGGTGTTCCGGAAGGCCCCGGCGTCGCTGCCCTGGCGCTCACCGCCGAGGGCGATCCCCTTCCCGGCCGTACCAAGCGCGCTGTCGGAGTCACCATGGCCGCCGTAGCTCTGGCCAGCGGCCCGCGCGAAGCCTTCGTCTCCGTCCGCGGTGTTCCGGAAGTCACCGGCGCCGCCCGACTCCTTGTCGACGCCGAGCGCGATGCCCTGACCACCGGTGCCGGTGGCAACGTCGCTCTCCTTGTCCACGCCCATGCCGATGCCCTGACCGCCCGAACCCACGGCCGACTCGGAGCCGCCGCGGTGATCGTAGGTCTGGGCGGCGCGCCGTGCGAACCCTTCGTCACCGTCCGTACCGTCGCGGAAGGCTCCGGCGTCCGTAGACTCCTTGTCGGCGCCCAGCGCGATGCCCGCGCCGCCGGTGCCGCCCGCGAACTGGCTGTCACCGCGGGATTCGTAGGTCATGGGACCGAACGAGGCGAACTGGTCGGCGATGCCACCTGGAGGGACGTCGTAGTCCATCGCCACCGGCGGGGTCTCGTCGAAGGCGGACGGCACGCTCCCGAAGAACCCGCCGCGGGCACGTGGACCGGGGCCACCGGGGGCGGTGGTGCGCCAGTTGCCGTCCTGCCGACGCCGACCCTGCTGGGCCAGCACCTGAGCGACCGTGGCGTTCGCCGGGATCACCAGCTTCCGCCCCGCCTGGATGTCCATCGGGTCGGTGATGTTGTTGGCGAGCGCGATGTCTTCCGGCTTCGCCTTCGTCTTCGACGCGATCCGGTTCAGGTTGTCACCGGCCTGCGCGACGTACGCGGCCGAACCGGCGCCGCCAGCAGCGAGCATCCCTGCGGAGAGCACGACGCCAGCGCCGGAGCTGGCGGACGAACCATGGTTCGGCTTGTCCCGCTCCTTCAGAGCGACCTGGACCTTGGCCCGGATCGGAGCGCCAGAGGTGTTGAACATCAGGAAGGTGGTGCTCAGCTTCTCGCAGACGCAGTTCATGGTGAACCCGCCCCACGAGAAGATGAGGTACGGCGGACGCTTGATGTTGTTGCCCTGGCCGTCGGCCTTCTCGACGTCAGCCGTGAGGAGCGCGCGGAGCGGCTTCACGAACTGCGTGTAGACGTTGCCCCCGTCCGTGGTGTCGAACACGAGGTCGACCGTCAACACCGAAGGTTCGCCCTTCTCGTAGGTGAGAAGGGGCTTGTCCTTCTGGTGTTCGTCGGACGCCTTCCAGTTGGCCTTCTCGTCCAACTTGAACTCTTTCGGGTTGAACTGGACGGTGAAGGTCTGGCCTTCATCCACGTTCTGGATCGTAGCCTTGACGTTCGACATGGTCAGCTCCCGACCGTTGGGCCGTCCGGATCATCCCGGCGCCAACGCTGGTCTTCAAGTTTGTGGAGAATCGAGTCGAGCACTTGCTGCTGAAGGACCTTGAGGTTCATCGTCTGGTTTGCGACGTTTTCCCCGCCGGTCTGGCCTGCACCCGCCTCGCGGCGCGTGCTCCCCGTCTCCTCCGCCATCCGCACCTCGCGCTGCGCGTCGGCCTTGCGCCGTTCGTGCTCCGCCAGGTGGATGAGTTTCATGAGCTTCCCAGCGAGCTTCATGACCCCGCTCGCCCCGACGCCCTGCACGGGCGCCGAAGTCGGACCGCCATTGCTGGAGGACCCCGAGTAGGACTGGGAAGGCGCCGGCGTGAGGATTCGCCGGTTTACTGTTCTGAACTGAGGGAGGCTCGCCACCTGGGCGGACACGCGTTGCTCCCGCTCGGCGCCGGCGCCGCGGACGATGCGGTCGACGAGCGACCGCGCCTCCGCACCCAGCGCATTCGCAGCCGAGGCGACGCTGGACGACCGCTCCAGGATGACGCGTACCACTTCCTCGGGATCACCCGAACGCGCGAGCGCCGTGAGGAGACCACCACCCGCTCGGGCGCGGACCTCCTGGCCCTGCTCGACCGAAGCCAGCCGGTCCGGCGTGGAGAACCGGCCCTGGGCGTCGGGGGTTACCCGCCTCGCCCACTGGCGCTCGCGAACCGCAGGGCCCGACCCGCCGCGGGAGCCGGCCATCGCATCCCCGGGAGCGTCGGACGAGGGACCCGTCTCGTTCGAAGCGCCGACGAGCACCGACTGCGCCGGCGCGACCCGCTCGCCCGCCGCGCGGCGAGGAATGGGGCCTGCCTGGCGACGCGCACCCCTGCGGCCAGAGCGGGCCGACGGGGCTGCGAGGTCGACGAGGGACGCTGCGAGCGAACGCCGCTGACCAACGGGCCCGCCGTCGGTCGGTGCGTCGAGCTCGATCGGTCCGAGACCGACCGGGACGAGCGCGTCCACTGCGGCCGCCGTGCGGAGCGGGCGGGGTTCCACAGCGCGGCGTGCGGCACGACCGGCACCGACGGCCCGACCGGCCCGCTGCTCTGCCCAGGAGCTGGGCCGAGCCTCCAACGCCGAACCAGCCAACGCCGAACCAGCCGGCTGCGCTCCAGGGAGCTGGAAGCCGAGATCGGCACGCCGACCGTCGGCGGTGGTCCTCGTCGCAGTGACCTGCTCGATCCGACCATCCTGCCGCTGCACGACCCGCGCCTCGACCACCGCGGGACGACGCGACCGTGACGCTCGGCCAGAAGCGGAAGCCGGAGCCACGATCCGACGGGTGGCAGGGGCGAGCACGGCGGGGCGGCTGTTCCGCAGCGCTGCGTGCACCGCCGCCCGAACCCGCTGGTGCGTCTCGGACTCCACGTGCTCCGGGGCGGCGAGGATCGACGGCGGAGCCAGCACCTGCCGGCTCTGGAGAGCACCGCGACCATCTACGGTGGCAACAGCCCCCGGCCGACGCGCTGCGCGTGCGCGAGGTGCCGCAGGTGCCGCCGACCGCCCAGCCGCACGCACCTGGTCGGGTACACCCTCGGACACAGGGGACGACCGGGCGGCCGTTGGCGCGCCGAACGGCCGATGCGCAGCCCGATCGGGCCCTTCCGTCCGAAACACCGGCGACTCTTCTCGCCCGGCGATGGCGGTGAGCAGCTGCGACAGGTCAAGCGTCGGGATCGGGCGTGGGGCCACCCGATCCGCGCTCGTGTTTCCGCTCGACCTGGCCAGCGCATGGGCGACAGCACCAGCCGTGAGCCCCACGGGGCTACGTCCGGTCGCGACCTGCGGCGCGTACCCGGTGGGCTGCGGGCGAGGCGCCTCCTTCGCTGGCACGCCGGGGCGGCGCCCGGCCTTTGGAGCCGCGCCACGGGCAGCTGCCCGTCCCCGCATCCGGCCCGGAGCAGGCGTCCGCTCGGACCGGACGTCATCCAAGGGACGACGCGCCAGTTGGGGTGCCCCCGCCGGGAGGCGGTCGGAGGCGAGCAGGACTGGACCATCACCGGTCAGTCGAGCCGAGGGAGCAGCCCAGGTCGGCCCCATGGCCACGGGAGCGACGGATACCCGCTCCTTCGCGTTGGCGCGGAGCGCGACACGGTCACGAACGGCAGCGCGGACGGAAGGCGCGAGCGGACGCGCACGATCATCCGATTGCTCGGGAGCGGCGAGCGTCGGCGACACCAGCGCGCGCTCAGCGATCCGGACCACTGGGCGCGGAACGGTGCTCCGCGTCGCGGACGCTGGTGTTGCGCGACGGGCCGCGCGTGCAGACGGAGCCGACGTTCCTTCAACCCCAGGAGTGACCGAACGACCAGGATCGTCGCTGCGTGGAACGGAGCGGTCGGCGGCGGTCCGGCGCACGGTGGAGCGCCCAGTGACCGGGCCGTCGGCGGTGGGTACGCTCGGACGTTCGGCGCGGGCGCGGCGAGCGCTACCAGCGCGGGAGCGAGGTGCCGCGCGAACGCCCTTCGCAGGGCGACCTTCCGCGAGGGCCGGCTCGCTGTCCGGAGCCCCCTCGGGGCGCGCGACCACGAGCGGGGACGACAGGGTGACGCGGTCGAGCAGGCGCGGCTCGGCCGTGGGCCCGATGGGAGCCAGCAGCAGCCGGCCGCGGCGGTCGATGCGCTCGGGCGCTTCGGCGCGGACTGCGGCGCGGGCAACCGGCCCGAGCTCCGGGAGGAGGTCATCGGTGGCGGTGCGCAGCGAGACCCGGCGGCCGACCGGCGCTACGGTCGCAACGGGCCTGGTTCCTGGCGCAGCCCGAACGGCTTCGGGCGGATGTGCGTCGGGAGCGGTGCGACGCCGCGAAACGACGCCAGTGTCGGCCACCGGCCGCGCCCGGAGCATGCGTCGACCAGAGGTGTCCACCGTTGGGACGGGCGTGCTCCGCTCGGCAGCGCGGGTGGCGGGTCGCAGCTCGCGATCCTTGCGACCGACCGGCGTCCCCGTGCCTGCATCGAGCTGTGTGGCCTCGAGGTGCTCGGCGGCGCGGTGCGCGGCCCCGAGGTGCGTGACAGCCGGAAGCGGGGATGCCGGGCTCCTGGACGGGAGCTCCGACCGGCCACCCGACGTACGCAACCGATCCGCCGGGGTGACCGCTCCCCGATCGGACGTGACCAGGCGCTGCCCCATGGAGGGCGGGGACGAAAGCGCGGCCTTGCCCTTGCCGCCGCCTGCGCCCGAGTCCGCGAGGACCGAGGGCCGGGAGCGCTTCGAAGGGGCTGCGCCAGCGCGCCGCCCGGCGCCGAGGCCCAAAGCGGGAAGGCGCGGCGACGAGTCTGCAACGTGACCAGCCGCGTCGACCGCGGGCGGTGACGCGAGGACGTACGCCATCGGCGCAGGAGCCAGCTGACCCGACGACGGATCCGCCAGGCGGGCCAGCGCACGCGCGGTGGGGCGCGCTGCCTCGGGGGCCCCTCCCTCGCGGCGCGAGTCCTCCGCGGGCGCCGTCGAGTCCAGCACCCGGCGCGATGCCCGTACCCGGGGCGCAGCGTCCGACCACTGTCCGGTGGTCCGAGCCTGTCGCCGAGCGGGGTCGGGCGCGTTCGCGGGAACCGCGGACGATGCGATGGGGGCTGGAGCGGCGAGCTCCACGGAGGCGGACTGCGACCGTCCGAGGACGCGCGACCACTGCTCGTCACGGCGGGAGGACACGGGGCGAAGAGCGCGTCGAGTTGCAACCGCAGACGCGGGAACGACGGTGCGCGGCCCAAGGAACGCCGGTTCCGAAGCCAGCTTGCGGCCGGTGGCGACGCCCGTGGGAATCCGGCCTGGCGCACGGGTTCGCACTTGGGCACGGCCAGGGGGCGCTGCGACCTTCCGCTTTCGCGTGGGGCGGGCGGCCGGCGCGACGGGCGAACGGCCGGCCGGTGCACTCTCGGTGGCAGGAGCGAACGCAGTTTCGGGCGAGCGACGCTCGAGCACGTGCAGCGCCGGGGAGGTCGCGGTGACGCGGCGCAACCCCACGCGGGAAGCCACCTCTGGATCGTCTGCCGAGCGCAGCCGGGCACGACCCATTGCTGGGAGTGCTGCCACCGCCGACCGGACGACACCCGCGTCGACCGACAGCTCGCCTCGCTCGACCGACTCGACGAGCGCAGCGACCTGGGTCTTGCGATCCCCACGGACCACACCGAGCAGCGCGCGAAGAAGGCGGGAGCCGTCGCTGACACCGACCACCCGGCGCATCGCGTGGGTCGCGGCGGGAAGCGTGGGGGCCACGGCGCGGACTGGCGCACGCACCGAGGTGGCGCGATCCAGCCGGGCAGCTGCGGGGCGAGGAAGTTGCCGTGCGTCCGCCGCTACGACCTTGCGGCCACGGGTCTTCCGATCGACGGCTGCGGTGCGACCACCCTTGCGCGTCGGAGGTGCGGCGGGGGCCTGCACCTCGACCACCAGAGGCTCGTCCACGAGGGTCGTCATCTCGGTGGTGGCGGGCGCGAGCATCCGAGGGACGAACCCCTCCCCGACTGCGGCGGGGCCGACCCGCTCGAGGCGCTCGCCGGCGCGGTTCGCCGTCCGGTCGACAGTGAGACGCTGCATCAGCCGGTAGCGCGCGTCGCGCACGTCCTGCTGGTAGCCGGCACCCGACAAGTAAGTGAACGCGCCCGCATCGTTCGTGTTGATGCGGTCGAGCCGACCGACACCACCGCCGCGAACTGCGAACGGATCCTGCATTCCGAACCGGTGAAAGAACCGACCGCCGGGACCGAAGCCCCTCGTCTGACCACGGCCAGCAATGCGCCCGGTGACTGACTCACCTGGAGCGCGCCGCTCGCGCCGCGCCATCGGGTTCTTGCTCATGGGGTCATTCCGCATGGCAGTTCCTCCGGGGGTGAACAGGAGGATCCTCCCCCGTGTTCAGGAGCATACACCACGTCGCGCCGTTCGGAACGGCCCGACGCGAGATTCTTCACGGACACCGTGTGGTGGCCGATTCGCGGGGGCGCGCGCCTCATCCGCCCAGCCTCAGCTCGACGACGATGAACTCGGTCGTCGAGATCGGCCGCATGGTCACCTTCACGTGGACCTGACCGGCGTTGACGAGCTCCGGCGGGTTGATCTCGGCATCACACTGCACCTCGTACTCGAGGCCGGCCTGATCGCCGGTCAGCATTCCAGCCGTCCACATCTCGTCGAGGCGGCCGCGTACCGTGCGCCCGAGGATGTCCCAGAGCTCGGGACGCTGGATCTCGAACATGACCCACTCGGAGTCGCGACGGAGCTGCTCGGCCACGACCGACGCGATCCGACGCGAGTTGATGTGGAGCCAGCGCGGATCCCGCGACAACGTCCGTGCACCCCAGGCGACAACGCCCCGGTTGGGCTGCGCCAGGATGGGGTTGATGTGGGCGTCGAGGAGCCGATCTGCTTCGCGCCACCGGATCTCGACCGCGGGGTGCGTGACGCCGACGAGCGTGTGGTTCGCGGGCGGCCACTTCACGCCGAACGGTTTGTGGTCGAGCTCGAGCTTCGCGTAGGTGCCGGTGATCGCGCCCGAGGGTGGCAAGGTCTCGTCGCCGTTCATGAGCCACGGGTAGTACAGAGCTCCGAAGCTCGCAGCATCCCCGGACAGACGCTGCAGCTCGTCCACCCACTGCAGAAGCGGCCGCTCGTGGAGGTCCTGGGGCGCGTCGATGACGAGGAACCGGTTGTTCATCTCACGGCAGTGGTCCAGGAGCATCCGGAGCGTCTGGGTCTGCGGCACGATTGGCTTTCCTCGGCCATCCATCCCGATGGGGACGTACGCCAGGAGCGGCATCGCCAGCATCCCGAGGTTCTCCTCACCCCGGAGGTGGTCGATGAGGGACGACCAGGTGCGCTCGACGTCACCTTCGTCGACGAGGTCGCGCTCGTTCTCGACGCAGAGCGCGAGTACGTGGCACAGCTCGCCACCGTTCGCGAAGAACATCTCCACCGCCCGGGCGGTGACCGGGTCGACGAGGCTCGCCACGTCGGTGTGCGCGAACTCCGCGTAGTTCTTCAGCTTCTGGTCGAGGAAGTCGCCCGCTCGGGCGCCCGGAGGCCACCGCCGACGGGGGATGACCCCGATGAAGCCCGCGACGTCACCACGGACCAGGCCGGTGTCCCCGCGCTGCTGATGCGAGTGCTGGATGAGAATGCCGGTCCGCACGCTTTCACCGGGCCTTGTTGATCTTCTCGTTGATCTCCGACACTTCTTTCACCCACTGGTGGCGCTCCTTGTGCGCCATGTCGAGCAACGTGTCGCGCGACCAATGGAAGTGGTACGCGAGGAACGCTACCTCCTTGAAAATGTTCTCAAGGGGGTAGCTCACTATTCCCCCAGGCGTCCGAACTCCTTGTCGAAGCGCGCGCCACACTCGGGGCACGTGACCTGGACCATCGCTTCGTCTTCGTTGATCCGGTTGTACATCTCTTCGAGGAACCGGAGGTCCCCGGCGAACAGGTTCTCGATGACCCCTGCGTCGACCTGTGGGAGGGTTCCGAGGCGCGTGAGGACCCGGGACAACAACACGATGATCAGGTACGCGCGGTTGCGCTGCACCCGAAGGTCGTTCAGTGGGGCGATCTCGTCCTTGGCGTTGGCAAGGCGCATGACGCCTTCGCGGTGGACGTTGCCCTCCGCGTCCACGAAGCCGCGAGGCAGGACGAACTCGTACTCGGTCTTGAATTCCATGGCGAACACTCCCTGCGGGACGCGAACTTACCACGAGTTCGGGTGGTGGAATCCCGGCCGTGCATCGGACCTTGAAATGCCGCCTTCTCCCAGCTGTTCCACGATGATCCGCACCAGTGCGGGAGCTGGGCGGGATCCTCCAAAACACAAACCCCCCGAGGGATCCTCGGGGGGCTGTGTTCACGCGACGCCGGCGAACCGGCGGTCTACGTGGAGATCAGCGCATCACGCGCTCGACCTTCTCGACCGCGAGCTCGACCTTCTCGATGGCCATCTCGGAGGTCGTGGAGTCCTGCGCCGGGACGTACCACTTCGCGGGCCACGCCTCGTAGAAGTTGTACTGCGCGACGATGGTGGAGAGGTCCTGGTCGAGGCAGGTCAAGGTGCCGGAGCGGCGATCGATGATGCCGTCCTCGATGTTCTTGCGCCACTTCCAGAGGTCGTCGGTCGCCGTGTAGCCACGCTCGAGGACGATGTTGGCGTAGGTGGTGCGACCCGGCTTCTTGCGGATCACGTGGTCGTTGCCCTGCTTGAACTCGATGACTTCCGTCTCGGAGTCCATGCCGGAAACGCTCTTGAACCCGCCGATGATGGTCTTGGAGTCGGAGGTGACGCCAGAGATCTCGAGCAGGAAGTTGTACGCGCCAAAGAGTTCTTCGGTCGGCATCGTGGTGTCTCTCTTGAAAGCCGCGTCAGGGGGATGCGGCGTGTGAATCCTTCAGCAGTGGCGGCCGGAGGGTTGTGCAGTCACGAACACCATCCCCGAGGGGTCCACCGGCGTGCGTGACTTCGAAACAGTACATCCGGGGCGGGCCGTTGTCGCGATCGAGCGAAGAAAAAGTTCGTGCCAGTGAATCGTTGGCGAATCAGCTCCCTTCTTGCGACGGCGATCCCCATCTCTGGTCCGTGGGACCGGGGATCGCGGAGGCGCCCCAAACGAACGCGGCCCCCGAGGATCGCTCCTCGGGGGCCGCACGGACCGGAGTCCGTCGTGGTCACACCTCTTCGATCAGACCGCCGCCATCCCACTGGCCGATCGAGAAGATGACGAACTCCGCGGGCTTGACCGGGCAGATGCCGACCTGCACGTTCACCTGGCCCGCGTCGATCAGGTACCGCGGGTTCGTTTCGGAGTCGCACTTCACGTAGAAGGCCTCTTCGGGCGTGTTGCCGAAGAGCGCGCCGGACCGCCACACGCGCATCAGGTACGCGCGCACGTCACGGGTGAGCTTGGCCCACAGGAACTTGTCGTTCGGCTCGAAGACCGCCCACTGCATCCCCTGCAGGATCGACTGCTCGATCATGATGAAGAGCCGGCGGACGTTGACGTACTTCCACTGCGGGTCGGACTTGGTGGCGAGGGTACGCGCGCCCCAGATCCGGATGCCGCGATCCTTGAAGATGCGGATCACGTTGATGCCGCGATCGTTGTACTGGCCCTGCTCGAGCTTGTTGATGTTCTGCGTGAGGCCCGTGATCCCCATGAGGATCTCGTTCGCGGGGGCCTTGTGCACGCCGCGCTCGGTGTCGACGCGGGCGAACACGCCAGCGACGTGGCCCGAGGGGGGCACGTACATCTCGTTGCGCTCGCACTTGATGAGCTTGCGGCGGATCATGCCGCGGATGACGGGCTCGGCCTGGTCACCCACGAACCACGACGGCTTCGTGATCTTGACCCAGGGCACGTACATGGCGCCGAAGCCCTTCTGGGAAGCCGGGATGTCGAGGTCGCCGAGGGAGACCATCGGGCCGTCGACGATCGCGAACCGATCCTTGCGGGTCTCGCAGTGCTCGAGCATCTCCTTCTGCTGCTGGAAGTTGAGGCCGGTGGCGACGTGGATGGCCATGTCGTCGCAGTCGTCGAAGGCGTACAGGCCGAGCTTGTCCGCCTGGTTCTCACGGATGGAGACCTCGAGGTCCTGGACGCCCATGAGGTAGACGTACGACTTGCCGCCGCCGTTGTCGTAGAAGCCGTTCACGGAGGCCACGAAGTTGAAGATCGTGGGCTGGGAGAGCCACTTGCGGAAGTCCTCCTTGAGGGCCTCGTCGGTGGTGAGGGCCTCGAACACGGCGTCGGCCGCCTCGTCCGGGTCGTCGATCTTGTAGCCGACGAGGTCTTCGATGGAACGGGTCTCGACCATGTACTGGGCGAAGTAGCTCTGGAGCCAGCGGAAGAACTCGGACTTGTTGGTGACCGGGAACGGCGGCACGGAGTACTCGTTCATCAGGCTCGTGCCCTTCGCACCCTGGAAGTCGTAGCCGTAGACCGTCAGCAGATCCTTGGCGGCCTTCGGCTTCGGCTTGTCGATGGCGAACGCGGCGTGCACCGTGTTCAGCATCTCCTCGATCATCACTTCGGTCTCGGAGATGATCTTCCCTTCCACGTCGACGACGCGGGAGTTGAGCTCGACAGAGTCCTTCCCGACGGTGATCTTGACCTTGCCGGACGGCGCCTTGCCGATGGTGGGCTTGTGGCCACACAGCTCGAGGAGGGCCTTGAGATCCTTCACGGCCGTGCGCTTGATCTTGAACGCTTCCGTGAGCGCGACCACGGCTTCTTCGGTGTTCTCGGAAGGGATGGCGCCCTTCGTGTCGACCAGCTGCGGCGTCACTTTGCCGAACAGCTGCTTCTGCCCATTCGCGCTCGTCGCCGAGATCGACACTGCGTCGACCTTGGAGCTGTGCTTGAAGAGGCCGATGAATCCGGGAATCGAAGTCGCGACGCTCGCGATCGGCCGCGGACCCGAGTCGACTTCACGGATGTAGACGCCAGGAGTATGGTATTCCATTTTCGGCTAGTCCTCGCTGCTGTTGTCGTCGTCGTTCCCGGGGCGCTCCCCGGATTCCTCAACTGGTTCACCCTCGGGCGGTTCCTCGATCGGACGGTGCCCGTAGCCGGTCGGTCCGATGTGCATCCGGGACTTGTTCCCGAGCTCGGGACTCCCGGAGAACCGACCGTTCGGCCGCTGGCCGTCGTCTTCCTCGGGCGCCATGAGCTTGGCGCGCTGGTGCCGCACGAGCGTTGGTGGCCCCGCGACGAGCGGACCTTCCATCGAGCACTGGGCCCGATAGGTGAGGTACGGCCGGAACGGGGCTTCGTGAATCGTGTAGAAGTGGATCGCGTCGCCGAGGGTGAGGTCGTCCACGAGGGACAACCCGACCTTCTCCATCACGACCTCTTCGTTGAAGGTAGCCAGGGACCACTCGGATCCCATGGAGTCCACGATCCGACCGTCCGGCAAGAAGTACTTGCGCGGGCGGTAGACCAGGTGGGTGGCATCGTACAGGCGGGTGAGCACCCACCCAAGCAGGCGCTCGGCGTCGGACCGGAACTTCGAGTGGACGCCGATCATGTAGTGGACGTTGAGGTAGAGCGGCGCGCGCTCGTAGTAGATCTGGTCGAAGCTCGTCCGGGTCTTCGGGTCGTTCATCCGGAGGTTGATCCGGGCGGGGCGCCACTGCTTGCTGTTCATCAGCGAGGTGTTCTGGGCGGCCCGGTACATGTAGACGTACAGGACCTCCTCGCGGTCCTTCGGAACGAACGAGAGATCCTCTTCCACCCGCGGGGGGGCCGTCTTCTCGGTCCAGCCGTCCAGCAGGAAGCGGTGAAGGGCCTCGGTGATCTCGCCGATGATGTTCTTGCCCTGGGCGGGGCCGAGCGTGAACGACGGCGGGAGCTCGCGGCGGGTCATGTCACTCACGGGGCCACCTCACCAGCTGGGCGACGGGGGTGGAGCCGCTGCGGCATCCCGTGCTCGACCGAGCGGAGCGGCGAGCGGAAGAGCCGCCCGACTCGGAAACTGGTCCAGGCCAGCCCTGGGCGTCCGAGCCGCTCCGGGCGCTCGGTGCGCGTCCGATCCATGAGGTTCAGCCGGCGTCCGCGCGTGGTGGGGAGCGCATACGGAGTTCGGACGATCCGCATCAGCAGCGGAGCGTTCGGGGCCGTCTTGAGGGTGACGACACGTTCACGTACCCCGAGGGCGTGCGCGGCGATCGCGTCTCCGGGGGAGGTCCTGACCTGCGCGTCGTCCACGGAGCGCTCCGCCAGCCGCAGCACGATCCCACGATCGTCGAGGGGACGGACGCCAGCCCCAGTCGGCTCGACCCGCTGCAAGCGTGCCTCGGCGCGCGCGCGAACGCGGCCGCTGGCGTCGCTGGAGACCGGGGAGATGGCGCCTTCCGACATGCAGTCCAGGGGAGTGGGGACGGCGATCCTCGACGGGACGTGACCGGAGATCAAGCCCGATCCCGCCAGAATCACAGACACCGCCGAATTAGCGCGTCGTCAGGTACACTTTTCACCGTAGGTCATCGAAGGACGGCCGAGGATCGGGCTCTCGGGGTACCCTCCGATCGTGGCCGAACCTTCCAAGAACAAGCGCCAGACCCCGGCCGCGTCGTCCGCGACGACGACCGATCTGCAGAAGGCGACGCGGAGCCGGATGCAGGATCTCGCTCGCCTCGTCGGGAACGACGAGATCACGAAGCGCATTCAGCAGGGCAGCGCCACCCGCGAGCAGATGCTGGCCTTCGTGGCGGCGCAGCTCGGTCAGGTCCGGGACCTCCAGACGCGTGAGCTCGACCTGCTTGGGCCCGGCGGCTCCGGGCCGGTGTGGACCCGCTTCGCGACCAGCAACAACCAGCTGCCAGCGCCGGAGCGGTGGCAAGGCCCTGCGCGCGCCTACGAGACCGCGGTCACTGCCCTGTGTCGCGGAGATCTGGCCCGCGCCCAGAAGCTCCTCGAAGACGCGATCACCACCCAACAGGAGGTCGCCGAGCAGACCACGGACCTCGTCGACCAGTCCGAACGCGACGCCCGACCCGACGCCACCGCATTCGCTGCGATGGTGGCCGCTGCGCCGACGACCGGCTCGTGCTCGGTCCCGCTCGCGATCCGGGACCTCCTGGGCGCGATCCTCGGCGTCGTGAGCGACCCGAGGCAGGCGCCCGACGTGGAGCGCATGTTGGCGCCACCCTGGGCCGCGGAGGAGGAGGAAGACGATGACGACGACGACGCCGAGCTCGGATGAGGTCGCTCGACTGCGAGACACCCTCGCCCGCCTGATCGCGTTCGACTCGGTGTCGAGCAGGCCGGTCCTGGCGCTCGGCAACCACCTGGCCGGCCTCGCGGAGGACGCAGGGTTTCGGGTCGAGCGGTTCGAGCCGGCGGCCCTCCCGGGGAAGTGCACGATCATCGCCTCGATCGGGCCGCAGCGCGGAGACGGTTCGGGCCTCGTGGTCTCCGGGCACATGGACGTGGTCCCGACGGAGGGACAGCCCTGGACCTCGGACCCGTTCGTGCTGACCGAGCGCGACGACCGCTGGTTCGGGCGCGGCGTCGCCGACATGAAGGGGTTCCTCGCGGTCGCCAACCTCGCGGTGCGACGCATCCCGCGGACAGCCTGGAAGCGCGAGCTGACGCTCATCTGGACCCACGACGAGGAGGTCGGGTGCCTGGGTTCCGCGCTGCTGGCCGAAGCGTGGCGCGGACGGCCCATGCCCACGAGCTGCTGGATCGGCGAGCCCACAGGGATGCGGATCCTGCGAATGCACCCGGGCCACGTCGCCGCTGAGTTCTCGGTCACCGGGAAGGCCGCACACTCGAGCCGTCCCGACCTCGGCCGCAACGCCATCGTCGCCGCCGCACGCGCTGTGGTCGCGATCGAGCGCGAGGCCGAGCGCTTCCAGAGCGAGCGCGCCGCGTTTCCAGAAATGGAGCGCCCGTGGGTGCCGGTGAACGTCGCGGAGATCACCGGCGGCGTCGCGGTCAACGTTGTCCCGGACGCGTGCACGGTGCGGCTCGGGTACCGTCCTTTGCCGGGCCAGGATCCACACGAGCCGTTCGAGCGACTGCGCCGGTGCGTGGGTCCCGAGGTCGACGGCTGCGCGGTTCACGGGAGGGTCCTGCGGGTGACCCCTGCCCTGCTCACCCCGGCGGGCACGCCGCTCGAGGGGCTGCTCCGGCACCACGCGGTGGACCAGCGGCTCGGCGCCGCCACCTTCGCGACGGATGGCGCCAACCTCTCCACGCTGGGCATGGCCCCGCTGATCTTCGGCCCGGGGGCCATCGAGGTCGCTCACCAGGCCGACGAGCACGTCCACATCGCGGAGCTGGCGAGCGCGGTGGACGCCGCCGAGGACATCCTGCGCCGCGCGTGCTGCTGATCAGCGCGTCAGGTACGGCGTCGCCGCCGCCCGGATCGCGTCCCGTGCCACGTGGCGCCCACCCGCGACGATGCGTCGGCCAGCAATCCAGACCTCGTCCACCCACGCCGGGGTCGCAACGAACGCTGCCGCCGGAAGTGGCGGCACGCCGTCTGCGGCGGTGTGGTCGAGGTCGAGCACCACGAAGTCCGCAGGGGCGCCTGAGACCAGTCCGAGACCAGCGCCTCCGAGCGCGCGCGTGCCTTCGAGCGTGGCCGAGCGCAGCAGGCGGACCGAGAGCCCGTCGCGATCGCCGTCGGGGGACAAGACGTTGCGTCGACCCGCTAGCCCGCGGCCGTGGAGCTCGAGATCGCGCAGCTCCTGCCAGGGATTGATCACCGCGTGGCTGTCGCTGCCGAGACACGCCCGCAGCCGCGTCCGCGCGTCGAGAGGGAGGAAGCCGTCTCCGAGGTCGAGCTCGGTCGACGGACAGACACACACCGCAGCGCCCGCCTCCGCCAACAGGTCGACGTCGCCGGAGCTCGGGTGGGTCAGGTGAACCGCGGTGAACCGTTCGGACACGAGGCCCGCGTCCGCGAAGACCCGCGCGGGGGAGCAGCCATGCTCGCGCGAGCACGCCTCGTTCTCTGCGGGCTGTTCGGCGACGTGGGCGTGGACGGGGCCATCGAAGGCGGCGAAGGCGCGGAGCCACTCCACCGGGACCGCGCGCACCGAGTGGGGCGCGAGGCCCACGGTCACCTCGGGTGCCCAGGCACGCAGGCGGTCGATCGCGGAGAGGACGTCGTCCGGGCTCGCATCCCCGAACCGCCGCTGATCGGCCCTGAGCGGAACGCCGGCCCCTCCCCGTGCGTACGCCACCCGCAGCAGCGTCAGCCGGATCCCCACCCGCCGCGCGGCGGACACCACGCGCTTCGCGAGCTCGTCGGGATCGGCGTACCGGGTCCCGTCGGGGTGGTGGTGCAGGTAGTGGAACTCCCCCACGTGCGTGATCCCCGCCTCCGCCATCTCCAGGAACGCGAGCGCAGTGACCGCCTCGACGCCGTCCGGATCCAGCGCATTGGCGACGGCGTACATCCGGTCACGCCAGCTCCAGAAGTCGTCCCGCCCTGGCGGGCGCCACTGCACATGTCCGCGAAACGACCGTTGGAAGGCATGTGAGTGCGCGTTCACCAGACCTGGCAGGACCAGCCGTGCGCCCGACGGGGCCCCCGAGCTGGTGGCGCCGAGCTGGTCGCCCGCGACCTCACAGACCGCGCCCTCCAGGAGCGCGTGCCCCGTCCAGACCCAGCGCGCAGCGATCGTCGGGCGCGTATCCATGACCTGCCTCCGCGGCGCATCGTACGCTCCGCACTCGGCGACTGGCAGTCGGGGCCACGTTGGCGTACGCTGTGATCGAGTACGGTGATCCCTGGAGACCGGGTTCGTCCCGGGTTCCGTGTCCCTCCTCGGACATGCAACAGGAGCCACGATGCCGAAAGCACCTGGTGAGGACCTCACGAACCGCCTCATGGCGCGCTCGTCCGGAGGCATGCAGGGCCTGTCCCGGCGCGGAATGGCCGACGGCGGCTCCGTGTATTCCGGTCCGCTCGCCCGTCAGGCGCTCCGCGCCCTCGGCGCCCGTGCCTTCACGGTCGACAACACCATCGTCGTCGACCCCACCTTCGACGCCACCAACCCCGAAGACGCGGCGTTGTATGCACACGAACGCCACCACCAGGAGCGCTCCGGCGGCGACGGCGGCAATGCAGCCGGGCACCACGACACCGAAGAAAAGCAGGCCATCGCGATCGAAGAGATGGTGCTGCACCGGATGCAGGGCGGAGAGAACATCTCGGACGTCATGCACGACGTGGTCACGGGAACTGCGCTCGGCGCGGCCAAGGGGTCCGTCGAGCACGGTGGATACCAGCCGCAGTCGGACATGATCACGCGCGCCATCAAGGGCGGCGACAAGGATCGCGACCCGATGGAAGCGTACTGGCACATGCGGAACAACGGACGGTTCCACAAGGACATCCTGGACGAGCTCACCCAGCACTGTCTCTGGAACACCGAGCGGCTGAACGAAGAACACAGCTGGCGCAGCGGCGGCGAGTCGGACTTCTTCAAGTAGGTCCCGCTGGGCTGCCCCAAGCGGGAACCCTCGCGGTACACTCCGCCCCCATGTCGAACGCCCTCTTCAGCGATCTCGCCCGGCGCCTCCGTCGCACCGACCTCCTGTTGCTCCGCGCCGTGCGCCGCCAGCGCGCCCGACCGGCCATGCGCGCCAAAGGGCAGTTCTGGGGTTCAGTGATCACCGACGATGAGGTGGACGCACTCCTCCGGTCGCACGGCGAGATTGACTACCCGGTGGGCTCCGACGGCCTCGACGACGCGATCGCTTCGTCGTCGGCGTACCGCGACGCCGAGGGTGGGCGGTTCCACC
>JBIKWC010000149.1:0-16675 GCA_044356535.1 Myxococcota bacterium
CGGCGGGCTGGGCGGTGGCCTCGGGGGCCTGGGTGGCGGCCTCGGCGGGCTGGGCGGCCTCGGAGGCGATGCGGGCGGCGGCGAGGACTACTCGTCGCTGTTCGGCGGGTTGGGGGAGGGGTACTCCGAGGGCGGGCTCGGGACCCTCGGCATGGGCGGGGGCGGCGACGACACCGTCTACGTGGGCTTCAACGTCGTGTCCACCGAGGGTGGCTGGAACGCGGACGCGTTCTACACCGCGTTCGACGGCGCCCGGTTCGGCCTGCAGGACTGCTGGAAGGCGAAGTCCCTGCCGCTCGTGTCCATGAACTACGACGTGCAGTTCCAGCTCGCAGCGGGCAAGCCCTCCGTGAAGCAGGTCACGCTGGTCTACTCGTCCGACTCCGCCGCGCACCCGGACGCCGAGGCCTGCGTGCGGTCCGAGCTCGACAAGGCCGTGTTCCCCGCCGAGTTCACGGGCACGTACACGTACCGCGTCGAGTTCTACTGACGGCTACAGCGGGACGCCCAGCGCCTGCAGGCCGTCGAACCACGACAGCGCGAGCCACACGGTCGCCAGCGTGCCGACCAGCGCAGCGCCCCGGAGGGCCACCGCGACCGCTGCCCCCTTCGGGGGGCCCAGCGCCCACACCGCGAGCACGTGGACCAGCGCGAGCCCGGCGAACATCGGCGGCACGGCCCGGCCGCCACCCTCCTCCCAGCCCTCCGCGACCACCCAGGCCCCGAGGGCCGCACCCGCCAGGATCAGGAGACCCCACGGGCGCGTGGAGCGCCGAAACCCCCGGGCGGCAGGGAGCCCGAGGAACAGCAGGCTCCCGGCCCCTCCGGCGAGCGCGACCCGGTCGGTCGCGGTGCGGACGGCGCGCCACCACCGGTGCGCGGCTGCGGTCCCTGCCTCCGGGGTGGGGCCGTCGAGCGCCCTGGCTTCGGTGTCGACGCTCCGCGCCACCGCGCTGACCTGCGGGTCCCCGACGTCCACCTCCAGCCACGGGGCCACCGCCGCGGTCGCGGCCGCCGTGTCCCCGCGGTCGAGCGCTCTCCGCGCTCGCAGCGACGCCGCTTCCGCCCGCAGGACCCGGGGAACCCCCTCGTCGGAGACCCAGGGTTCCAGCGCGTCCTCGGGCCGCTGCCGTCGCCGGACCGCCTCGAGCGTGGCGAGTGAGGTGTACGTCCCGTCGGGGTCCTGGCGGGCCCGCCACGCGGCGAGGTGTCCCGCGCAGGTCCTGGCCTCGGGCACGTCGGGGTACGTGGCCACGAGCGTTTCACACGCGGCCACCGCGTCGGCCCAGCGCTGCTCGCGCTCCGACCGGCGGCTGGCGGCGAGCAGGGCCTCGGCGTCGTCGCCGGCCAGCGCTGCCGCGACCACCAGGATCATCCGCCCTGCAGCTCGGGAGGGATGTTCAAGAGCAGGTCGGGCGCGGCCTCGTGGGCCCGCTCGAGGTAGGGCTCGAGCTCGCTCCAGAGCTGGCGGGCCTGCTCCGGCACGTCGAGCGGGTCGTAGAGGTCCACGAGCTCGCCCGGGTCGGTGTTCAGGTCGTACAGCTTGACGTAGCCGTACCAGGAGAAGATCATCTTCCAGCCGTTCTTCTGGACGGAGGAGGCTGGGCCGAGGCGGGCCACGCTCGTCGCGAACCGGGCGCGGTCCTCGGGGGCCTCTCCGAGCGGGATCCCCGAGAGGTCGGCGGGCGCCTCGAACCCGTAGAGCTTCGCCATCGTCGGCACGAGGTCCACGCTGGTGGTGGGGCCCTCCCAGGCGCTCGGGACGATGTTGTCCGACCAGAAGAACAGCAGGGCGTCGTTCTCCTCGCGGAACAGCGAGAACGCGTGGGTCTGGTTGCCGTGTTCCCAGAACTGCTCGCCGTGGTCGGTCCAGAACACGAGCAGGGTGTCGTCCAGCAGGCGATCGGCGCGCAGGTCGTTGACGATGTCGAGGATCTCGTCGTCGAGGTGGCGGATCTCCGCCCGGTAGCGCGCCTCGAGGTGCAGCCGGAGCAGCTCCTGCTCCTCAGGGCTGAGGGACAGGTACTCGTTGCGCTCCTCGTAGTGGATGTCGCGGTTCGAGAGGTCCCAGGGGGCGGGCGGGAGCTCGGCCACCTCGCCGAGGTACTGCAGCGGCGGGTCGTAGGGCGCGTGTGGCTCGACCGTGTGGACGTGGAGCATCCAGGGCCCGTCTGCGCGCCCGTCGGCCCGGGCGGCGTCCAGGGTGGCGCGCGCCTGCTGGTACGCGCCCCAGGCGGAGCCCGTGTCGGCGACGTAGGCCTGGTCGTAGCCTTCGGTCCCGTTCCACTCGGGGCCGAACCACCCGTTCGTGGAGACCGCGACGCTGTAGAACCCCACTTCCCCGAGGTACCCGGCGAGGAAGTCGGTGCCGGTGGGCCAGGGGCGGGCGTCGACCTCGGACAGCCGGGGGATCATGGAGCTCTCTTCGTTGTACCGGCCGGAGAGCGTGCAGGACATGCTGGCGAACGTCCAGTTCGAGCACTGGACGTGGTCGTCGAGGGTCACCCCTTCGTCGGCCAGCGCGGACAGGAACGGCGCGCGCTCGCGGCTGCCGTCCGCGTAGCGGTCGAGGTGGTCCCGACGGAACGTGTCGATCGAGATCATCACGATGTTCTTCGGCACGCGGCCGAGGAACTGCGGGTACGTGTCCGTCGGCTCGGGGTCGACGGGATCGGGGCGCTGCTTGTCGGAGTCGCCGGTGCAGGCGGCGAGGAGGGTCCACCACATGGGGGGACTGTACCCCGCCGGATGGCTAGCGTGGGCGCTCGGGCCGGGCCGTGAGCTGCACGGCGAGGTCCCGATCGAGGTAGAGGCGGGTGTTGATGGCCCAGCCGCTGCCTTCCAGCAGCGTGGCGAGGTCGCGGCGACGCAGCCGGAACCACGTCGCGATGGCGATCGGCGTTGCGTAGATCAGGAACGCCACCAGCAGCGGCCCGACGATGGCGACCAGCACCCACACCGGGAACAACACGCCGCCCACCGTGGAGGCCACGTTCTCGGGGACCCCCCAGCTGACGGCGAGGCCTCCGGCGGCGGTCGCGAGCCAGGCAGCTGCGCCGAGGATCATCCCCATCACCTGGGTCAGCGCCGCGACGATCGCGCCGAGCGCGATGCCGACCCCAGCAGCGAGCATCGGGAGGTTCCCGAGGCTGGAGGGCGGGGCCGAGGTGGCGGTGGCGGTGGCGGCAGGCGCCGGCGCGGGTGCAGCGGCGGGCGCGGCGGCGTCGGCGGCCTTGGCTGCTTCGGCGGCGGCCACGGTGTTCGACGCGACGTTGGCGGTCTTGTCGGCGGCGGCCGATGCGGTCGAGGTCACCGAGCTGCTCATGGATTCCGTCTGCGACGAAGCCGCCTTGTCGAGGGCCGACTGGATCGCCTCGCCCGCCTTGCGGAACGGCGCGAGCACGCCCTCCTTGATCGAGATCGGGTTGGCGACCATCTTGCGGATCTGCGCGTGGCGCTCGCGGCCGTCCGTGTCGAAGAACACGCCCCACATGCCGTCCACGAGGTGCTCTCGCTCCCCGGCGGTCACCGGGACCATGAACTCCTCGTCGAGCGTGCCTCCCTTGTCTCCGACCTTCACGAACATCGTGTAGAGCGGGCTCATCGCCGCGAACCGCTCCGCCCGCGCGGGGTCGTTGACCTTGATCGCGAGGTGGAACTCGCGGCCGTCGATCACGAGCGTGCCCCGCTCGACCCAGCCCTTCACCTTCGCGTCGAACAGGTCGGGAACGGAGACGGTGGTGTTGCAGAGCGGCAACAGCCACGCCTGCAGGAGGATCGCCTTCTCGACGAGCTTCACGCCGTCGAGCGCGACCGCCGCGGTCTCGGACTTCGCGAGCAGCGCCTTGGTGCGCACCTCGAAGCCCGCGTCCGCGATGTGCGCGCGGAGCGCATCGACGCCGCGGTCACCGGCCTTGGTGGCGGGCCGGGCCCCCTGCCAGGCGCGGAACGCGGCCACCTTTCCGGCGACGGCCGCGGCAGCAGCGCGGTCGAGGCGGGTCGGGTCCCCACCGAACGGTTTCACAGCGGCGTCGAGCCAGGCGGTCACGCGCGCCCGCCAGGCCGGGTTCAGGCCGGCAGCGGGCTCGAGGATGCCGTCCGCGCGGGGCCTCGCGAGCGGCGCCTTCTCGAGGAGGGCGGCAGCAGCCACCGGATCGAGGAGGTCGGTGCTGGTGGCGTCGATCCAGGCGCGGCTGGCGAGGGTGGCGTCCAGGTGGACCGTGTCGCACAGCAGGAAGTACTGCTCGAGCTTGGCGGCCACGGCGTCGTGGGCGGCCATGGCCTCGGCGACGGCGGGGATGGGGAGGATGGCGGCGTCGGTGGCCGGCCGGTCGTTCCACGCGAGCCACTCGGTGCCCTGCGCGCGGAAGGCGTCGAGCGTGGCCTGGGTGACGGCGGGGTCCCCGGAGGGGTGCTTCTCGCCGCCGGTGACCTCCAGCACGTGTCCGAGGAAGGTCCCGAGCGCAGCGTCGTCGCCTGCGGCCGCCAGGAGCACCTTGCCCGCGGAGGAGAGGCCCTTCGCCTCCTCGTCGGCGCGGACCTTGCGGACCTCGTCGAGGCCGAGCTCCTTGCGGGCGGGGTTCCCGGAGCCCTCGAGGATGCGTCGCGCGCCTTCGAGCACCGCGGCGCCGTCCCCGGTCTCGGCGAGCGAGGCGAGGGCGAGGGTGGTGTTCCCGGGCTTGAAGCCGGAGCGGTCGCGGAACACCGCCAGCGCCCAGGTGATCGACGCCCGGATCTCGTCGGACCGCACGCGACCGTCACCGTCGGTGTCGACGAGGGCCAGGAACCCCTTGTCGAGGCGCAGCGTGTCGACGGTGGCCGCAGTGGCCACCCACAACGCGTCGGGCAGGGCGGCCACCGAGGCGAGATCCTCCGCAGTTTCGAGGGTGAGCTGGGACGTGCGACCGAGCGTTCGGAACCGGACTGGCATGATCGAGGCCTCCTGGTAGCGGCGCCCTTAACGCCTCCACTGGCCCCGACCACGACCCGGTCACGCAGGTGTCAGGCCCGAGACAGCCGCCGAGCGCGCCGCCGCACGACCCACAGCGCCGCGAGCGCCGCCGCGCCGACCGTTGCCCCCGAGGTGTGGCCGCACTGGCAGCCCGGGTCGGTGACCGACAGCCCGGTGCTCGTGGAGCCCCCCGTTCCGGTGCCGGTGCCGGTGCCGGTGCCGGTGCCGGTCCCGGTCTCGGTGGTGATGGGTTCGTCGTAGACGGGCGCGTCCGCCTGCCGGAGGGCGGTCGGGTGCACGAGGATCCGCTCGACCGCGATCTGGGTGCCCTTGAGCCCCACGTAGGGTTTGCTCACGAAGGTCTGGGTCGCGCCGAGCTCGGACAGGTACGGGGTGAACCCGCCGCTTACCTCGAGCGTCCGCGTGGTGCGATCCATGGACGCCCGGAACCGGCCCGCGCCGGTGATGAAGCGGCCCCCGGAAACAACATCCTCGAGTTGACCGCCGTAGCGGGTCGAGACGTCCGCGGAGGAGACGTAGGTCCAACCCTCGTCGAGGTCGGGAGGATCCGCGGCGTCGGCGGCACCGAGCTCGGCGAGGTCTGTTGCGCTCGAGCCCCGGAGCGCCACGAACCACACCACGAGGGAGGCGGAGGGCGTGAAGTTGTAGGTGAAGGCGGGACCCACCAGGGCCACCGGCCCTCCGCCGCCCGAGCGGAACGCGCCCGACGTCACGAGCGCGCCCGCACCGGCCGCGGTCCACCCGGCTGGGGTTTCGTCGACCTCGAACTCCTCGAACGCCTGGAAGCCCATCGCGTCGGGGTCGAACAACGTCCGGGCGCCGATCTCGACCCTCCCCGTCGTCTCTGCGGTCCCTGCCTTGACCCAGAGGTGGAGGGGATCCACCCCCTCGTTGCAGTCCTCGACGTAGACCGCTTCGAACCCGGTGACTGCGAGGTTCGAGCAGTCCTCGTTGAGGTCCTCGAACGCGGCGCGCCGGAGCTCGATCAGCGCCGGCACCTCTGCCTGGGTGCCCGAGGCCGCTGAGACCGTGACGTCAGCTCCCATCGCTCGCCCCCGGCCGCTTCGACCCTACCACTGGACCGGGTTGGTGGTGGCGCCCCACCAGGCGGTGCCGTCGCTGACGAGCGCGTTCGTGGCGCCCGTGGAGGGATCGATGCCCACGATCTCACCGTCGGCCGAGAAGCCGAACAACACGCCGTCGTCGTACCCGAGCCCGTACAGCCGGGCCGACGCGATCTCGCCGACCCACTGGGTGCGCCCGTCGTCCGGATCCACCCGCACGAGCTCGTCGCTCGAGGGGCCGCGGACGGTCCAGTAGAGCCAGCCGTCCGGGAGGCCCACGAGGTCGCCGGAGGTCGTCCACACGGAGCCCGTGAGGAGGGCCCTCGTGGAGCAGTCGGACAGGTCGACCTCGACCACATCCTCGGCGGCGCCCGCGAACAACACGCCGGTCGAGGTGAACGCCAGGGCGTAGGGGCGGAGGTCGGTGTCGCAGACCTTGGTGAGGCTCGCGTCGGTCGGGTCGATCCGGTACAGGGCGTCGAACGTGCCGCCGTACATCCGGCCCTGCAGGTCGATCGCGATGTCGACCATGTTGTCGACCGGTGCTCCGCCGTACGTGAACGTGCCCACGGAGGTCCGGGCGCCGGTCTGCGGCTCGATCTCGAACAGCTCGCCCGACGTGTTGGCGTACACCAGGGCGTCCGCGACGGGCGTCGTCGTGGTGTCGGTGTCGGTGTCGGTGTCGGTGTCGGTGTCGGTGTCGGTATCCGTGTCCGAGTCGGTATCGGCGTCGGTGTCGGTGTCGGTTTCGGGGGACACCGCGACGTCGGCCGTGGGCTTCACCGAGTACTCGGAACAGGCGACGAGGAACGCGAGCACCGTCACGGAGCACCTCCGGGTCCCCAGAGGTAGCATGCCCCCCGGCGGCGGGCACCAGACTTCACGGAGCTCCGGCCAGCCGCGTGAAGACCTCCTCGATCGTCCACTGGAGCCGGAGCCCCGGCCGGAACCGACCGGCGACCACGACCACGAGGGTGTCGCCGCGCACCACCCACCCGGCGTGGCGCTCGGTGTACACGCCCGGAGCGCCCGCCAGCCGGGAGTCCCGCAGGACCGCGCGGTCGCCCGGGACCTTGTCCCAGGGGGTGAAGGTGATGTCCACCTCCGAGACCCCGGGCACCGAGCCGCGCGCGGCCTCCGCGACCTGCTGGGCCTGCAGGAGGTCGAGGTACTTCAGCGGCCACTCCGGGCCGTCGAAGCGCAGGACCCTGATCTCTCCGTCGCGATCGGGCAGGGACCCCTGGAGGTGCCACGCGTCGACGAGGTGCGCAGCGACCCCTTCGAGCGCGTCCACGTTGTCGCCGAGGAGGGCCTCGCCGACGAGGTCGTAGTCGCCGAGCAGCGAGGTCCACACGACCCAGTCGGCGTCGGTGAGCTTCTTCTCGGCGCCGAGCAGCGTGGCCGACCAGTCGCGCGACGGCGCCGGCCGAGGGGTGAACGCCTGGGTGGGGTCGAACACGCCCCGCGACCAGACCGGCGGGGTGACGGCGACCCGCCACACCTGCTCGTGGCCCCCGGCCGCGAAGTGCGCGGCGATGGACTCGCGCCCGAGCCCATAGGCCGCCCAGATCGAGAACTGCTCCTTCACCACGAGCTTGCCGTCGCTCCAGCCCTGGAGGGCCTCCAGGCGCTGCGCGTCGGGCAGGAAGTCGAGCTCGGCGGCCACCCGCTCGGTGACCCAGGTCGCGAGCCCCTCGGCGGTCGCCTGGTTGGCCCGGAACGCGTCGAGGTCCTGGAGGGCGCGGAGCTGCACCGTGAGGTCGACCTGTTGGTCGTGCAGCGCGTGGACGAGCTCGTGGACCAACACGGGGCGCGCGAACCGGGTGGGGTCGGCGACCTCGAGGTCGGCGGCCGTCCGCTCGAGCTCGTCGCGGCACAGGAACAACGTGTCGTCGAACACCGCGTACTTCCCGAGCAGGCCCGGCACCACCCCGGACTGTTCGCTGGAGACGCGGAGCTCCGGCGGCGTGTCCCGCATCAACACGTCGAGCATCAGCTGCTGCTCTTCGGCGAGGATCCGCTTGAACACCTCCGGCGTGGCCAGCTCGACCTTCGGCCGGGTGTGGAACGTGCGCCCCGACTGCCGCTCGATCGCGGGCAGGAGGATGTCGAGCTCGCGTTGCAGGCCCTCCGCAGACCAGAAGTCGGGCGTCGGGGGAGGGGGTGGCGCCACGGGTTCGGCCGGCTTCCTGGCCTGGGCCAGCGGCAGGAGGAGGAGGCCGATCACGGCTCCCACGGCTCCTTCGGGATCACCACCGGCGTGGGGGTGGCCGGATCGGGGATCTCCCACCAGTCGCCCCACAGCTCCTTGCCGCCGTCCACCGTGAGCGTCTGGCCGGTGACGTAGGCCCCCGCCGGCGAGGCGAGGAACGCGATCCACCACGCGAGCTCCTCGGTGGTGCCGAGCCGCTTCATGGGGACGTGTTTCACCATGCCCTCGATCATGTCGAGGCCGGCCGGGTACCGCCGGAGCCCGCTCGACGCGATGATCCCGGGCGCCAGGCAGTTGAGCCGCACCCCTCGGCTCGCCCACTCGACGGCGAGCGTGCGGGTCATCGCCTCCACACCAGCGCGCGCGGCCACCGAGTGCGCCATGCCCGGGAACGTGCGCCGCGTCAGCATCGTCACGTTCACGACGCAGCCCCCGTTCGCGAGCATCCACGCGTCGGCGACGGCCTTGGTGACGTTCCAGGTCCCGGTGAGGTTGGTGGCCACCACGGCGTCCCAGCCCTTGGGCGTGATCATGTCGGCGGGCGAGAAGAACTGACCGCCGCCGTTGTTCACGAGCAGATCGAGGCGGCCGTGTCGCTCGAGGGTCTGCTTCACGGTGCGGTCGACGGCGTCGCGGTCGCGGATGTCGCACACGAGGCCGTCCACGGTCCGCCCGAGCTCCTGGGACAGCCCGAGGGCAGCGGGGCGCACGTTCTCCTCCTTGCGGGAGGCGATCACGACGGTGGCGCCCAGGCTGCCGAGCTCGCGGGCGGCGGCGACGCCGATCCCGGTGCCCCCGCCGGTCACGAGGGCCACCTGGCCGGTCAAGAGGTCGTCGCGGAACAAGCGGCTGGGTGTCACGGGCTCTCCGTCGGGCCCGGTATCCGCGGCGGTCGGCGGCCGCGACCACCTCGCCCTGGAAGTCGCCGGGGATGGTCCGAGGAGGGTCCGGCGGTGGGAGGGTTCCATGTCGGTCCGGTGGGGCGTCGTCGGGGTGGTGCTGGCGGTTGCGTGTGCGGAGCCTCCGGAGGAGCGCTCGGACTCGGGTGGGCCTCCCCTTCTCGACGAGCAGCTGGCGCGGCGCCTCGGGGACGGGGAGGTCACCACGGTGGTGGTGACGCTGGACCACCAGCGCCTGCCGGCGCTCCCGGCCCAGGGCGTCCGGCGCGGGGAGCGGGTGCGCGCGCTGCGGGAGCGGGCCTCGCGGGTCCTGGCGCTCGGGGAGCCTCTGGTGGCCGAGCTCCCCGACGACGCCGTGCTGGTGCGACAGTACGAACACTTCCCGCAGGTCGCGCTGGAGCTGGCCTCGCTGGACGCTGCGGACTGGTTGCTCGAGCAGGACCTCGTGACGGCGGTGGAGGCCGACGTCCTCGTGGAGGCGTACGACACCACGAGCCTCGCGTTGATCGGCCAGCCGGCGGCCACCACTTCGGGCTTCACGGGCGCGGGCACGGCCGTGGCCGTGTTGGACACTGGCGCCGACTGGACCCACCCCGACCTGGGTTCGTGTACGGCGGTGGGGGTCCCGTCCACTTGTCGGGTGAAGTACGCCGCGGACCTCGCGCCGAGCGACGGCGTGCGAGACACCAACGGCCACGGCACGAACGTCTCGGCCATCGTGGCGCTCGTGGCGCCCGGCACCGACATCCTGGCGTTGGACGTATTCAACGGCAACCTCGGCTACTCCACCGACATCCTGGCCGCCCTCGACTGGGTCGTCGCGAACCAGGCCACGTACGACATCGCCGCCGTCAACATGAGCCTGGGCTCGGGCGCGTTCACGGCGCCGTGTACGGACGTGTTCTCGAGCGCCATCACCACCACCCGGGCCGCGAACGTCGCGGTCGTGGTGGCGTCCGGCAACAACGCGTACACCAACGCGGTCGGCTCACCCGCGTGCAACGGGTCCGCCGTGACGGTGGGCGCCGTCTACGACTCGAACCTCGGGGCCATGGGGTGGTCGGGCTGCTCCGACACCTCGTCGGCCGCGGACAAGGTCACCTGCTTCTCGAACTCCGCGTCGTTCCTCGACGTGTTGGCGCCCGGCGCGTTGATCACCGCTGGCGGGTACACGATGGGGGGCACCTCGCAGGCCTCCCCGCACGTGGCCGGCGCGATGGCGGTCCTTCGCGCCGCGAACCCCTCGGACACCCTCGACCAGCTGGAGGCAACCCTCGAGACCACCGGCGTGCTCGTCACCGACACCCGCAACGGGCTCGTGTTCCCGCGCATCGACCTGGCTTCCGCGGTCTCGGACTGCATCGACGCGGTGTCGCCGCTCAACGGGGCGGCGGGCGGAGACGGCGGGACCGGCACGTTCGACATCGACGCCGGCGCGGGCTGCAGCTGGACGGTCACGCCGCAGGACGACTGGATCTCGGTGGACGTGACGGCGGGCAACGCGGACGGGCAGGTCACCTGGACCGCGGAGCTCAACCACGGGGGTGCGCGCATCGGGTACGTCGACGTCTCCGGGCGGGCCTTCGCCGTGGAGCAGGAGGCGGCCGTGCCCCCGGAGGGCACCGTGCAGATCGCGGGGGGCGCCGCGGGTACCCGCCTCGCCGCCGTCGAGTTGACCCTCGACTCGGCCGAGGCCGCCGAGGTGTGTGTCTCCAACACCACCACCTGCAGCGCCTGGGTGCCGTACGCCCCGACGATGCCGTGGACGCTGAGCTCGGGGGCTGGCACCAAGACGGTGACGGTGTGGTTCCGGGATGCGTGGGACAACACGTCCGAGCCCGCCAGCGACACGATCGCGCTGGACACCGCCGCCCCGACGAACGGGCAGCTGACGGCCACCCCGGGCGACGGGGAGCTGACGTTGTCGTGGACCGGGTTCGCGGACGCGGGCTCGGGGGTCGAGAGCTACGTGTTGGTGCAGGCCACGGGCACGGTGGCCCCGTCGAACTGCACGGGCCCCGCGGTGTGGACGGGCACCGCGGGGCCGGCCACGGTGACCGGGCTCGTGAACGGCACCACCTACGCATTCCGGGTCTGCGCGGTCGACGGCGCGGGGAACCTCTCGGCGGGCGCGGTCACCACCGGCCGCCCGGTTCCCGAGACCGACGCCCCGGTGGGCACCATCTCGCTCGCGGCCGGCGCGGACTGGACCCGGGTGACGGCGATCACCGCGACCCTGGCCGCCACCGACGCGTCCGGGGTGACCCACGCGTGCCTCTCGAACACGTCGACCTGCACGAGCTGGTTCGCGATGACCACCTCGAAGGCGTGGACGCTGCCCGGTGGACCGGGAACGAAGACGGTGTACGCGTCGTTCAAGGACACCTGGGGCAACGTCAGCACCGCCGTGACCGACACGATCGGCCTGGACCAGACGGTCCCCGGCAACGGCACCCTGACCGCGGTGCCCGCCAGCGGCCAGGCCACCCTGAGCTGGACCGGGTTCACCGACAGCGGCTCCGGGGTCGCGAGCTACGTGCTGGTCCAGTCGGCGACGGCCACGGCGCCCTCGTCGTGTGCGGGCGCCAGCGTGTGGTCGGGCAGCGACCTCACCGTCACGCGGACGGGCCTGACGAACGGCACCACGTACGCGTGGCGGCTCTGTGCCGTCGACGCAGCGGGGAACCGCTCCACCGGGGCGGTGATCTCGACGCGTCCTGCGCCGGAGTTCGTGCCGCCCACGGGCACGATCTCGCTCAACGCCGGAGCGGACTGGACCTCCCGTACGGCGGTGACGGCGACCCTCGTCGCCTCCGACGCGTCCGGGGTGACCCACGCGTGCCTGTCCAACTCCGCGACCTGCACCTCCTGGTTCGCGATGACCGGGTCGAAGCCGTGGACGCTCTCGACGGGCTCGGGCACCAAGACCGTGTACGCCTCGTTCAAGGACACCTGGGGCAACGTGTCCACCGCCGTCTCCGACACGATCCAGCTCGACACGCAGGTGCCCACGAACGGAACGGTCACGGCAACGGGCAGCAGCGGGCAGGTGGTGCTGGCCTGGGCCGGCTTCGCGGACGCCAACTCCGGTCTCGCGAGCTACGCGATCGCCCAGGCCGTGGGCACCACGGCGCCGGCGAACTGCAGCGGGGTGTTGGCCTGGACCGGGACCGCGACCACGGCGACCCTGACGGGGTTGACCGACGGCACGACGTACGCCTACCGGGTGTGCGCCGTGGACGTGGCCGGGAACCGCTCCACCGGCACGACGCTCACCGCGCGTCCGGCGCCCGAGTACGTGGCTCCGACCGGCACGGTGGTGCTGGCGGCCGGGGACGCCTGGACGAAGACGACCACCATCACGGCGACGTTGTCGGCCACCGACACCTCGGGCGTCACCCACGCCTGCCTGTCGAACACGTCGACCTGCACGGCGTTCTTCGCCTGGACCCCGTCCAAGAGCTGGACGCTGTCGGGCGCGTCGGGGACGAAGACGGTGTACGCCTCGTTCAAGGACACGTATGGCAACGTGTCCACCGTGGTGTCCGACACCATCGGCCTCGACAGCACGTTCCCCGTCAACGGCACCGTGAGCGCGACGGCAGGGACCGGGCAGGCGACGTTGTCGTTCTCCGGCTTCACGGACGCGCACTCGGGAGTCGCCAGCTACGTCGTCGTGCAGGCCACGGGCAGCACGGCGCCGTCGAACTGCGCGGGCGCGCCGGTTTGGACGGGCACAACGTCCCCAGCGACCGTCACGGGGCTCACCGCAGGCACCTCGTATGCCTTCCGCCTGTGTGCCCTGGACACCGCCGGGAACCGCTCCACGGGCGCGGTCGCCCTCGCCACGCCCAACTGACGGCTCAGGTCAGGGACAGCGGCACCACCAGCACCGCGCAGTGGGCGTGTTCCGCCACCCGCTCTGCGACCGAGCCCAGCACCAGGCGCGCCAGCCCGTGCCGTCCGTGGGTGGGCATCACGATCAGGTCGATCGACTGCTCCTTCGCGAGGGCCACGAGGGCGTCCCCGGGGTGCCCCGCGGAGTCGACGAGGTGCATGGGGGCGTCCGCGAACCCGACCGCGGCGGCGCGGGCGGCGAGCTCGGCGCGCACCACGTCCGGGTTCTGGGGAGCGAACACGGTCCGCGGGGGCCCGGGGACCCACACGGGGGCGCCGTCGGTGCGCACGTGCGCCAGCTCCGTGTGGTGCCGCAGCAGGTTGGTGCCGACCCAGCGCAGGGCGCCGAGGTCTCCGTGGCCGTCCATCGGCGCGAGGACACGCAGCGACTCGGCGGGCTGCGGGACCGGGTCACCCAGGCCGAGCACCAGCACCGGCACCGGCGCGCCCCGCACCACCCGGGCGGCCACGGAGCCGCTCACGAGGCGGGGGAGCCCCGTGCGGCCGTGGGTGACGACACACGTGAGGTCGTAGCCGGCAGCGGCGTCGTGGAGGACGGCGGCCGGAGGACCCGACAGGAGCCTCGCCCGCCCGCGCACGTCTTCCGGGACGCGGAGGAGCTGCGCCTCGAGCCGGGCCCGCTCGACCTCTGCCCGCTTCGCCCACTCCGTCCACAGGCGATCGAGCTCGTCGGTGCGCTGCGAGGGCGCGGGCAACCCCTCCGTGGACCACTGGGACGCGAAACACAGGTCGAGGGTGGCGCCCAACCGCCGGGCCCAGGGCACGATCCGGTCCACCACCGGGTCCATGGGCTCGTGGACGTCGACTGCAGCCAGCATGCGCACGGAGCACCTCCCTCGGGGAAGCTTCGCACGAAGTCCGCGGAGTCACCGCAGCGCGCCGTGGCAGGCGAGGTTACCCGGCGCGTCGATCACCCAGGGGACCCCGTGGCAGACGACCCGCAAGACACCTCGCACATCGTCCAGTCGCTCGTCGTCAACCTGGTGATCGCCACCGGCAAGGGCATCTGCGCGGCGCTCACCGGCTCGGGCGCGCTGCTGGCCGAGACCATCCACAGCTTCGCGGACTGCGGCAACCAGGTGTTGCTGCTGGTGGGCGTGAAGCGGTCGCAGCAGCCGCCGGACGAGTCCCACCCGCTCGGGTACGGCCGATCGCTGTACTTCTGGTCGTTCCTGGTCGCGATGTTGTTGTTCTCGGGCGGCGGCGTGTTCTCGATGTACGAGGGCATCCACAAGCTCGGGGAGCACCACGCCGAAGAGCCCGGCCCGACCCAGCTGTGGCTCGGGATCGGCATGTTGGCGTTCGCGCTCGTCCTCGAGGGCTACGCGACCTTCTCCAACATCCGCGAGCTCAACAAGCGGCGGGGCCGGTACGGGTTCTTCGAGTACCTCCGCCAGACGAAGGACAGCGCCCTCGTGGTGGTGTTCGGCGAGAACTCTGCCGCCGTGGTGGGCCTGTTCTTCGCGCTCACCGGGGTGGCCCTGTCGCACTTCACGCACGACCCCCAGTGGGACGCGTGGGCCACAGTGGCGATCGGGGTGGTCCTGGTCGGCGTGGCGCTGTTCCTGGCGACCGAGATCAAGTCCCTGCTCGAAGGCGAGGCCGCCGACCCGGAGATCCAGCAAGCCGTGCGCGCCGCCTGCGCCGAGACCGAGGGCCTCGACGGGGTCCTCCGGGTCATCGCGCTGCAGCAGGGCCCGGGCGAGGTGCTGGTGGCCTGCAAGGTCGGCGTGAAGCCGGGCCTCACGGCCGACGCGCTCATCGACGCGCTCAACGCGTTCGAGCGCCGGGTGCGCGAGAAGCGCCCCGAGGTCCGCTGGCAGTTCGTGGAGCCCGACAACCACGCCTGAGCCTGGAGGCGACGTGATCCCCGACCCCCGAGTCCATTCGCTGATGCAGCGCGACGTGGCCACCGTCTCGCCCGACGCCACCGTCGGCGCGGTGTCCCGCACGCTCGCCGACCGCGGGTTCCACCACCTCCCCGTGGTGGACGGCGGGCGACTCGTGGGCATCGTCACCGCGCTCGACGTGGCGCGCGCCAGCCTCGAGCGCTGGGTCCCCGACCGCGAGACCAACGAGGCCTGGCTCGAGCACGTCCCCGTGCGCGAGGTGATGAGCCCGCTCCCCGAGGTCCTCCACCCCGAGGACCTGCTGCGGGTGGCGGCGGAGCGGCTCGGGGACGGTGCCTGGCACGCGCTCCCCGTCGTGGATCCAGTCGACCACCACCTGGTCGGCATCCTCACGACGACGGACCTCGTGCGGTTCCTCTACACCCAGCTGCGGGGCTGATCGACCGCCGGCGTCAGCGGCTCACTCGTCGCAGCTGTTGCAGTCGCCAGCCGGCGTCCAGTCGGTGTGGCTGAGCTCCCACACGTCCACGGCGTACGTGTAGACCACCAGCGCTTCGACCGACGAGGCCGTGCCGTCCTCCTCGAGCCGGCCCGAGAACAGGATCGTGGCGTCGGGGAACTCGAAGTACGTGGTGAAGTCGCGGCCGTCGCCGGTGAGCGGCGCGGAGTCCTGCCCCGGGACACCGTCTTCGCAGTAGGTGACCTCGACCCCGCCGGGGCCCTCGGTGTAGTCCCAGAAGCAGATCGAGGTGCGGATCGGCGACCCGACCGGCCGCGCGTACGAGGACTCGTCGATCTGGCCCACGACGTCGAACTTGCCGACGAGCTGCGGGGGGTGGTCGCCCGTGTGCACCACGAACCCGCCTGCGTCACCGGCGTCGTCCACGGCGATGGCCACCGAGGGGTGGGAGAGGACGCGATCGGCACGCTCCGAGCCCGACTGCGTGCCGTTGTCGGGGACCACGTCCGGCACGATCTCGGGCACGGTGCGGCCGTCGAGGCAGTACTGCGCGTACAGCTCGGACTCGGGCTTCCAGCAGTCGGCGAGGGTGTCGCACGTGGACTCGACGATGCACGTGAGCTGGCAGTCGCTGTACCCGCGGAGCTCGCGGTCGTCGGAGGCGCAGCCGCCCGCGCAGTCGAGGCCCTCGATCCCGGAGGCGCCCATGCTGCCGAAGTTCGGGTCCGGGGGCTCGACCGAGCAGGTGTCGACCTGGACGCAGGCGTCCGTGCAGGTCTCGAGGATGTCCTCGGCCTTCTCGACGTAGTCGCAGGAGATGCCGACCAGGAACGCGGGCAACAGGAGCAGGAGCTTGCGCGACAAAGGTCCTCCAGGGTCGGGCTCCGACGCGCGGAGCCGGCGTTCATTCGTCAAAGCCCTCACTCACCCGACCAGGGATTCGGACCGAACACGTACGGCCCCCGAACGCCGAGGAAGTCGGAGCCGGGGGTGAGGTCCACGTGGAAGTGGTCGTCGTGGGCGCTGTTGTAGTTGGGCGTGAGGATGATGTTCCACAGCCGATCGTCGTGCCAGGACTGGGCCGTCTCGAACAGCCACTCGCCGGCGTCGGTGTCGAACGTGGTGACCTCGTGTTCCCAGTCGTCGACGAGGGTCCACGTGGCGCCGTCGTCGAAGTCGAAGCCCGACACGTCGATGGCGTCGCCATACCCGTGGCGCGACAGGGACGCGGACCCGGCGATGGTGCGGCAGTTGTAGGTGCCGAGGTGCCGGACGCGTACCACCCCCTCGGGGGCGAGGC
>JBIKWC010000150.1:0-16656 GCA_044356535.1 Myxococcota bacterium
CCCCACCGGGCCATACACCTTCCAGATCACGAACTCTCCCACCGATGCGCTCAACGCGATCGCGTCGGGGGCCGAAGACGTGGACGTATGCGCGATCTCCATCGCCCACTACCCCCGGGTGCAGGCGCGGTACCGCCTCCTCGCGCACGGTGGGTCGATGGGCGACGGCTACGGCCCCGTGGTGGTCGCCCGCGGAGATCGGCCGCTGTCCTCGCTCACCGGCGCGAAGCTCGCGGTCCCCGGCCTCACCACCAGCGCCTGGCTGGTCTTCCGGCTCCTGTTCCCGGACGTACACCCGGAGCCGGTCGTGATCCCGATCGAGCCGTATGCCCGCGTGTTCGAGGCCCTGGATTCGGGCGCGGTCGACGCCGCGCTGGTGATCCACGAGGGCCGCCTGACGTACGAGGACCGCGGTCTCGTGCGCCTCGCGGAGCTCGGGGAGGAGTGGGCCCGCCAGACCGGGGGGCTTCCCCTGCCCCTCGGTGGCAACGCGATCCGGCGGAGCCTGGCCGAACACGTCGCGCCCGTCAGCGCACTCCTGCAGGCGTCGGTGGCCCACGCGCTCGCGGACCGCGAAGCGGCGATCCAATGGCTCCTCGCGCGCGGGGGGGCGCTCCGCACCCGCGAACGCGTGGACCGCTACCTCGGCATGTACGCAAACCACCGCACCCTCGACTACGCCGAGGACGGTCGGCGCGCGATCCATCACCTGTTCCGGTGGGCCGAGGACCGCGGGCTCCTTCCCACGGTGCCTACCGTCGACTTCGCCTGACGGATAGGCCCCCGGCTCCGGAGGTCGGATGGGCATCGTGTCGGGAGCCATGAGCGTGTCGCGCTACCGCGTCGTGGGCGACGTGGCCGCAGGCTGGCGGGAGCGGTTCCGCGACGCCCTCGACCAACACGCGTTTCAGGAGCCGCCCCAGGGCCAGGGCAAGGAGGAGGTCGAGGGCTGGGTCCAGGTGCACAACCTCCTCGACAACGAGTTCCACGACTTCAACCGCTGGCTCTACAACGGGGTGGCCCTGTTCGCGCTCCGGGTCGACAAGAAGCGCCTCCCGACACGGCTCTTCCGCGCGACCCTCGAGAAGAAGTGCGAGGCATGGTGCAAGGAGCGCGGCGTGGAGCGCTGCCCCAACGCCATCCGCACCGAGCTCAAGGAGAACCTCGAGCAGGACTGGCTCTCGCGCACGTTGCCGAGCTCGGCGGTCACCGAGATCGCGTGGCACGTCGAACAGGGGTACCTGCTGGTACACGCCCTGTCCGACTCCGTCGGAGACCGTGTCCGCAAGCGGTTCCTGCGTACGTTCGGCCTCAAGCTCGTGCCGTGGTCGCCGCTCGACTGGCTGCAGGACCGCTCCACCATGGAAGCCCTGATCACCCGCGCCCCGAGCCCCGTGCAGCTCGGAGGCCCCGAAGTTCACCTCGCCGCCGGGAGGACGCCGTGAGCGACGTACAGGAAGGACTCCCGATCGTCCCCCACCTGGCGGGCGAGTTCTACACGTGGCTCTGGTACACCTCGGAGCAGCGCGGCGCGGCGTTCGACCTGCCTGCGCCTGTGGGCGCGGTCGACCTGTGGGTGGACGAGCGCCTGGCGTTCCGGGCCGCCGAGGAGACCAAGGTGGTCGCCGTGATGACCGGCGAGAACCCGGCCGCAACCCTCGAGGCCCGCGCCGCGCTCGCTGGCGGCAAGGTGCTCCAGGAGATCCGCCTGGGCTTGCGGCGCGAAGACCGCGAGTTCCTCTTCACCCTGAAGGGTCCGGCGATGCACCTCACCGCCCTGAAGCTCCCGTCCGTCGTCAGCGAAGGCGCAGGTGGCCAGGGCATGGAAGAGGCGTTGTTCGAGCGGGTGCACCTCTACGACGAGGTCTGCTTCGTGCTCTCCGGGCTGTTCCGCGAGTTCGCGCAGATCCGCGCCGGCAATGCCTGGCAGGACGAGGTGCTGCCCGGCCTCCACCAGTGGATCCTGGGGCGTTCGTAGCTCGGTCGGCGCAACCCTTGACAGGGTCGGGTGGAGGGATAGACCCGTTCAGGCCTTTACGGCCCTCTGCGCGGTTAGCTCAGCTGGATAGAGCGTTGGCCTCCGGAGCCAAAGGCCAGAGGTTCGAATCCTCTACCGCGCACCACCCTTCCCCTGGTTCGACCTTGCGGCTGTCTTCGGACGGCCGTTCGTGTTTTTGCGATAGACGCGGAGAACCCGCTGCGCTGCCTTTGGGGCGCCGCCAGCCGTGTGGTAAGGTTCTCGGGGCCGGGTGAAGCCACCCGCCATGCCGCCTACCTTGGTACAGCCTTCGGACGGGGATCGATTGCGGTTGACGTTCTGGGGAGTGCGTGGCTCGATCCCGACACCAGGTTGGGAAACGCAGCGGTACGGCGGGAACTCCTCGTGCCTCGAGGTCCGCGTCGACGGCGCGCCGCCGGTGGTTCTCGACTGTGGAACCGGCGCGCAGAAGCTCGGCTACAAGCTCGTCGGCGAGAGCGCGCGAGAAGCGTGGGTGTTGTTCACGCACCTCCACATGGATCACGTGTTCGGGTTCCCGTTCTTCCTCCCGATCTACACACCCGGGTACCGGGTCCGGGTCTGGGTCCCTGCGTTCAACGACGAAGACGCCCGAGAGAAGCTCGGCCGATACCTCAACGGGGTGTACCACCCCACGAAGATCGGCGAACTCCCTGCCCAGGTCACGTTCTCGGCCCTCAGATCGGGGCGCGAGCTCGACCTCGCGCCGTTCCGGGTGATCCCGTTCTCCCTGAACCACCCCGGGGGCTCCATCGGATACCGCGTCGAAGCCGGCGGGCGCTCCGTGGCCTACGTCACCGACACCATGCCGTTCGCGAGGCCCGGCGAGGGCCTCATGGCCGACCTCCCCGCCACCGCCGCCGAACAACGCGCGGTGGATTGGCTGACGGACTGCGACCTCGTCGTCTACGACACGATGTACGACTACCAGGAGTACCTGGAGAAGATGACCTGGGGCCACTCGTACCCAGAGTACGCCGTCGCCATCTGCAAGGCCGCCCGCGCGAAGCACCTCGTGTTGTTCCACCACCTGCCGGACGCGTCGGACGACGACCTCGACGCGCTCGCCGCCAAGTGGGCCGCCACGCCCGTCGAGGGTCTCGAGATCTCGCTCGCCGCCGAGGGCCGCACGATTACGCTTCCCTGAAGGCACGCTTCCCTGAGGTCGGTCCTCAGCCGGGAGGCCACCCGAGCCGGCGCTTCCCGAGCACGTGGAAGTGCAGGTGGTCCACCGATTGCCCACCATCTGCGCCGATGTTGGTGACCACGCGGTAGCCGCCCTCCAGGCCCTCGGCGGCCGCCACCTTGCGAACCACGGTCAGCAGGTGCCCCAGCAGCGCCGCGTCCTCGTCGGTTGCGCTCGCGAGGCTGCGGATGGGCTGCTTCGGGATGACGAGCACGTGGACGGGCGCTTGCGGCGCCACGTCGCGAAAGGCCAGCGCGCGGTCGTCTTCGTAGACGATGGTCGCCGGGATCTGGCGGTCGATGATCTTCTGGAAGATGGTCACGGGCACCTCCGTCGTGGAGGCGCCTAACGCTCAGAAGTCCACGGTGACCGGCAGGAGCAGGCGCCCCTCCTGTGACTTCACCCCGACCGGGAACATCTTGCCCTTCGGCACCCAGACGGTCGTGTCGAGCTGGCGTTCGTTCGCGCGGTTGAACAGCTCGATCCGCACCCGCGCCCGCGTGTCCTCCCGGGACAACAGGGTGATGGTCGCGCGGCGACCGCCGTCGAACGCGAACGACGTGGACTGGTTCGGTCCGATGGCGTCGGCGTGCGACGACTGCAGCTGGAACCCCTGGAACTGCTCGAAGTTCGAACGCAGCTCCCTGGCGATGTCCTGCAGGCGCGGATCCATCTGGCCACCCGCCGTCGCGAGCACCACCTTGACCTCGACCCGGACGCGGTTGGGACCGGCCTGATCACGCACCCCCGCCGCGGGGCGCTCCGGCGGCGCCGCGAGTGCAGCCCCACCCCACCCCGACGCCACGGTGACCGCCCCGACGAGCAGCGCCCCACGAACCAGCTTGGAGAGAATCCGCGTCATGTCAGGCCTCCTCGTCGACCCAGAGGATTACAGCACCTTCGTCACCTTCGGTCTGGATGACCTGTACGCCGACGCCGTACTCCAGGTCTTCGATCACCACCTCGCCCGCGTGGGCGAACACGGAGCCGTGCACCGCCACCACGATCGTGCCCGGCACCGGGCTCGCGAGCCGCGCCACGACCACCGACACCAGCAGCGCCGCAGCGAGCGCGAAGCCGGCGAAGCCCCACCGGGTGTTCGCAGGAGCCGGGAGCTGGACGGTCGGCGATACCACCGACCCACCTTTGGGCAACGCCGTTGCGGCCCGCACCAACCCGAGCTCGGACATCACCCGCGCCGACACGTCGACCGCGCCAGCTTCGGCCCGCACTGCTTCCGCGACCTGCGACCGCTCGAAGCCGACCTCGGCGAGTACCGCGTCCGCCAGGTCGACCGAACCACCGAGCACGCGGACCGCCTCGGCGACCGGGACCGCGGACATGCCGAGGTCCGACGAGACCCGGTCGGCGACCTCGACCGAGCCGGCCTCCCCAGCCACCGCGGACCCGACCAGCGAGCCGTGGGCGAACGCCGCCAGGGGCAACCGGTGCATGACGTGCTCCGCCACGTCGACCACGGACGCGGCCTCGGTGAGGCCCTCGACGAGCGCCAGCCGGATCGGCTCCCACGACTCGCCGCCCTCCACCGCGACCTCCTGCAAGGGCGCAAGCGAAGCGAGCTCGGCCCGCAACCCGTCGACCAACACCTCTCCGAGGTCGTCGCAGCCGAGCAGGGCCAACACCCCGGCTGCGTCCGACGACACCTCCGGGGGCGACAGGAACACCTCGGCCCGAACTTCGTCAGGCACCCGGTGATCCGCCGCGACCAACGCGCGCGCCGCCTCCAGATCGCCGGGACGAACGTCCCCTTCGCGAAGCCGAATCAGCAGGTTCTCGATCGTGCGGGTCATTCCCCACCTTCCCATTCGTTCCGTGGACGCGCCGCCCGCCGGTTCATTCGACGGGCGCCGATCATTCCGAACGATCCTGAGTGGCTGGGGTGTGCTCGCCAGCGAGCAGCTTCTGGAGCTTCTTGCGAGCGTAGAACAGGCGGGACATCACGGTGCCCTCGGGGATGCCCATGATGTCGGCGATCTCCTTGTACTGAAGACCTTCGAGCTCGCGCAACAGGATGACTTCCCGCTGGTCTTCCGGGAGCTCCTGCATGGCGTCCATGATGCGGGCGAACAGGCGCTTCCGCTCGAGCTGACGGCTCGGGCCGTCCTCGTGGTGGGCTTCGGCGATCTCGCCGTCGGCGCCGCGCACGGCGATGGACTCGTCGAACCCGCTCGTCTCCCGGCGCTTCCGCTTGCGGGTGAAGTCGATGGCGAGGTTCATGGCGATTCGGTAGATCCAGGTGTAGAAGCTGGATTCGAGGCGGAACGTCTCGATGCTCCGATAGGCCTTGACGAAGGCCTCCTGCGTCACGTCGCGGGCGTCTTCGGCGTTCCGGAGCATGCCGAACACCATGCCGTAGACCCGGGTCTGGTACTTCTCGACCAGGCCGCGGTAGGCGGTGCCATCCCCTTTCAGCACCGCTTCGAGGAGCTCGCGATCAGCCTCGAAGCTCGCGAGTCGCGCGTCGTCCTTCGCGGACCTGACGGCGGTGGTCATCCCTCCTCCTTCTGCCACCCAGGGGTGGCGTCGAAGTTCGACGCGCGAACGGGTGCGTTCATTCGATCACTCCCCTTTCGCCGCGTTCCAGTCGTGCCCGTGGCCGACATCGACCACCAGCGGTACCACGAGCGCTGCGGCCCCCATCATCTCACGTCGGACCAGCGCCTGCACGGCGTCGATCTCGGCATCGGGCACCTCGAGGAGGAGCTCGTCGTGGACCTGCAGCAGCAGTCGGGCGCGGAGGCCAGCGGTTGGCAACGCGGCGTGGACCCGGATCATGGCGATCTTGATGAGGTCGGCGGCGGTGCCCTGCACCACGGAGTTCACGGCCTCGCGTTCCGCCGCCATGCGCTCCTGGAAGTCCTTGGCGTAGATCTCCGGGATGAGCCGGCGGCGACCGAACAGCGTCTCGACGAAGCCCTGGAGGCGGCACTTCTCTTTGGTGGCCTCGATCCAGGTGGCGACCTCCGGCATGCGCCCGAAGTAGTCGTCCATGTAATTCTGCGCCTGCTCGCGCTCGATCTGGAGGTCGCGGCCCAACCGGAACGCCGACATGCCGTACAGGAGCCCGAAGTTGATGGCCTTGGCGGCGGAGCGCTGGGCGTAGGTCACCTCGGCCATGGGCACGCTCCAGACCTCGCTGGCGGTGCGGCGGTGGATGTCCTCACCGTTCTGGAACGACGCCACGAGTGCAGGGGCGCGGCAGCAATGGGCGAGCACGCGGAGCTCGACCTGGCTGTAGTCCGCCGACATCAACACGCTCCCAGCGGGCGCCACGAACCCGTCCCGGATGCGGCGGCCTTCGTAGGTGCGGATGGGGATGTTCTGCAGGTTCGGGTCGGTGGAGGAGAGGCGCCCCGTGGCAGCCACGGCCTGGTTGTAGGTGGTGTGGATGCGACCGTCCTTCGCGGCAAACCCGGGCAACGTGCGGAGGTAGGTGGACTCGAGCTTCTGGAGTGCGCGCCAGTCGAGGATGGCCTGGGGAAGCGGGTGTTCGTCAGCGAGGCTCTCGAGCACGGAGGCGTCGGTCGAGTACCCGGTCTTGGTGCGCTTCTGCTTGGCGAGGCCCAGCTCCTCGAACAGGATCTCGCCGACCTCCTTGGGGGAGCCGACCTTGAACGGGCGGCCGAGGATGGCGTGGCACTGCTTCTCGGCGGCCTCCACCCGCGCAGCCACGTCCTGAAAGATGCCGTCCATCACTGCAAGATCGAGCTCGATGCCCGCGGCCTCCATGTCAGCGAGCACCGGCAGGAGGGGCAGCTCGAGGGTGCGGTACACCTTGCCGGTCGTGGCCTCGTCGAGGCGCGCCTCGAGCCGATCGTGCAGCAGGAGCGAGAGGTGGGCGGGCTCTCCGCCGAGGTCGGCCAGCTCCTTGACCATCAGTGGTTCGGCCGGGGGCGCGACGACCACGTTGTGGCCGAGGTGGCGCTTGGCGATCTCCGCGAGACCGTGCGTGCGGCGGTGGGCGACGAGGACGTAGTCGAGCAGCTTCAGGTCACCCTGGATGCCGGCGAGGTCTGCGCCGCCACACCGGAGCACCCGCATCGCTTCCTTGAGGTCGAAGCCGACCTTCGCGAGGTTCGGGTCGGCGAGCAACGCGAAGACGGCAGCCCGGGCCCGGTCGAAGTCGAGGTGGAGGTCGTGGCGAGGGACGAGCGGCACGTAGTCGACGAACGAGGCACCCCCGTCGGGGGCGTCGGTCGCGAGCCCGATCCCGAGGATCTCGGCGGTCTCCGGTCGCCCGCCGTCGGTGCGCACGTGGATCCCCACCCGGCGCGCGGCGCGGACCCGAGCGAGCGTGGCCTCGAGCCCCGCCTCGTCGGTGACGACGTGGTAGCGGGCCTTGTCGACCATGTTGCGCGCGGGGAGGAGCTTGGTGGCGACCTCCATGAACTCCCACCGGTCGAACATCTCGCGCAGGGGCACCTCGTGGACGCCGGTGGGGGCGTACGAAGCGAGGTCCGGCGGGACGGGAACGTCGAGGGCGATGGTGGCGAGGCGCTTCGAGAGCCGGGCGTCCTCGGCGTGCTGTACCAGCATCTCGCCGCGTTTGCCCTTGATCCTGCCGGCCCCCGCGGCCTCGAGCACCCGCTCGAGCGTGCCCCACTCCTCGAGGAGGGTGGCGGCGGTCTTCATGCCGACGCCGGGCACGCCGGGGATGTTGTCGGAGGTGTCGCCGGAGAGCGCGAGCGCGTCGATCATCTGGTCTGGGCGGACCCCGGTCTTCTCGAGGATCTCGGGAGCGCCGAGCACCTGGCCCTTGGTGTCGTCCACCAGGAAGATGCGCTCGTCGACGAGCTGGCCGAAGTCCTTGTCGCTCGTGACGATGAACACGTGGACGTCGTCGGAGGCGAACTTGCGGGCGAGCGTGCCGAGCACGTCGTCGGCCTCGAACCCCTCGGCCATGACGCAGGAGTAGCCGAAGGCCTCGACGAGGCCAGGCATGTACTGCCACTGGCGACGCATGTCCTCGGGCATCTCGCGCCGGTGGCCTTTGTACTCGCCGAACAGCTGGTGGCGGAACGACTTGCCGTGGTCGAACGACACCGCGACGTAGTCGGGCCGGTAGGTCCGCATCATCTTCTGGAACAGGAGCGTGAACCCGTACAACACCCGGGTGGGGAAGCCGTCGGAGGCGTGTTGGGGGGGGAGCGCGAACTGCACGCGGAACGCGTGGTTGCTGCCGTCGACGAGGAACATGCGCTTGGGTGCCACGGGAGGCCCTCCGGGGCGGGCAGCCTACCCCGTTCCTCCCCCACCCGCGGTCACCCGGACTCGAGCGCCGTCTGGCTCTCGGCGAGATCCCACAGGCGCTCCGCGAGCTCGGGGGGCGCGTGTGCTGCCGCGTCCTCCAACACCACCCGCTGCAGGATGGAGCGGGTCCCTGCCGCATGGAGCGCGCTCCGGGCGCGCGCCTCGAGAGCGACGAGGCCGTCCACGCCCTCCCGCACGCCGGCGTGGAGGCGCGCCACCGCGACGGACGCGTTGAGGTGGGTGTCGCACGGGGTCCAGGGGCCCTCCATCAACGCGGTCAGGCGCGCGAACGCGGGCTGGCCCCTCCGCAAGGCGATGGCGCAGTGCACCATCTCGATGGTGCCTGCGTGACGAAAGGTGGGCTCCGTCACGCGCGCGACCTCGACCTCGGCGGCGTCGGGATCTCCGAGGAGGAGCCGCGCGTTGGCGCGCTCGATGGCCAGCCAGTCGGACCCCGTGTCGGGCAGCTCCGACAGCGCACCGACGGGATCTCCCTGCTCGATCAACGCCCGCCCGAGGACCATCCGGATCAGCACCCGGCGGTCCTCCGGGGCCTTCGCGAGGGCGAGGCGCGCCGTCCGTTCCGCGCTCCACGGCCGGCCGATCCGCATCGCCATCTCGGCCACCATCATCGGATGCCGCCACTGCATGTGGTCACCCGAAGGTGGGTGCTCCAGGAGGTTGCGGAGCGCCTCCTCCGCCTGGCCGTGGTTGCCGCGGACCATGGAGCGCCCGAGGTGCGCCTCCGACGTGCGGTCGTCGCGCCAGGGGCTCGGCGGCACGTGTTCCAGCGCCTCCAGCATGCGATCGAGCAGCGCGTGGCTCCGCTCGGGGTCGTCGATGTGTCGCGGGTGGGTCGCCGCCCGGAACAGGAGCGGCACCGAACGCTCCCACGCGCCCGCGAGGAACGACATCACGGCGAGCCGCTCCGACCGGGCCGGTGTCTCGGGCAACGCCCCCAGCGCCTCCGCAAGGACAGCTGCGACCGGGGCCGTCGCGCGGCGCAGCGCCAGCTCCTCGACCAGCAGGGCCGCCAGGAGTGCATCCGACACGCGGGGGGTGGGGTGCAGCCGGATCAGCCCGGACCGCGCCCACAGCTCCCGTTGCTCCTCGACCTCCGGGAGCCCCAGCGCCCAGCAAGCCGCCGCCCAGGTCTCGGGCTCCCCCTCCCCGTCCAACAGCGCCAGCACCTCCAACGCGGCCCGGTCGTGCGGGGCCACCGGGACGCGGCTCCACGTGTCGGCGGCGAGCGCTTCGGGGGTGGGCAGCGATGCGCCGGGGGCCAGGACATAGCCCCGGCCGTCCGGCACGAGCGAGCCGGTGCGCACGAGCTCCCGGACGAGCGCGACCACGAGCGCGGGGACGCCCCCCGAGCGCCCGCCCACGGCGTCGGCGAGCTGGGGATCCACGATGCCGAGCGCCCGGACCAGACGAACGGGGTCGGCCAGCGGCGCCAGCCGGAGATCCTCGACGAGGGGGTGCGGTGGGGCAGCGCGGGTGGTCGCGACCACCAGCAGGTTCGGGACGGCGCTCGTGGCGAGGCGCCCGACCAGCGCCGCGGAGGCCTCGCCCCCAGGCAGATCCTCGAGCACGAGGACGACCGGACCCGGGCGACCGCGGGCCCAGGCGAGGAACACCCCGACACCATCCTCGTCCGCGCCAGCCAGCCAGGTGGCCAGGCGCTGGGCGGGTGCGTGGCGCCACCGTTCGACGTGCACCGACACCGACGCGAGATCGCGGCGCCGGTCGAGGCCCACCGCTTCGGCGAGGCCGGCGCGCAGGCTCTCGTCGAGGCCCCCGGCCGCGCCCGACACCCACACCACCTCGCCCGCGCCGCCCTCGCGCACCTCGGTGACGAGGTCGGTGACGAGGTGCGTCTTGCCCAGACCCGACGCCCCGACCAGCCGCACGACCTTCGGGCCGCGGCCGGCCACCACCGCCCCGGACGCAGCCCGCAGCGCGCGTCGCTCTTCGACCCTGCCGATGACGGAGACCGGACGCAAGCCCGACAGGCCGAGCGAGGCCGGGGAGCGGCGCGGGTGCGGCCTGCCCGCGGGGCGGTGATCGTCGAACGTCCGCAGGTCGGCGGGCTGCGGGTCGTCCGGCACGGCGCCCAGCGCCTGGAGCGCCGCGAGCGCGGCAGCAGCCGTCCGCGGCCGATTCCAGGGCTCCACCGCGAGGAGGCCACCCAGCCACTCCTCGAGGGCCGCAGGGACCGGAAACCGCGGCTCGAACGGTGCGCGCCCAGGGGGCTCCCCACACACCAGCCACCACGCCAGCCCGCCGACCGCGAACAGGTCGGTCCACGGGCCCTCGTCCGCGAGGTCGCCGCGGAGCTGCTCCGGGGCGGCGTAGTCGGGGGTGCCCCCGCGAGGGCCCCGATCGGCGCCCACGGTCGCGATGGCGAAGTCGGCGAGCCGGGTCCCCGGGCGGGGGTCGTCGAGGGTGCAGATCAGGACGTTCGCGGGCTTGAGGTCGCGGTGCAGGATCCCGCGGGCGTGGAGGTGCGCGAGCGCGGCGAGGACGTCGGCGAGCACGGCACGCGACGCCGACCAGCAGCTGGGGGTGCGGTCCAGCAGGGTGCCCCCGCTGGCGAGCTCGATCGCGAGCCACGGGCCCGCGGCCGCGTCTTCGCCGGCGTCGTGGATCCACACCACCCCGGTGTGTTCGACCCGGGCGATGGCGTGGGCCTCGCGGCGCATCGCGCCCCGCCACCGGGCGCGGTGCTCTGGCTTCAGCAGCTTGACCGCCACGCGTTCGCCCGAGGCCGGATGCACCCCTTCCCAGACCTCGCAGAACGCACCTTCCCCGAGGCGTCGCGCGAGTCGAAACGGGCCAGCCTGCATCACGACTCCGAATCCTACAGGGCGAGGAGCCACTCCCGGAGGTGCTGGCGGGCGCGACCCGCCAACGCGGCCTTCTTCGTGTTCCGCAACATCTGGCGGAGCTGCTGCAGGTCGGCGTTCGGGAACTCTGCCGCCAGCGCGCTCACCGCCTCGTCGCCCTCGCGGAGCAGGCGCTCGAACCAGGCCTCGATGCGGGGCTCGTCCGCGTCGAGCGGCGGGGTGTCGAGGAACGCATCCACCCGGGCGACCTCCTCGGGCGTGAGGCCGCTCACCAACATGTCGATCCGGCGGAGCGAGCGGTTGCGTGCACGGCCGTCCTTGAGGGTGCGCGCGAGGGCCACCTCGTCGACGATCACCTCGAGGAGCGGCAGGTGCGCGAACACCGCGGGCTCCAGCGCCACCATCCTGCGCGCCCACCGCTGGTTGTCTTGCGCGAACTCCCGGCGATCGCGGGAGCGGCCGCCGAGGCCGTCGTCGTGGTCTTCGTCCTGCATGGGCCCCTCTACTTCGGCGCCGGCGCGGGTGCAGCGGGCGCGAGCTCCCGACCGAAGGCGTCCCGGGTCTTCCTGGGCGCGGGTCCGAACGCGGGCTGGACCGGAGGCTCGGCTGCATGCAGGCGCGTCAGCTCCGTGATCGCGGCGTCGAGCTGGGCATCCACCCCCTTCACGAGCTCCTGGGGCAGGTTCTGGACCACCAGATCGGGGTCCACCCCGTGGTTCTCGACGATCCAGCCCCCTTTCGGGTACCAGCCCGCGAACTCGGGCTGGGTGAGCACCCCGCCGTCGACCACCGCTTTGTCGGCGCGAATCCCCACGATGCCGCCCCAGCTCCGCTGCCCGACGACCGGCGCGAGCCCCTCGTCCTGGACGGCCTTCGGGAAGATGTCTCCGTCGGACCCGGCGAACTCGTTGGTGATGACCACGAACGGCCCGTTGAGGACCCGGTACGGGTACGTGAACAGCCCGCCCCCGCGCGCCCGGTCGAACCCGGTCAACTCGCGCCCGAGCCGCTCGAGGAGGAGCTGGGAGACGAACCCGCCGCCGTTCCAGCGGACGTCGACCACGAGGCCCTCCTTGTCGAGCTGCGGGTAGAACCACGTCTCGAACGCCACGAGGCCGGAGGCGCCCATGTCGGGCACGTGCAGGTACCCGAACTTCCCGCCAGTGACCTCGGCGACGTGTTCGCGGTTCTGCCGCACCCAGTCGACGTAGCGCAGGGCGTTGTCGTCCCACAGCGTCGTCACGACGACGTCGCGCGCGCCGCGCTTGTTGTTGGTGCCGTTGACGGTGAGGACGACGGGGATGCCTGCCTTGCCACCGAGCTCGGCCAGGAGCGGGCGGTCGGCGCGGAACGGCCGGTGGTTCACGGCGAGGATGTACTCGCCCTCCTTCACCTCGTTGCCGGGGGTCTGCAGCGGCGAGGGGACCTCGTCTGCGGCGTCGCCGTGGTACACGCGGGTGACCTTGAACGCGTCGCCCTCCCGGACGAAGTCCGCTCCGAGCACGCCGGTCGAGACCCAGGGCAGCCGGAGCGGGTTGTCGCCGCCCCAGATGTACGTGTGCGAGGTCGCGAGCTCGCCGATCATCTCGCCCATCAGGTCCGACAGCTCGGCGCGGGTGCTGATGCGCGGCAGCAGGGTGGCGTACTGGTCGCGGACCTTGGCCCAGTCGAGCCCGCCGTACGTCGGGTCCCAGTGGAAGTCGCGCATGTGGCGCCACCCTTCGAAGAAGATCTGGCGCCACTCCTCGCGGGGATCGAGCTCGACCACCACCCCCTGGGTGTCGACGGGGCCGCCCGACAGGTCCAGGCCGGTCACCGAGGCCTCGGTGACGTACAGGCCGGAGGGCGTGCTGACGACCATCTTCTCGCCGTTCATCGCGACCTCGTAGCCGCCCACCTCGCCGAGCTCGTTCACCTCGAGCGCGTCGAGGTCGAAGCCCATCAGCTGCGAGGCGCCGGACTCGGTGATCCCCAGGCTCGGCGACGACAGGAACAGGAGCCCGTCCGAGATCGCGGAGAGGCCGCCGAAGTTGCCACGCTCGAGCGGGAGCACGCGCTGGCGCTCGACGATCCCGGTGAAGTCCACGGTCCCGTCGGACTCCTCCTCGACCTCCTCCCCCTCCGACTTGCGGCGCTTGCGCTTCCGCTCCTTCTTCTCCTCGACGATCGGCGCTTCCTCGTCCGGCAGGCCCGCCTCGGTGGCGAGCGGGTCGTCGACGTCCGGACGGAGCAGCACCAGGACGAGGCGCGACGTGCGCGTCTCGACCACCTGGAAGTCGCGCCCCCCGAGGAGCGGGTTCGTGCCGCGCTCGCTCACGAAGTAGAGGTAGCGGCCGTCGGGGTCCCAGGCGGGCGAGTGGTCGTCCGTGAAGCCGCCGCTCACGGACTGCTTCGTGTCGGTCTTGCTGTCCCACACCCAGACCGACCGGTAGTCCCGGCGATCGGTCTTGACGTACGCGAGGTACCGGCCGTTCTTCGACCACGTGTACTGCGTGATCTCCGCCTGATCGGCGTGATCGACCTCCCGCGGGGTCCCAACGCCGTCGGCCTTGGTGGCCCAGAGGGTCTGGGTGTTGTCGGACCACGCAGCGTAGCCACCCGCGGGCGCCCAGGTGGGCGCGAAGTGCCAGCCGGACGCGTTCGCGGGCACCACCGTCTTCGGCTCGTCGCGGCCCCAGGCGTCGATGGACGCGATGGCCTCCTCGCCGCTCGCGTCGGTGATGTAGAGGACACGCTCGCCATCGGGTGAGTACGCGCCCCAGCTCTCGCGGGCCCCCGAACCGGAGGTCACGGGCAGTACGGGCCCCTCCTCGACCGGCACGCTGAACAGCTCGCCGCGGGTGTTCAACAGCAGGCGGTCGCCGTCCGGGGAGATGGTGAACCACGTGAGGGTCCCGAGGGCCCACGGGTAGCGCTCGCGGGTGAGGGTCCGCTCCGCCTGGACGTCGATCGGGACGGTCGTCTCGGCGCCGGTCTTCGGGTCGAACAGCTGCAGGTCCCCGTGCCGCACGAACACGATGCGCCCATCCGAGCCCATCGACGGGGTCCGCGCGTCCCACACCCCGCCGTCGGTGTGGCGCTTCGAGTCGGTGCCGTCGGCGGCCATCGACCACAGGTCGGCGGTCCCGCCGGCGTCGGACAGGAACCACAAGCGGCCCCCACCCCACATGGGGAACCCCTCGCCCCACTCGGTGGACGTGAGTGCTCGGAAGTCCTGCTTCGCAGGGTCCCCGACCCACAGGTCGCCCGCCATCCCGCCGCGGTAGCGCTTCCAGGTGCGGCGCTCGTACCCGATCCGGTCGAAAGCCCACAACTTCGTGGCGGCGTCCTCCGAGAGGCGCGCTGCGAACCCGAGCGGGACCTTCACGGGGTCTCCGCCGCCCGGCGCGACGGTGAACAGCTCGTTGGTGCCGTGTGGGTGCTCGGCGCCAGTGCGGAACAGGATCTGGCCGTCCGCGCTCCACCCCACGACCTCGTCTCCCCAGGGATGCCAGGTCAGCCGGCGCGGCTCCCCCCCGGTCACCGGCATGACGTACACGTCGAGGTTGCCGTCGTACATCCCGCTGAAGGCGACCTGCTGGCCATCGGGCGAGAACTGCGGCGCATACTCGATCCCCGAGTGGCTCGTCAGCTGGCGGGCCAGGCCGTGTTTCACGTCGGCGATCCACAGGTCGCCGACCGCCGAGAAGACCACCTGGTCGCCGTGGAGGTCCGGGGTCCGGATCCAGGCGGGATCCGCCTGGGCCACGAGTGCGAACGACAACGACCACGTCACGAAGACCTCCGGAGGGCCCGCGTAACCCCGGTCTCCAGACCAGTGTTCTCTGCCGCGGGTTAGAACTCCTGCCCACGGGGGGCCCATGACCAGCGACCTGTTCGACCCGACCGAAGAACACAGGATGCTCCGATCGCTCGTCGCGGAGTTCACCCGCACCGAGGTGGAGCCGCAGGCCGCGACGTTCGATGCGCGCGGGGTCCTGAACGTCGAGCTGTTCCGGAAGCTCGGAGACCTGGGCCTGCTCGGGATCACGGTGCCCGCCGAGGACGGGGGGGCCGGAATGGACGCGGTCGCCGCGGTCATCGTGCACCACGAGCTGTCCAAGTCGGACCCCGGCTTCTGCCTCGCGTACCTCGCTCACTCGATGTTGTTCGTGAACAACTTCTACCACTGCTCGAACGCGGAACAGCGCGCGAAGTACCTCCCGAAGGTGCTGTCCGGCGAGTGGATCGCCGGCATGGGGATGACCGAGCCGGGCGCCGGCACCGACGTCCTCGGCATGACCACCACCGCCGTCCGGGACGGCAGCGACTGGGTCCTCAACGGCACCAAGACCTACATCACGAACGGCTGCGAGGGGTTCTGCTTCCAGGTGTACGCCAAGGTCGAGGGGCGGGTCACCGCGTTCGTCGTGGACCGCGACAACAAGGGCTTCTCGACCAGCAACCACATCGACAAGCTCGGGATGCGCGGCTCCACGATGTCGGAGCTCGTGTTCGCCGACTGCCGCATCCCCGCCGGGAACCTCCTCGGCGAGGTCGGCCAGGGCGTGACGCACATGATGCGCAACCTGGAGATCGAGCGCCTCACGCTGGCCGCGATGAGCGTCGGCATCGCGGACCGCTGCGTCGACATCATGGTTCGCCACGCCCAGGAGCGGAAGGCGTTCGGCAAACCGATCCTCGAGTACGGGCAGATCCAGCGCTACATCGCCGAGGGCTACGCGATGACGGAAGCCGCCAAGTGCCTGACGTACCACGTTGCCCGGTCGGTGGGCCCCGAGCACCGCAACCGCATCGGCACCGACGCCGCCAAGCTCATCGCCGCGCCTGCAGGCAAACAGGTGGCGGACTGGGCGATGCAGGTGATGGGGGGCAGCGGCTACTGCAAGGAGTACCCGGTGGAGCGCTTGTGGCGCGACGCCAAGCTCCTCGAGATCGGCGGCGGCACCATCGAAGCCCACCAGAAGAACCTCGCCCGGGACCTCGCCCGCGCCCGCCCGCTCTGACCGCCGCGTGCGTGTCCTGGTCACCCGCGCCCTGCAGGACGCCGCGAGCCTGACGCACGCGCTGGTGGAGCTGGGACACGAGCCGGTGCTGGTGCCCTTGATCGAGGTGACGTTCCAGATCGACGCCCTGGCGGCGTTGGCGGCTGCCGTGCCCGGTCCCGACTGGGTGTTGGTGACGAGCGGCGTCGGCGCAGACGCCATCGCGGTGAGCTGCCCTTCGGCGTGGCGGCGCGCGCGGTGGGCTGCGGTCGGCCCAGCGACGGCGCACCGCCTGCGGGAGCGTGGATTGCCCGTGACGGTGGTGCCCGAGCGCTTCACGGCCATGGCGTT
>JBIKWC010000428.1:0-4768 GCA_044356535.1 Myxococcota bacterium
GGACGGGGGTGGCGCGTGGGGTGGTTCGCGGCGGACGCGTGGGCAGAGCCCGGGACGGTCACCGTCACCCTCGGCGACTGGGAGGCCGCGGGCGCCGAGCGGCGCGGCGTCGAAGGTCCCCCTGCCCCCGCGGGCCCCCTCCCCATCCGGCGGACGCTCGTCGGCGCCCTCGATCGCGGCCTGTTCGTCGGCACCCTCACCTCCACGTTCGACGTGTACACCGCGGGCCCCGTCGTGGTCGTCGACGGCGCCAGCGTGTTGGCCGACGTCCGCCTCGACGGCGCTCCGGCCTCGGCCCGACGGGAGGCCGATCGGTGGGTGGTGGACGCCGCCCCCGGGCGCCACGAGCTCCGCGTCGAGCTCCTCCAGGGCGAACGCAGCGACCGCTTCACCCGCGCCCTCCAGCTCACCCTGCCCGCCGGCGGCCCCACCGCGCTCGAGCTCCGCATCCCCGAGGCCTCCATCGACCCCATGCTCCGCGGAGGCGTCGTGGTCTCCGCGGTCTCCGACGGCCGGGACACGCTCCTGCGCGGGTGGCTCGACGCCGCCGGGCGCGTCGACCTCACCTGGGAGCGCGACACCGGGCCCGCCGTGGCGCTCGGCGCTGCGCGCGTCGAGGCCGAGGTGGACAGCGTGTTGTCGCTCCGGGACGACGTGGTGGTGGGCGTCGCCCGCTACGGGTTCGAGGTGCGCGAGGGCGAGGTCGACCGCTTCGAGCTCGCGCTCCCGCCCGAGGTCGAGGTGCTGGAGGTCGGCGGCGCCCAGGTCCTGCAGTGGCACACCGACGCGCGGGGCCGGCTGGTGGGGTTGCTGCGCAGCGTCGCGGACGCCCAGGTCGAGGCCACCGTGCGGTTCCAGTACCCCGTCACCCCCGACGCGCCGGTGCCCTTGCGGGTCCCCGTGCCGGTCGAGGGGGTCACGTTCCGCGGCGCGCTCGGCGTGGAGGCGCCCGCTGGACTCGACGTGGCACCCGAACAGGCCGGCAGCGCCACGCTCCTCGAGCCCCGCGACGTGCCGCGCGCCGTCCTCGCCCTCACCCGGGAGCCGCTGCGGGCGGTGTGGTCGTTCGACCAGGCGCCCGACGCCACCGTCCGGGTCCACCGGCAGGCCGACGTCGCGGTCAGCTCCAGCCGCGTCGACGATCTGCAGGCCCTCACCGTGCTCGTCGAGGACGGGACCGAGGTGGGCAAGCTCCTGCTGCAGGTGCGCAACACCACACGCCAGGTCCTGACCGTCGAGCTGCCGGCAGGCGCGCGCCTCACCCACTGCTTCCGCGACGGCGTCCCCTTGCGCCCCGCCGCCGTGGAGGGTCACCCGGAGCGGATCCTGGTGCCGCTCACCCGCAGCGCGCCCGGCGCGAAGACCGTGCACACCGTGGCCTCCGGGGACATGTTGAGCTCGCTGGCGCTCCGGTACTACGGCGACGCCAACGCCTGGAAGCGCCTCCTCGACGCCAACCCCACCGCAGCCGGCGCCCTCCGGGTCGGGGACACGCTCGTGATCCCGCCGATCGAGGCCGCCGTGGAGCAGGCGTTCGCGCTCGAGCTCGGGTGGGAGCGCGCCTCTGCACCGCTCGGCCTCGCAGGTCGCCGCGCCGTCGCGCTGCCGCGCCTGGACCTGGAGGTGATGGCCGCGAACTGGCACCTGTACCTGCCGGACCCCGTCGAGCCGCTCTCGATCTCCGGGGACGGGCCCCTCGCGCTCGTCGACACGCTCCACACCGATCCCCTCGCCCGCTTGTGGTCGGCCGCGTTCGCCGGCGAGGGCTACTCGAGCGTGTTGGGCTACCGGCGCAAGCTGTTCGCGGACGAGGAGCGGAAGGCCGCCGAGACCGCCGGGGACCCGTTCCCGCTCGTGGGCCAGCGGATCCGGCTGCGCGGGGTGTTCCTGGGCACGGAGCCGGCGTCGGCGGTGGTGACGTTCGTGACCGCGCCGGTCGCGCAGGCCCTGCGCCTGCTCGCTGGCGTGGTGGCCGCCGCGGGCGCGTTCTCCCTCGCGCGCCGGCCGGGCCGCGGAGCGCTCGTCGGCGCCGCGGTCACCGGGCTGGTCTGCCTGATCGCGGCGCACCACGTCCTGGGGGTCCACCGGGCCCTGGCGTGGGGCGTGAACGCGGGGTTGCTGGCGGAGCTCGCGGCGGCGGTGTTCGCGGGGGGCCGGTGGGCGTGGGGCCGCCCCAGGGCTTCCACGGTGGCGGTGGGCGCGCTCGTGGTGTTCGGTGGGTTGTGCCTGGGGAACCTGTTCCCGGTGTGGGTCGGGCTCGGGCTGGTCGCGGCCCGGCGGAGGTTGTCGTGATCGCGTGGGCGACGGCGCTGGGCGCCACGGGGACGGTCACGCTGCCGCTGGCCGAGTGGGAGGCGCGGACCGCGGACCGCACAGCCACGCCGGCGGCGACGCAGGTGGTGCTCGGCGCTGCCGACTGGTCGGGGGTCGCCGACCCGGAGACGCTGGTGGTGACGCTCGACGCGACCCTGCAGGTCTCGTTGTCGGGTCCGGGGTGGAAGGAGGTCCCGCTGCTGGCCACCGACGTGGTGCTGCTCTCGGCGGAGGTGGGTGGGCAGCCCGTCGCCGTGGGGCAGAGCGGCGACCACCACACCTGGTCGACCGACGCCACCGGCGAGCAGACCGTACACCTGCGCGCGCTCGTGGCCCCCACCGGGGACCGGGGCGCCGTGGAGTACGACTTCGGGGTGCCACGCACCGCCGCCACGCACCTGTCGCTGGTGTTGCCGCGCCCCGACCTGCGCCCCGAGGTGGCCCACGCGGTGCGCACCCGCGCGGAGACGGTGGGGAACACCACGCGCTTCGACGCCGACCTCGCCCCCACCGACCGCGTGGAGCTGCTCGGCCTGCGCGACCTGGGCGGCGCCGAGGCCCGGCCCCCCAAGCTGTTCGCCGAGACCGCGCACCTGGTGTCCGTCGACGAGCGGCGGATCGAGGTGTTCTCGGTGGTGCGCTGGAACATCCTGTACGCCGGGGCGCGCCGGTTCGACGTCTTCGTGCCGGAGGGCCTGGAGGTGGTCTCGGCGGACGGCGAGGGCGCGTTCACCTGGACCCTCGAGCCGGGCGTGGGCGGCGCGGTGCTGCGCGGGGAGACGCCGTACCCCATCCGCGGCGCCTACGAGGTGAGCCTGCGACTGGCGCGCGATCTGGCGCCGGGCACCACGTCGATCACAGTGCCGTCGGCGGTGGACGTGGAGCGGGAACACGGCTGGATCGGGCTCGAGGCGCCGGGCCGCATCGCGCTCGCGGACATCACCGCGGACGGGCTGGTCGACGCGAGCGTCCACCTGTTGCCGGAGGCGCTGCGGCGCGCCTCGGTGAGCCCGCTCCTGCGCGGGTTCCGGACCCACGGGGCGGGCGCGATCCGCCTGCGGGCGACGCCGTTGCCGGAGGTGGAGGTGAGCGCGGAGCGGCTGGACGCCGTCGACGCGCACACGATCGTGTCGGCGTCGGGCCGCGCGGTGACGGAGCTGTCGATCACGCTGCGGAACCGCTTCCGCCCGGGCCTGGTGTTGGCGCTGCCGCCGGGCGCTTCGGTGGGGAGGGCGTTCCTGGACGGCGAGGTGGTGGTGCCGAGCCGCACGGAAGCCGGCGCAGTGGTGCTTCCGCTGCGCCGCTCCGCGCCGGACGCGCCGTTCACGGTGCAGCTCCGGTACACGGAGGACCTCGGGGCCCCGGGCTGGCTGGGCGCGAAGCACCTGACCCTGCCGTCGCTGGACCTGCCGGCGTCCGAGGTCTCGTGGGACGTACACCTGCCCTCGGGGTGGCGCTGGTCGGAGCTGTCGGGTGCCACGTCCTCGCAGACGCGCGTGGGCTCGGGCCGCTGGCTGGTGGACGCCGGCGCCGCGCACCCCGCGCCGGTGGCACCAACCGGGCTCACGCCGCCGGAGGGGGCGAAGGCGCTGCACTACGAGCGGTACTGGGTCCCCGCCGGGTCGCCGGTGGCGGTGTCGACGTGGTTCGTGGCTCCGGCGCTGCGGAGCGCGCTGGTGGCAGCGGTGTTGGCGGGAGTCGCGGGGTTGGTGGCGCTGGGCTGGCGCTCGCGGCGGTCCACCACGCTGGTCGAACCCAGGGGCTAGAGAATCCTCTACCACTCGCCGTCACACGAGCCCATCACCTCCGACTCGACCGCGTGCGTCTCGGACAACTGCCACTGGCCGCTGTCCCCCGCGACCTCGAACGCCACCACCCCCGGGCCACCGATCGCCCACCAGGTGCCCGCCAACGGGGCCCCGTCGCCGTCGTCGGTCGACACGGACAGCCGGAGGCAGTCGGTCCACTCCACTGGCAACAGGACGGGGCAAGGCTCGATGTCCTCGAACACCGAGGTCCACGTGGCCGCCCCGATCACGGTCTCGACCGACGCACCCGCGTTCGAGTTGTCCGTGAGGAGCTGGAGCGGGGGCTGGAAGGCGACCGGGAGCCCTTCGCCCGACGTGTAGCCGTGGATCAGGACGCCACGCGCCTCGGTCGAAGACCAACGGATCTCGCGGACGACCTCGCCGTCGCGACAGGTGTCGTCGGTGGTCAGGCACTGCGTGGTGTACACGACCGTGTAGATCGCGGTCCCGTCCACCACCTGGGGCGGCTCGTGCGAGCTCGCCACCATCCGGTACGGGACGGTGGGGTCGGTCGACGTGAACACCCAGGTGCGCTCACAGTCGAACGGGAACCACTCGTGCGGAAACCAGAAGGAGTCGCGGATGACGGTGCCCTGACATCCTGCCAACAGTCCGAGCCACATCGTGAGGTCTCCTCCTACTCTCCG
>JBIKWC010000429.1:0-4760 GCA_044356535.1 Myxococcota bacterium
TCCTGACCGAAGCGGAGCAACGGCCGGCGACGTGGCGACACGGAGCAGGAACCGGGCCGAGCGGGAGTCGACGTTCCTGGAGAGACCCGGAAGAGGGGCTAGAAAAGGACGCAAGTTCCAGGAGAGGACAGGTGGGGAACGGGAAACCGGGAACCACCATCAGATCCGGCCAGAACGCCGGAGACGACGCAACGGGAGAGGCGGTGAACCGGGATCGAAAGACCCCGGAACGCGCCCAGGCACGAGCGTCCACGAGGTGGCCGTCGGAGACGACGAATCACGAGGTGGGCCAGTCGGAAAGGCCAGCGACCGACACGTGAACCTGGGGAGGCGGGCAACCGCGCGACCTCAGACCCGAGCAAACGTCAGGGGTGGGAGCTCCGAGAGGAGTACACCCGGATCTGCGAGTCTCTGAAGGAAGCGTCCGCTGTCACATCGGATGTCTACGAACCCCCGAAGGCCCTGGAAACAGGACCTGCGGGGGTTTCGTCGTTTCGGGGTCCACGCTCAGCGCGTGAGCGCGCGCAACCGCTCGGGTCCCACCGGGGGCTCCGTACACCACGGCACCACCGCCACCCGCCGGGCGAGGCCGCTGCGCACCCGCTCGAGCTGGGTGTGCTCCCGGATGATCCGGGCCCGCAGCACGGGGTCCGCGGTCGTCGTCGCCGCCAGCGAGCTGTCGATGACCCACGCCCAGGGCTCGATCCCAGCGCGGCGCAGATCGTCCTGCAGCTGCGCGGCCTCCGATACCGGCGTGGTCTCCGCCAGCGTCACCAACACGACGTGCGTCCGCGCTGGGTTGCGGAGCTCCGTGAGCGGCGTCGACAGGTGCGCCCCGGGCGCGTCGCGGATCACCTGCTGGTGGTAGGCGCCCGTCGCGTCGAGGAGCAGCAGGGTGTGGCCCGTGGGCGCAGTGTCGAGCACCACGAAGCCCCGGCGCGCGCGGAACACCAGGCGCGAGAACGCGTGGAACACCGCGACCTCCTCGGTGCACGGCGAACGCAGGTCCTCGAGGAGGAGCGCCCGCGCATCGTCGTCGAGGCCCGCTCCCTTGCGCGCGAGCACCTTCGCCACGTACGTCTCCGTCTCGGCGCGGGGGTCGATCCGCTCGACCTCCAGCCCCGCCACCCGGCCGTCGAACGTGGCGGCCAGGTGGGCCGCGGGGTCCGTGGTGGACGAGACGACCGGATGGCCGCGATCTGCGAGGGCCACGGCGAGGGCTGCGGCGATGGTCGTCTTGCCCACCCCGCCTTTGCCCATCACCAGCACCAGCCCGGGGCCCGCCGCCTCGAGCTCGTCCACCAGCCTGCGCAGCGAGGGCAGGTCGGTCGCAGGGCCCAACGGGAGCGGGGCTCCGGGCGGCTCCGGTGCGGTCAGCAGCGCGCGGAGGTTCGCGAGCCCCACCGTATCGAACACCCGGAGCGGAATCAGGTCGCGGGGGAGCGCAGCCAGCCCCGGCGGGAGGGCGGCCAGCGCCCGATCCCCCCGCGCGGCCAGCGCGTCCGCCACGGGGTCTCCGGGCATGGCGGGCTGGAACGCCCCGTTCACCAGCAGCCGCTGGGGTGTCAGCGACAGCGCTCGCAGCTCGGTCGCCGTGCGGTCCGCCTCCGCGAGCGCCGAGGGCTCGGGCCGGACCACCAGGATCACGGCGGTGCGAGCCGGATCCTGCAGGGTCTCCATCGCCGCGCGGAACCGGTCCTCCTCGAGCCCGAGCGCCTGGTGGGGGCCCAGGCAGCTCACGCCGTCGGGGTGGTCGTCGAGGAACGAGGTCCACGCGGCGGGGAGCGCCAGGAGCCGCAGCGTGTGCCCGGTGGGCGCCGTGTCCAACACCACCCGGTCGAAGTCGGGCGCCCCATCCGTCAGCAGCGCGGAGAAGGCGTCGAACACCGCGACCTCGGTGGTGCAGGCGCCGGACAGCTCCTCGCGGCGCCGGTCTCGGACCTCGACGGGGGCGTCCGCCAGCGTCGCGAGTGCGCGCGTCCGGTAGGTGTCCGCCGCGCGACCCGGATCCAGGTTCGCCCCCCACAGCCCGGGCGCGCCCGGCACCGGCGTGGGCGCGGACACCAGGCGCACCCCGAGCATCTCGTCGAGGTTGGAGGCCGGGTCGGTGCTCACCACCAGGACCCGCTCGCCGCGGTCGGCGAGCTGCAGCGCTGCGGCGCAGGCGAGGCTCGTCTTGCCCACGCCCCCCTTCCCCGTGAACAGGAGGAACCGTGCGCCTGGCAAGGTGATTGGCATGACCGACCCCTAACCGGTGGAGCCGTCGCTCCCGGCGTCCGGGTAGAAGCTTCGCACCCAGCGCCGGTACCGCCCGATCGGGCCGTCCCCCTCTGCGAGGGCGGGCCGCGGGAGGTGGCGCTTGTGTTCCCAGATCGGAACATCCTGGGCGACGTCCCCAGCGTATTCGCGGATGGCCAGGTCCGCGATGCGCTCCGTGACCCATCCCCGGGGGAACACCCACAAGGCGGGATGGATCCGCCAGGGGTCCTCGACCGCGTACACCGCCATCGCGATGCGCAGGGTCAGCCGGTCGTCCCCCAGCGGCTGGGCCAACACGAGCTGGCGCGTCCGCAGACCGACGGAGGTCTCGACCTCGACGAGGGCGTAGCCGAGCCCGTGCTGGTGGATCTCGATCCGCACCGACAGCGTCGACTGCAGCAGCAGCTGACGCGACCGCTCGAACCGGTAGCCCGCGCGAAGGACGGCCCGCTCGGTGACCAGGGGGGTGGTGGGTTCGAGGCCGGCGTACCCGTGGACGATCGCGAGGTGGCCGGTGTCCACGGAGTTCTCCGCCACCTCCTGCGGGTGCCCCCGGAGCTGGAAGGCGTGGGGGCGCCACCCCGACCAGCCGGCGCGCTCGATCGGCGGGACCTCGAACCAGGGGTCCTCGCCGCCGAGGCCGTACCAGACGAACAGCAGGCCATTGGTCTCGCGGCACGGCCAGGCGCGGAGCGAGGCGGTGGGCGGGACCTTCCCGCCGTACCCGGTGGCGGTGCAGCGCCCGGCGCCGTCGAACCGGAACCCGTGGAACGGGCACCGCAGCTGGCCGTCGACGACGCTCCCACCCACGCCGAGGTGCGCCCCAAGGTGCGGACACCATGCGTCGAGCGCGACGGGCCGCCCGCTCGCGTCGCGGAACAGGACCAGCGCGTTCCCCGCGAGCGTGGTGGAGAGCACGGTCGCCGGCCCGACCTCCGGCGAGAAGCCCACGCAGTACCAGCTCGAAGGGATCGGCAGCCCCACGGGTTCGGTCATCGGACGCTCACGGCAGGACCTCGCGCTTCACGGCCGAGCCCGCGATGAACGTGCCGGCGTCCTGCTGGATGAGGTAGGCCTCGCGCCCGTCGCCCACCCAGTAGACCTCCACGTTCACCGGGTTGGTGCTGGTCGGCGCACCGGGCGGGAGCTCCACCTGCGCTGTCCCCACGCAGTCGCTGGCCACGTCCAGCGTGCCCGAGTAGCTCCGCGGCAACACCATGCCCCCGATGCTGGCCGTGTCGGCGAGCGTCAACGCGCCGTCGGCGGCGACGTCGACGTGCCCTGCGCCGGCGAACGGCGACGCGCCCACCGGGAAGCCCGCCACGTCGAGGTAGACGACGGCGTTCATCGCGTAGCCGTAGGAACCCTCCACCGACGCCGTGGAGCACCCCTCGGCCATGCGGCGCGCGATCCCGGTGACCACCTGGCCCGCCACGGTGCGGACGAAGCTGAACGAATCGTCGTCGATCGCGGTGATCGCCATCCACGGCTGCCCGCCGTCCGTCACCTCGGCGCGACAGTCGGCGTCGAACGTACCCAACACACCCGTATCTGGGGTGGCGGCCGCCACTTCGCCGTCCGTGCTCTGCGTCCCGTCGACCGTGACCGCGCCGCCCGCTCCGATGACGAACATCCCCCCGGCGACATAGTCGGCGCCAGCGTCCTTGCCCTCGGCGACGAACCCGAACCGCCCCTCGTAGGCCGCTGGGGTACACGACGCCCGCTCGTCGCGCCGGAGAGCCGTACCAGCGATGAAGGTGCCGACGTCGGTCTGGATCACCGTCGCCTCGGTCCGGTCTTGGACCCAGTGTACCTCCACGTGGACCGGGTTGATGCTGGTGGGGGCCTGGGGGGGCAGGTCGATGGTGCCCGCCCCGCTGCAGTCGGGGTCGACCTCGAGCACGCCGTCGTAGGCCCGGGGGAAGATGATGCCGGCGATGCTGGCGTCGTCGACGAGGGTGAGCGCTCCAGCGGCGCCCACGGAGACCGCGCCCGCGCCCGCGAACGGGGACGGTCCGACCGGGAACCCCACGATGTCCTCGAAGTACACGATCGCGTTGATGGCGTACAAGAAGTCGCCCTGGACGTTGGTCTCGTCGCACGCGTCGGCCGAGGCCATCGCGCGGCCCGTGACGACGTCGCCGGACGTGGTCCGGATGAAGCGGAGCTCGCTGCCGTCCCCCACGAGCGTGAAGTCGTACGCCGGGTCGCCGGCGTCGTCGGTGAGCTGGCCCTGGCAGGTGACGGCGTCCACGGTCCAGGTCCCGGAAGCAGGCGCGAACGGGCCCACGTCGCCGTCGAGGCTCATGTTCCCCGTCGCCGAGAAGGTCCCGTCGGCGTCGAGCGTGAGCTCCCCTCCCCCCACGAACGGGTCGGAGCGCCGCGTCCCCTTCTCGACGAACCCGAAGCGGCCGGCGAGACCCCCGGGCGTACACGCGGTGTCGGTGTCGGTGTCGGTGTCGGTGTCGGTGTCGGTGTCGGTGTCGGCATCGGTGTCGGTG
>JBIKWC010000151.1:0-16568 GCA_044356535.1 Myxococcota bacterium
GTACGACCACCGTGGACTGGCAGGGCGCTGGCGTGTCGAGGTCGGGGCACCGCGACGCGGCGATCCGGGGCGACGTCCACGCCTGGGTGTCCCCCGGGGACGAAGCGTTCTCCGCGCTGCTCGCCGCCTTCGAGGCGCTCCGGCTCGAGGTCAACGCCGCCTGTTGGCTGGGCCTGGTGCGGTTCGAGCTCCAGCTCGCGTGTTTCGACGGGGGTGGCGCGGCCTACACCCGGCACCGGGACGCGTTCGCCGGGGGACCGGGCCGCCGCCTCACGGCGATCTGCTACCTGAACCCGTCCTGGTCCTCGGCAGACGGGGGCGCCCTGCGGTTGTGGGTCACCCCCCAGGTGGACCTGTCGCCGCTCCAGGGCAGGCTGGTCGTGTTCCGCTCCGAACACGTGGAGCACGAGGTGCTACCGGTCTTCGCGACCCGGTACGCGGCCACGGCCTGGTACTACGGACCGTCGTCGGGTGCATGATGGTCCGATGGCTGCTCCCGTCGCCAACGACCGCTACACCCTGGTCCGCCAACTCGGCGCGGGGGGAATGGGCGAGGTCTGGGAGGCCGTGATGCACGGCCCAGGTGGCTTCGAGAAGCCCGTCGCGGTCAAGCGCCTGCGGTCGGGCCTGGGGCAGGGCCCCGGTCGACAGCTCCTCGAGGAGGCGCGGGTGGGCGCGCTGCTCCACCACCCGAACGTCGTGGGCGTGTACGGCGTGGACGAGGACACCTCCGGGTGGCGTGTGGCGATGGAGCTCGTGCGCGGCCCGACGCTCGCCGAGCTCCTGGCGAAGGGTCCGCTGGCTCCGGCCGCCGTCGTGGAGGTGGGCGTCCAGGTCGCGGCCGCGCTCGAGCACGTCCACGCCCTCCGCCTCGGTGGTCGGCCGCTCGTGCACCGCGACGTCAAGCCGCAGAACCTGCTCGTCGACCGGTACGGCGTGGTGAAGCTGGCGGACTTCGGCATCGCCGGCGCAGCGGACGAGCCGGGGGCAGGCACCGTCGGGTACGCGCCCCCCGAGCAGGTCGACGGGCGCGCCGAGCCCCGCTCGGACCTGTTCGCGCTGGGGATGACGCTGGCTGCGTGTGCGCTGGGCCGGAGGCCGCTCGGGTCGAGCGGGGCGGCCCTGGCGGCGACCTTCGACATCGAAGCGCGCCTGCCTGCGCTCCAGGCGGAGGTGGACGCCGCCGTGCCCGGCCTCGGCCCGGTGGTGGCGCGTTGCCTCCGCTTCGACGCGGCGGCCCGATACCCCTCGGCCACGGCGCTGGCGGCAGCGCTGCGCGGGCTCCGAGGCGCGTACCCACCGGACCTCGTCCTGCGCCAGCTGGTGGCGTCGGCCCGACCAGAGCTCGCGCTCGCGCGAGAGTCTTCCTCCGACTCCGATTCCACCCTCGGCCTGATCGTCGGGAACCTGCCCACCCCGCGCGAAGGCTTCGTCGGGCGGGTCGACGAGCTGGCAGACCTCCTGGCCCGCCTGCAGCGGGGCGAGCGACTGGTCACGGTCCTGGGGCCTGGGGGCGCGGGCAAGACCCGGCTCTCCCTGCAGGTCGCTGCACGGGAGCAGCAGCGGCTGGAGGGGGGGGCCTGGTTCGTGGACCTCTCCGAAGCGACGACCGCGGACGGCGTGCGGTACGCGCTGGCAGAGGCGCTCGGGATCGAGCTCGAGCCCCGGGCGGGGCCTGCCGCCCTCGGGGCTGCGCTGCGGGCGCGGGGCCGCCTGCTGGTGGTGTTCGACAACGTGGAGCAGGTCGTCGAAGCAGCGGCGCCGCTGCTCTCCGCCTGGAGCGCCGCTGCGCCACAGCTCTCCATGATCTGCACCAGCCGGGTGGCGCTCGACGTGCGTGGGGAGCAGCGGGTGTTCCTGGGTCCGCTGCGCGAGGACGAGGCGGTGGCGCTGTTCCTGGCCCGGAGCGGGCGGTCCGACCACCCGGCGGTGGTGCGACCCGTGGTCGAGCTGCTGGAGGGCTCGCCGCTCGCGATCGAGCTCGCGGCCGCGCGGGCGGCCACCCTCACGCTCGACCAGCTGCGCGAGCGGCTCGAGCAAGGCATCCTGGCGCTGCGGAGCACCCAGCGGGACCTCCCGGCCCGCCAGCGCTCGCTCGAAGCGTCCCTGGTGTGGTCATGGGAGCTGCTGGGCCCCAGCGCCCGGGCGGCGCTGTCCCGGCTCTCGGTGTGTGAAGGCGGCTTCGACAGCCACGCTGCCGAAGCGATCCTGTCCCGCGGCGCCGACGACCCCTGGGCGTTGGACGTGCTCCAGGAGCTCGTGTTCGCCTCGCTCGTCCGCGCCGACCGCGCGACCGGCAGGTTCTCCGTGCTGGTGTCGGTGCGCGCGTTCGCGGCGGCCCGCCTGTCGGCTGCGGAGCTCGCGGACGCCGAGCGCCTGCACGCGCGCTGGTACGCGCAGTACGTGACGCATCCGGCGGCGCCCCACGAGCTCGACAACTTCGCGGTGGCCACCCAGCGGGCGCTGCGCGCGGGCGAGCCGGAGGTGGCGGCCAGGGCTGCGTTGTCGGCCTGGAAGGTCGTGAACGCCCGCGGCCCCATGCCGCCCGGCATCCGCCTGTTGCGGGCGGCGCTGGCGCAGAACGGACCCGGGACCCCCCACTACGTCGCGCTGGTCTCCGCGCTCGCGTACGGCCTCGACGAGTCGGGGGATCCCCCGGCAGCGGCCAGCCTCCTGCGCGGGGCGCTCGAGGTCACCTCGGCCCCCGAGCTGTTCCTCCGGCTGGCGGCCACGGAAACCCAGGCCCCCGCGGAGCGGACACAGCTGCTCGACCTCGCCGAGGCGGGGTTCTCGGCGGACGGCGACAACGAAGGCCTGGTCTGGGTCTGCCTCGGCCGCGCCAAGCTCTTGCTGGACGATGGACGCGGCGAGGCGACGATCGCCGAGCTGGACCGCGCGCTCGCGCTCGCGTCCACCCGGGGGAACGACGGCCTCGTGGCGCGCATCCACGGGGCGCTCGGCACCGCGCACGCCCAGGTCGGACACCTGGACACGGGTCGGATGCACCTGGCCGAGGCCCGCCGGGTGCTGGAGGCGCTGGGCCACCGTGGGCAGCTGGGCCACGTGCTGTCGAACCTGGCCTCGACCGAGGTGGCGCTCGGCCGGTTGGACGAGGCGGACGACCTGTACACGGGTGCGTTGCGTCTCCTGCGCGAGACGGGAGCGCGGTCCAACGAGGCGGTCACCGTGCTCATGCACGGCAGGCTGGCCATGGATCGCTACGACCTCCCCAGGGCCCGGGACCGGCTGACCGAGGCGGTGCACCTGTTGGCGGAGAGCCAGCAGCGGTCGTGGCACGGCTATGCGCTGTACCAACTGGCCAAGCTCTCGGAGCAGGAGGGCCGGCTCTCGAGCGCGCTCGAGCACCTGGCGGACGCGCAGCAACTGCTCGAGGACGCAGGAGGCCAGGCGCGCGAGCGGGCGACGTTCGACGTGTTGCAGGCCGATCTGGAGCGTCAGCTCGGGCGGGGGGCAGGGTGGTTGCCCAGGGTGCACGAGGCGCTGGTGGTGATGGCGAGCGGCTCCGGCGCCCAGGAGGTGGCCGCAGGGCACCGCGTGCTCGGGTCCCTGCTGGAGGACGCCGGCGACCTCGACGGCGCCGCAGCGGCGTTCTCCGTTGCGTTCCGCGACGGGTTGGCGCCCCGCGCGGCGGAGGCGGGGGCGGGGCTGGCGCGCGTGGCGGCCGCGCGGGGAGAGGATCCCGGAACGTGGCTCGATCGGGCCGCAGAGAAGGTCGCAGACACGCGCCACCGCGCGGCCTGGGCGCTGGTCCTGGCGACGCGCGCCGCTCTCACGGCGCGCCGCGACCCCGCGGGTGCCGCCGCTTGCCTGGCCCAGGCGGTCGCGGTGTGTCCGCTGGTCGCTCCCCTCGCCACCACCCACGCCCTGGCCACCGCCCGCGCGGTGCTGGCCGGGGGGGCGGCAGGTCGGGACCCCGGGCGTTAGCAGCCGCGGCTTCGGGGGTTCCTCGTGACGTACCGCTGGTTCGCGCTCGGCGACGTGAACGCGTTCTTCGGGCTGATGCTCGACAACGTGGTCAACCTGGTGATCCTCGCGGGGATCCTGGTCCACGTGTTCGGGTTCCCCGAGGACATCGTGTACGGGCGCATGTTCCCGGGCACCGCCCTGGGCGTGTTGTTCGGCGACGTGGTGTACACCTGGCTCGCGTTCCGCCTGGCCAAGAAGACCGGCCGCCAGGACGTGACCGCCATGCCGCTCGGCCTCGACGCGCCCAGCACCATCGGGATGGCGTTCGCCGTGCTCGGTCCGGCGTTCGTGGTGGCGTCGAAGTCGGGGATGACGCCCCACGACGCCGGGATGCACGCCTGGAAGGTGGGCATGGCCACCATGGTGATCATGGGCGTGCTCAAGCTCGGGTTGTCGTTCGTGGGCGGCTTCCTGCAGCGCCTCGTCCCGGCGGCCGGGCTCCTCGGCTCCCTCGCTGGCATCGGCGTGGGGCTCCTCGGCACGCTCCAGCTCACCGAGCTCTTCCACGAGCCGCTGGTGGGCTTCGCCGCCATGGGCGTGATGTGGTACTCGCTGATCTCCAAGATCAAGCTCCCGTTCCGTGCGCCGGAGGTCCTGGCTTCGGCGGCGTTCGGGACGGTGGTGTTCTACGTGCTGCACGCCGTGGGCATGACCCACTCCACCGTCGACCTGTCCTCGGTGGGCCTGCGGTTCGGCCTGCCGTTGCCCTCGCTCGGGTTCCTGGAGGGGATGCCCGAGGCCATCGGGACCTACCTGCCGGTGGCGGTGCCGTTCGGGCTGCTCACGGTGATCGGCGGCATCAACGTCACCGAGTCGGCGCGCCTCGCGGGCGACGACTACGACACGCGCGAGATCCTGCTCACCGAGGCGCTGGCCACGTTGTTGGCCGGCGTTTGTGGGGGCGTGGCCCAGTCCACGCCGTACATCGGCCAGCCCGCGTACAAGTCCATGGGCGGGAAGGCCGCGTACACCCTCGCCACCGGGCTGTTCGTGGGCCTCGGCGGCATCCTCGGGTACATCCCGCTGCTGGCGATGGTGCTGCCGAAGGCGGCGCTGGTGCCGATCCTGCTGTTCGTGGGCGCCGACATCACCGAGCAGGCGTTCCACGCGGTGCCCCGCCGCCACGCGATGGCCGTGGTGTTCGCGATGTTGCCGAACCTGGCGCAGTTCGCGAACATCCTGATGTCGCAGGCGAACTTCGCGCTCGCGGGCGCCGCCATGACCCACGCGATCGACGGCGTGTCGCCGGACTTCGTCGCCACGGCCGGCGTGATCGTGATGCTGGCCCACGGCTTCATCCTCACCGGGATGTTGTGGGGCGGTGGGCTCGCGTACCTGGCCGACCGCAAGGCGATGCCCGCGGTGTTGTCGTTCGTGGCGTGCGCCGTGCTCACCTCGTTCGGCGTCATCCACTCCGTGGCGCCTTCGGGCGGCGTGTACTGGCCCTGGGAGGTCCCGGATCTGCGGGTCTTCGAGTGGGTGGGTGGCTACCTGCTGGTGGCGGCCACGATCTTCGTGTTGTCGTTCTCGAAGGAGTTCCGCGCCGCGCCGAGCGCCGAACACCTCGAGTGAGCGCTCACAGCGGGAGCCACGCCACGTCCGACCGGTAGCCGGCCACCACCCACCGGCCGGCGCGGGTCAACACGATCTCGTCCACGCCGTGCAGCCAGGGCGACGCAGCGGTCGTGACCGGGCTCGCCCAACGCGCCGCGCCGGTGACGGGGTCGAGCGCCACGACGGTCCAGGGCTCGTCGTCCCCGAAGCCGCTGCTCAACACCAGCACCTCACCGTCGGGACCGGCCACTGGGGTGCCGGAGGCGCCGACCTCGGCCTCCCACGCGACGGCGCCGCCACGGAAGGCGCGGGTCTTCTCGCCGTTGGTCACCACGAGGTCTCCGAGGAGCAGCGGCGCCACGGGGTCCAGATCCTCGAGCCAGGTGGACCACGTCACGCACCCGGGGGCCGCGCGCTTCAGGTCGGGGACCTCGTCGTCGTCGCGGGAGACGAGCTCTCCGGGGTGGGGCCACTTCGAGGGCGCGAAGTCGCCGGCGCAGCTGGGCGCGAGGTGGGTGAGCTCGCCGTCCACGAGCGTGACCACGCCGCCGTCGGGCGCCACCCGCGTCCCGTCCACGCCCACGCTGTCGTGGCTGTACGCGCCGAACCGGGTCTGGCCGTCCCTCCCGAGGCGGCGGACCTGGCCGTACTCCTCGAACAGGAAGGTGTCGCTCGCAGCGTCGTACAGGAGCGTGCTCTCGTCCACCGACTCGTCGGGCAACTGGAACGCGAGCCTGACGGCGGGGGCCTCCCCGAGGGTGACCTCCCAGAACCGCGCCTCGCTGTCGACGAGCCACCACGCGGCGCCCACCTGCGCGCCTGCGTATACGCGAGGCGGAGGCGGCTTCGACCACTCGTCCTCCGCGGGGAGCGCCGGGAACGGTACCCGCAGGCGCGTGGCGCCGGTCTTCGCGTCGAGCACCAGGACCACCTCGGGCGTGGTGGTCACCACCGTGTCCGGCCCACCAGCCGCCGACCAGTCGGAGAAGGGGCCCGGCTGGGTCCACACGACCCCGGCGGCCGTGGCGCCCACCAGCGTGTCCCCCACGGCGAACACCGCGGCGCCGTCCTCGAACACGAAGGTGCGGTCGGGGTCTCCGGGCAGCGTGACCCGGCCGGTGGGGGCGGGCCCGGCGGGCGGGCGCGACGTGCCGAACCCCATGCAGGCGAGGGTGGGGAGCGCGAGGAAGAGCGGCAGGGATCGCATCGGTGGCCTCCGGTGCTCCCTCTTCACGCGGGTGGACGGCCTGGGCGACGGGCAAGATGTTTCAGGATGTTCCGGAGTGCGGACCCAACGGAACGAACGTGCGGGGTGATACGGAGCGCGCGGGGAGGGGCCGTGGGCCGCTGGACCGCGCTGGTCACCTGGGGGGTGGTGGTGGTGGCCGCGTTCGCGCTGGGGCCTCCGCAGCGCCCCGACACCGGGGACCTCGTGCGCGACCTGCTCACCGGGAACTTCGCGCCGTACCCCCCGTGGCTGGTGGCGCACTTCCAGTGGATGGGGTTGTGGCCGGCGCTGGTGGGGCTCGCCCTGCGCGGCGACTGGCGCGCGCGGTTCCCCGCGTGGCCCTTCGTGCTCGCGAGCTTCTTCCTGGGGTGCTTCGCGTTGTTGCCGTGGTTCGTCCTCCGGCCGCAGGCGCCCCGCACACCGCCGCCCGCCGCGGGGTGGCTCGCGCGGTGGGAGCTCCCGCTGGTGTTCGGGATCATGGGCCTCGGCTGGGGGGGGTGGGCCGCCGCGACCGGCGACGTCGGCGACTGGGTCACGGCGGCGGGCACCGACGGGTTCACCTGGGCGATGACCTGGGACTTCGCGGCGTTCTGGGTGCTGTCGGTGGCGGAGTGCCGCCGGCGGAGCCCGCAGTGGGCCTGGTCGCTGGTCCCGCTCGTGGGGTTCGCGGGGGTGCTGGCGGTGGAGGCGCGGCGGGGTCAGGTCCGCTGACGCAGGGCGTCCATCCGGTCCTGGAGCGAGTGGTAGCCGGTGCTGCGCTGGCGCAGCCACCCCCCGAAGGTGCCGTCGTCTTCGGTCGCGCGCTCGGGGTGGTGTTGGCGGGCCCACCGCTCGAGCGTGTCGAGGGCGGCGAGGCAGTCGTCGAGCGTGTACCCGGCGGCGCACACCAGCCGGGCGCTCTCGGCGTCGGCGGCGAGCTCCCACTCGGGCCGCGCCCAGGCGAGGAGCGCCCGGCGCACCACCTGCGCAGCGTCGGCCGCGCGGGGGAGGTGGGCGAGCGCGCTCGCGAGCCGCGGATCGACGGACAGGTGCCCGAGGTCGTGGTGGGCCAGCTCGTGGCCGATCACGAAGGCCAGGGCACCTTCGCCCGGGAGCTCCTCGAGGAGGTCGCGGGTGAGGTAGATCCGGGTCCCTGGCAACGTGAACGCCTGCAACCCGCTGGCGAACAGGACGACGACCTCGAACGGAGGCCCTGCGCGCACGGCCTGCAGGCGGGCGGCGGCGGCGGCGGCGCGGTCGTGTGCCCACCCGGTGTCGATGTCGAAGCTGGCGGTGAGCTGCTCGTGCGCGGTGCGCTCGTCGGTGAGCGTGTCCACGACGTGTTCGAGCCGCTCGCGGACGTGGGCCCGCGCGTCGACGTACACGTGCCCGAGGCCGGCAGCCAGCTCCTCCCATCGCCGCATGGTGGAGGTACGTCGCGGGGCCCGCCGATGTTGCCGGCGTCGCGGTCGAGGTAGGCTGCTGCCGCCGCGCTGGAGGTGCCGTGCCCGAGTTCGAGCCCGTCCGGCAGATGATCGAATGGTTGGCGGACCAGGACGCCGACGTTCGCCATGCGATGGCGGCTCGGCTGAACTGGGACAGCGCCGTGCCCGTGCTCCGGTGGATCGTGAGCCAAACGGACTGTGACGCTGGAACGGCGGCCTCGATCCTGTGGCTGGGGAGCGTGGAGTACTACGCCAGCAAACTCCTGGCGGGGGAACGGATCCTCCCGAGCGAGGTGTGGGACCTCGTCCAGGAGGTGCTCCGTCGGTTCCGCGAAGGCGCCTACGTCCGGAGGGAGCTGTCCTTGTTCCAGCACTGGGAAACGGCCCCCGAGCGGTACCTCGCAGCGCTCGGGGGTCGGCCCGATCCGCTGAACCTCCCCGGGTCGTTGTTCGAGCCTGCGTCCGGGCGCCCCCCGGTCGTGCCCGAGGCGTGTGACCCGGAGCGCTCGGCGCACGTGTGGGACCTGCTGGCCTCGCTGGGTACCTATGCGGGGCGCCGTCCGGCGCAGGTCGACGGCGTGCCGCTCTGACCCACGCCGCGGTCGTGTGCCCACCCGGTGCCCCGCGCCACCCATTCCTGTCGAGGTCCAGGGTCAGGGTCCTCCCGGCGGGGTGACCTGGGCCAACACCCGGAACGGCACCGCCCACACCCAGGCGCCGTCCGGAGCGGGCCGGGCGGCGATCGGGAACCCCTCGGTGGCGGAGGTCCTGACGTACGCGAGCTCACCGCCCTTCGGCAACGTGCCACCGAAGTAGTCGGCCAGCTCCTCCATCCGCACGCCGTCCGCGACGCCCGCGTCGCCCTCGAGGGTGACCTCCTGCATCGGCGTGAGCCGCTGGCGCTCGGACCAGACGAGAGCGCCCTGCGCCAGCTCGACCTCGAACCGCGGCTGCGTCTCGCGCGGGCGATGGAACGAGAACACGCCGTCGGGTGCTCCCTGCACCCACCTGCCGCTCCACATCAGGCTGCCGTCCGCGTGGAACCCCTCGGCGATGCCGTCGAGGGCACCGTCCTTCCACTCGGTCGAGCTCGCCAGCCGCCCGCCTTCGTAGATGTCCATCCGCCCGTGGAGCCGACCACTGCGCCACTCCTGCCGCCAGATGGGGGCGCCGTCCAGTATCCGGAGCCGCGGCCCGTCCAGCTCGCCCGCAGCGTCGACACATTCGAAGGTGCTGGCGGGCGGCTCGTGCTGCTCCCGGAGGAGGCTCTGCGGCGGACAGGCCACCGGCGCGGAGGACCCGCACCCCAGGAGCAGCCACGCGCTCACTTGGAGAGGAACGCCGACTGCTGGTCCTGCTGGTCGAGGACGAGCGCTGCGGCCACGTCCGTCGACGCCGCGGCGTCGTCCGGGAGGTCGATCGTGGCGGCACCGCCACCACCACACCACACCTTGATGGTCGAGGCCTTGTAGATCCCGCCGAACGCGATGGCGGTGACGAGGGTGTTCCAGACGTTCGACGCGTCTGCTACCGCCACCACCTGCTTGTCGCCGCAGGCCTTCTTGGCGTCGGTCGTGTCGAGCTCGATGATGCCCCACAACACGGCGCGCATGCGGTGAGACTCCTGAGCTTGGGTGGACGGCGCGAGGTGTACCACACGCCAGCCGCTCGACGCGTCAGTGCGAACCTTTCTTCGGTCGCAGCGCGCTGCCGTGGTCGACGTGGTCGTTCCAGGTCGCGGGGGTGAACCCGTTGGCCACCGGCACGAGGTCGATGCAGCCCGGCACCGGGCACACGATCTGGCACAGGTTGCAGCCGACACACTCGGACTCGTCGACGATGGGGACCCGCAGCGTGCCGTCCGGGTTCGGGTGGATACACTGGTGCGCGCCGTCGTGGCACGCGACCATACACAAGTTGCACCCGATGCACTTCGCGGCGTCGATCTTCGCCACGGTCTCGTAGTTGAGGTTGAGGTTCCCCCACTCCGAGTAGTGCGGGATCGACCGGCCGATGACCTGGTCGAGCCGCTCGAAGCCCTTCTCGTCCATCCAGTTCGACAGGCCCTCCGTCATGTCCTCGACGATACGGTAGCCCTTCAGCATGACCTCGGTGCACACCTGGACCGACGACGAGCCCAGGAGCAGGAACTCCACGGCGTCGCGCCAGTTGGCGATGCCGCCGATGCCGCTGATGGGCAGGCCGAAGTCCTTCTCGCGCGCCAACGCCGCCGCCATGTGCAGCGCGATGGGCTTGACGGCGACGCCGCAGTAGCCGCCGTTGGTGGACAGGTTGCCGACCATCGGCTGGGGCACGAGCGTGTCGAGGTCGACGCCGATGATGCTCTTGATGGTGTTGATGAGCGAGACGCCGTCGGCGCCGCCGCGCTTCGCGGCCATCCCGTGGGGCCGGATGTCGGAGACGTTGGGGGTGAGCTTCACGAGGACGGGGACCTTCGCGAACTCCTTGGCCCAGCCCGTGATGCGCTCGTTGACCTTGGGCTCCTGGCCGACGGCCGAACCCATCCCGCGCTCACACATCCCGTGCGGGCAGCCGAAGTTGAGCTCGAGGCCGTCCGCGCCTGCGTCTTCGGAGCGGGCGATGATCTCCTTCCACTCCTCGCGGGTCTCGACCATGAGCGACACGATGAGCGCGTGGTTCGGGTAGCGCTTCTTCACCTCCGCGATCTCGCGGAAGTTGGATTCGAGCGGCCGATCCGTGATGAGCTCGATGTTGTTGAAGCCGACGCCCGAGCGACCGTTCCACCGGGTGGCGGCGAACCGGGAGCTCACGTTCTGGATCGGGGTGCCGAGGGTCTTCCACACGGCGCCGCCCCAGCCGGCGTCGAAGGCGCGCATGATCTGCGGCCCCGAGTTCGTGGGGGGCGCCGACGCCAGCCAGAAGGGGTTCGGGGAGCGGATCCCCCCGCAGTTCGTGGTCAGGTCCGCCATCACGCGCCTCCCTTCGTCAGCTGCTCGTGGATCGCCACCGCTGCGTCCCGACCCTCGGCGACCGCGTTCACTACTTCCTTGCCGCCGTTCGCGCAGTCACCGCCGGCGAACACCCGCGGGTTCGCCGTGCGCCCGCCTTCGCCCGCGACGATGCGGCCGCGCTCGAGCTCCACCCCGAGGCGCTCCGCCAGGGTCCCGAGCTTCGACTGGCCGATCGCCACCAGCACGAGCTCGGCCTCGATCACGCGCTCGGAGCCCGGGATCGGCTTCTTCTGGTCGTCGACCTTCACCGCGCGCAGGCCGTTCACGCGGCCGTCGGCGGTGCTGTACCCGAGCGGGGCCGTCTGCCACGCGGCGAGCGCGCCCTCGACCTTGGCTGCGGACCACTCGTGGGCGTAGCCGGACATGCCGGCTTCGGTGCCGCGGTACACCATCATCACGCGCCCGACCCCGAGGCCCAGGAGCTCGCGGACAGCGTCGATCGCGGTGTTCCCGCCGCCCACCACCAGCGCGCGCTTCACGTGGGCGAGGTCGACGGTGCCGAGCTTCATGCGCTCGATCCACTCGACGGCGCCGTGGGCGCCCGGGGGCATGTCGGCGAGGAGCGTGTCGGGACCGAGGCCGAAGCCCAGGAACACGGCGTCGTGGCTGCCCAGGACCTCGTCCCAGCTCAGGTCGCGCCCGACCGTGACGTTCGTCTTCACCTCGATGCCGCCGATGGCCAGCACCCGGGCGGCCTCTGCAGCGGAGGCTTCGGCCTCGAGCTTGTACGGCGCGATGCCCGTGGTGTTGAGGCCCCCGAGCACCGCGCGGGACTCGTACACGGTGACGTGGTGCCCGAACCGACGGAGCCGGTGGGCGGCCGCGAGGGAGGCGGGCCCACCCCCGATGCAGGCGACGCGTTTGCCGGTGTCCGGCCCGGCCGTGAAGAACTCCCAGCCGCGCTCGACGGCGGCGTCGGTCGCGTAGCGCTGGAGCTTGCCGATCTGGATCGGGGGCACGCCGAGCTCGTTGTACACGCAGTCCCCGACACACAACACCTCGACCGGACACACCCGGGCGCAGCTCTGGCCGAGGATGTTGGACTCGAGGATGGTGTGGGCGGAGCCGCGCACGTTGCCGGTCGCGATCTTCCGGATGAACCCGGGGATGTCGATGCTGGTGGGGCACGCCTTGATGCAGGGCGCGTCGTAGCAGAACAGACACCGGTTCGCCTCGACCGCCGCCTGGCTGGCGTCGTACGGCGGCTTCTTGTCCACGAACACCGCTTCGGAGCGGTTCGGGGGGAGGATGGACATGCGGCGTCTCCGTGCCGGCGTCGTCGCCGGGGGCGCGACGATACCCGAGGATCGGCCGCGGAGGGTAGCCCTTACGGCGTGCAGACGAAGTGCGCGGTCCACTCCCCGGGGTCGTAGGCCCGCAGGGTGATGAAGATCGGCAGGTTCTGGTAGTCGTCGATGTCGGGCCACGAGAACGGGTCGAGCGACACCCCCTCGACGGCGTTCTTGTCGACGAACGCCACGTAGGTGCTGCGGAGCGGGTCCACGACGTCGTCCTTGTCGTCGATCCCCGGATCCGCGATGTCCACCCGGTACTGGCCATCCTCGGAGTACAGCTCGATCCCGATGTTGCGGTCGCTGTCGTCGATGATGCAGAACGTGCGCGTGGAGTCCTTGCTGCCCGAGTCCGAGTAGTACGCGCGGATGAACTCGTTCGAGAACGACTCGCCGCAGTACACGCGCTTGTGGCCGAGGCAGGCGTCCTCGGCGCCCACCTGCAGCGGGTAGTCGGCGCTGCCCGTGAGGCCGTTCTTGTCGGTGACCGTGAGCGTGACGTCGAACGTGCCCGCGAGGCTCGTGTTGCCCGTGATGCGGCCGTCGCGCTGCATCTGCAGCCCGGCCGGGAGCCCGGAGGCCCCCCACGCGTAAGGCGGCTCGCCACCGATCGCGTCGAGCTGCACGTCCACGGCCTCGAGCACCTCGAGGACGGGCATGGCGGACAGGTCGGGGAGCGGGGTGAAGTCGCACTCCACCGTCACCTCGATGCCCGCGAAGTCCGAGCCGATCGAGCCCGCGCTGAAGTAGAGCTCCGTGGCGTCGGCGAAGTGGCGGGTGGCCGGGTACGTCTTGGGGTCGACGCGCAGGGCTGTGTCGCCGTCGATGTACACGCGCTCGGCGCCGCCGTAGAAGTTGAGCCACTCGGGGTTCGGCTCGGCGAGCCCGAGGTAGTGCGCGTCCGAGCCCGTCGCCTGGAGCGTGACGATGGAGGGCGCCGCGCTGGCGAGGTCCACCCGGTACACGTCGAAGCCCTTCGTGTCGTAGTAGGCGTAGAACTCGCCGTCGAAGTAGCTCTCGGTGACCTCGACCGGCGCGCTCGACCCACACGGCACGTCCACCACGTCGTAGACGCCGATGATGGCGCGCTCCGTGCGCTTGCGGCCGTCCGGGGTCTCGGCGTGGATCGTCAGCTCCCACGCGCCGTCCGTCTCGGCGAGGCCCGTGGTGGAGGTCACGAGCCCGGTGGCCTCGTCCCACACCATCCAGTCGGGGAGCGGGTCGTTCGTCCAGATGCGGATGTCGTTGTTGTCGGCGCCATAGACGTCGAAGTCGTAGGCGAAGCCGGTGCCCTGCTCGATCGGGTACTGCAGGAGCGTGGTGAACACGGGGCCGTCGGAGCACTCGACCGAGAGCTTCCAGTCGCCGGACCCGCTGGCCACGAGCACCATGGGCAGCAGGGACTGGGTGGCGAAGCCGGTGAGCGAGGGGTCCGTCCCGGCGTCCACCGTGCTCACGGACTCGACCCCGCCGCCCTCGATGGTGCGGGGAGAGTACAGGTCGTCGAGCTCCCAGCTGCCGATGGGCTCGTTCGGCTGCTCGACCCACAACGTGCTGTTGTTCTCGTTCTGGAACCGCAGCTCGACCCGGGTGGTCAGCTCCTCGGGGAGCTCTACGGCGATCCACGCGACGCCGCCGGAGGCGTCCAGGTCCGGGCGCCCGTCGACCCCGATGGCGTCGGTGGTGAAGGTGCCCTCGATCGTGTCTCCGCAGGCCACGAGCAGGGGATCGAGGCCGATCGTGATCGACACGAGGGCGCGCTTCGACCGCCCCTTGGTGTCCTGGGCCACCACGGAGAACGTGAAGGCGCCCGCCTGGGTGGGTTCGCCGCGGACGTGCCCTTCGCTGGTCAGCGACAGGCCGCCCGGGAGGTCGTCGATCTGGGTGAACACGTACTTGGGGTCACCCCCGGAGACGCGGATCGCGGAGTCGTACGGCTCGCCCACCACCCCGGGGGCGAGGGTCTGGTCGGCGATGCTCAGGTAGAGCTGCTCGGGCGGCACGATGGGCGCGTTGCCGCGGTTCGGCGTGAGGTCGCAGCCGGTGAGGGCGAGCAGGACGAACACGGGACGCAGCATGGTCGGAACCCCTCGGTTTCGCGGCCCCGCCGAGGCCGTCACCAGTGTACACCCCCGCTATACCCACGCGCGGCGACGGTCGTCAGTTGCATCGCGAGTATACACGACGTATGCTTTCTGCGGGTGCGGGGATCCGGAGGTGCGTGATGCGCTCCACTGCTGGGTCTCTTTCTTCTTGCGTTGTGTGTTTCACCCTCGCGCTCGCCGGCTGTTCCGGCGGCGCTACGCCCGCCGGGGACGTGACGTGGCACCGCGACGTCCGCCCCCTCGCCACCGCCACCTGCGGCGACTGTCACACCGAGGGCCAGGTGGCCCCGTTCCCCATCGACGACCCGGCTGCGGTCGAGGACTGGGCCGAGGCGATCGTGTCTTCGGTCGAGGATCGCCGGATGCCCCCGTGGGGCATGGACGCGGACTGCCGGGAGGTCCCGGGCTCGAAGTGGCTGTCCGACGCGGACCTCGCGCTGTTCCGCGCCTGGCGCGACGGCGGGTTCCTGCTCGGAGACGAAGCGGACTACGTGGCGCCGCCGCCGTCTCCCCCGTCGGGCGCCGAGGCCCTGGGGGTGCCGGACCTGCAGCTGCGCCTCGACCCGTACACCCCGGACACGACCGGCCCCGACGACTACCGCTGCCTGCTGATGGGGGACGTGGTCGAGCAGGAGCTGTACCTGCGGGGCGTGCGCACCACCCCGGAGAACCTGCAGATCGCCCACCACGTGATCCTGTTCGCCGTGCCCGCCTCGGGCCAGGAGGCGCTGGCTGCCAAAGACGCCGCGGAGCCCGGCCCCGGGTACACCTGCTTCGGCGATTCGGGGGTGGACAACGCGATGACGGTCGGGGGCTGGGCCCCGGGCCGCGACGGCACCTTCCTGCCCGAGGGCGTCGCCCAGCGGATCCCCGCGGGGAGCCGCTTCGTGGTGCAGATGCACTACAACACCTCGGGCGTGCCGAAGGACGCGCCGGGCTCCGACGCGACGGCGGTGGAGCTGTGGACGCTGCCCGAAGGCGAGGTCCCCCCGCAGGTGATGGTGGTGTACCCGATCGTGAACCTCGGCCTCGAGGTGCCGGCCGGCGCGACGGGGTCGGTGCAGAGCGCGCTGCAGCGGATCCCGGTGCAGGGCACGCTCGTGGGGACCACCCCCCACATGCACACCCGCGGGACCTCCCTGGAGACGACCCTCCACCGGCCCGACGGCGCGGAGCAGTGCCTGTCGCGGGTGCCCCAGTGGACCTTCGGGTGGCAGAACTCCTACGGGACCCCGGAAGGTGCCGGCATCCCGATCTCGATCGAGGACGAGGTGGAGATCACCTGCACCTACGACAACGCGGGCAACGAGCTGCCGCTGACCTGGGGCGAGGGCACGGCCGACGAGATGTGCCTGGACTACGTGGGCATCGTCGTGGACTGGAACGGCGGAACGACGGGCGGCGTGTGCTCCGGGTACCCGATCTGTGAAGACGCCTGCGACCCCGGGGACCCGTTCTGCAACCTCGAGTGCATGACCCAGTCGGGCGATTCGTGCCTGTTCTGCGGCCTCCAGGCGCTGACGAGCGACTGCGTGGGCCTGCAGTGCCCGTTCGAGGGGATCGCGTTGTCCGTGTGTATGGACATCTGCGGAGACCCGGACGACTTCAACGACGTGGTGCGCTGCTTCCACGACGACTGTCGCGACCAGTTCGAGGCCTACTGGCAGTGCGCGGAGCCCGTGATCACCGCGGGCTCCTGCCCCGACGAGTACGCGGGGTGCGCTGAGCTGCAGACGCCGGAGGCGGAGTAGTCCCGGCTAGGAGCCTGTGGGGCGTAGGCCGCGCAGCGGCCTCGCCCAGCGGCTCCTCCCCAGCCCGTGCCCGCGCCCGTGCCCGTGCCCCCGAGCAGCTGGCGATGCGGACAGATCCTGGCCTTTCACGCTGGTACGTGGCTCGCTGGAGGAGAGATGGCACGGAGCGTGCGGTTCGATTGCCAGCGGCTGGAGGTGTTCGGCCACGCGGTGGAGGCGGTGGCGGTGCTCGAC
>JBIKWC010000153.1:0-16551 GCA_044356535.1 Myxococcota bacterium
GGCCGACGCGAGGACGAAGGAGTTCGCGCGCTGCCGGAACGCGAGGAGGTCCTCGTCCGGCGTCTCGAGGTCCTTGAACCGAGCCTCCGACCAGCCGGAAACCCCGAGGAACACGCCGGTGAGCGCGGCGCCCGTGATCGCTGCCACCCCGAGCGGCACCTTGGGCGACGCCTTGACGGGCGCCGGGAGGGGACCCGGGGGTGGTGGGGGCGGCACGAACGGCGGCAGGACCACGCCTGTGGCGTTGGCCACCGGGTATTCGGGGAGTGCCGCGCCCGGCTCGAGGTACACCGTGAACCGCACGCTGCCGTCCGCGGACAGGTACTGCGCGATCGTGGGCCACGACGTGGGCCGGTACAACCTCGCGTTCGCGTCGAGGGTCAGCGTTCCCTCCTGTGGCGCGGGGATCGGGTCGAACCCGCCGGTCGTGAGGTCGAACGCTGCGTATTCGGTGCGTACGGGGTGGCCGTCCGGGATCAGCGTGCTCGGGAGCTTGTACGCAGGCTCGAGCGCGCGGGCAGCGGCGAAGAAGGTACGCGCGTCGGGATCGCGCTCCGACACGGCGCGGATCCCCTTGGTGCGGTGGATCTCGGCGGCGAGGTGGCGGCTCATGGGCTCGGCGAGGCACGGCAGCAGGCGGTCGAGCTCGTCCGTCGCGGCCACGAACTTGTCGGGCTCGAGGTGCTCGACCGACCGGAGCGCTTCTTCGACGGTCTGGGTGAGGGAGGTCGTGGTGGCGGCACAGGGACCCGGCGACGGAGCGGCAGCGAAGGCCACGGACACGATCAACACGGCGCCCCCACGGTTCCCGGGTCGCAGTCGTTGTCCACGCCGTCGTCGCACTCCGGCGCCTCGGGGTACACGTCGTCGCGAACGTCGTCGCAGTCGGACGGGTTGGTGGCGAGCCCCGCCTTCGCCGGCGGGCACGCATCGACGGGCGCGCTGGCGTTCCCGAACCCGTCCCCGTCGGCGTCGGCGTAGTACTGCAGGCGGTCCACGGCGTCGAGGTCGAACACACCGTCGCAGTTCTCGTCCACGGCGCCGAGCCCGAACGGCGTGCAGCGCTCCTCGGCGTCCGGGTTCACGACGCTGTCGGTGTCGTCGCAGTCGGCGTCGTTGACCACGTGGTCGGTGGGGGCTTCACACTGCGCCACCCCCGTCCCCACCGCCCCGAACCCGTCGCCGTCCCCATCCCGATACCAGGTGGTCGGCTCGAGATCCGGGTCGTCTTCGTCCACGAGGTCGTCGCAGTCTTCGTCGACGCCGCCACACACCTCGGTCGCGTCGGGGTTCACGTCCTCGTCGGCGTCGTCGCAGTCGCGACCCTCGGCCGAGTAGCCTTCGGGCCGGGAGCAGAACACCACGGTGTCGGCGTCGTCTCCGTAGCCGTCGCCGTCGTCGTCGCGGAACCACTCGATCTCGGACTGGCCCTCGTCGACCTCGGAGTCGCAGTCGTTGTCGTCGCCGTCGCAGCGCTCGGGGGCGCCCGGGTGGGTGAGCGGCGAGCCGTCGTTGCAGTCCGTGTCGTCGGTGACGGTGCCCGGCTCTGCGCCGCAGGCGGCCACGCCCGCCTCCGGATCGCCGTAGCCGTCGCCGTCCTCGTCGCGGTACCGCGTGGCGACCTCGCCCACGCCAGGGTCTTCGTCGTCACAGTCGAATGGCCGCTCGATCCCGTCACTGTCGAGATCGAATCGGTCCATCCGCTCGGCTTCGGTGACGTAGAAGCACGAACACAGGACGAGCGTTGCCGGACCCCACCGCATCGGCGCGCAGTATAGCAGACCCCCGCGCACGCCGCGGTCCCGTTGGTTACGCTGGGCCGTGCAACGGAACCTTCCCCCCTTCGAAGCTGGTGTCGGGCTGCTTGCTGGCCTCGCGCTGCTGTCGCTCGGGTCGGCGCTCACGCTCGCCCTCGACCCAGGTGCGCGCGCCGTGGCCGTGTTGGGTCGCGAACCGGCGTTGTGGGTGCTCGGGTTCGGCCCGGTCCTGTTCGGAGGCCTCGGGTGGATCGTGGGTGACCAGCGCCTCGATCGGGCGCGTGCCCACCGCCAGTACCAACACGGGATGGAGGAGGAGTTCGCGCGCCTGGCCTCGCGCGAGTTCGCGACCCGCGCCGTCGTCGCCGCGTCGCCCGACGCTGTGCTCGTGGTGGACGGAGACGGCAACGTGGTCGACGCCAACCCTCAGGCCGAGCGGATGTTCGGTGCAGCGCCGGACGCCCTCCTCGGGCTCCCGAGCGCGTCGCTGCTCCCGGATCGGCCGACCCTGGTGCCCGGCGTGGAGACAGCGGACGGTATGGAGGTGGCCCTCGCCCGGCACACGGACGGCACCGCGTTCCGGGTCGAGTTGCGCACGACGCGCCTCGACGACCCGCCGGTCCGCATCGTCACCCTGCGCGAGGACGTCCTGCGGAGCCAGCTCGAGGCCTCGCGGATCGCGCTCGAGCGGAACGCCGGACGCGAGCGCCAGGAGTCCCGCGTTCGCAACCACGTCCTGCTCGACGTGGACCACGGCCTCCGCGAGGACCTCCTCAAGGTGCTGCGCGCAGCCGAGGACCTCCGCGCGCGCGGCGTCGCCGCCGAGCCCGTCCTGGTGGCGGCGTTCGCCATGCTCGAGCGCCTCGAGCGCCTGCTCGACCTCACGTTGTGGGACCGGGCCGCGGGCCGCCCCACGCGCGTCCCCGTGCCGGTGGTGGAGCTGTTCGACCACGTCAACCTCATCCTCGCGCCCCTCGCCCAGCGGTGGGGTCGGTCGGTGCTGCTCGATCTCGACCCGGACCTCGGCGAGGTGCCGTCCGACAGCTCCCTCGTCGCCGGCGCTGTCCGTGCGCTCGTCCGCGAGGTCCTCACCCGCAGCGGCGGCGACGTCGTGATCGAGGTCGGCCGCGAACCCGGCCGGGACCACGACTGGCTCCTGGTCACCGTGGCCCTCGGCGCGCAGCTCCCGGAGGCCGAGGCCGAGCGCCTCACCTCGCTGCTCGAGGCGTCCCCGTCCACGCTCCCCACCGGCACCGACGCCGCGCTGGTCCTGGGGCAGCGCCTCGCCCGCCACCTCGACGGCCGCATCACGCTGCGGCGGGAGTTCAACGAGCGCGGCACCACGTTCGCGCTCGTGATCCCGCTGGCGACGCCCGGTCGCGTCCGTCCGAGCAAGGTCCCCGTCGCCCGGACGGGCCACCAGACCACCCCACCTGGGTAGGCGGTCTCACTCCTCGGGCTCCCAGCCCTCCGGGATCACGTCGACGATGACGATCTCGGGCCGGCACCAGAACCGGAGCAACGGCGCATACGACCGCTCCATGCCGATGCCGCGCGAGACCACCAGGCTCCGGTCGCCCGAGAGGGAGAACAGGCCACCGGCAGCGTGTGCGCGCGGCACCTCCGAATAGGTGATCAGCGGCCCGAAGAACGGCACCTGGACCTGGCCTCCGTGGGTGTGCCCCGCGACGAGGAGGTCGCCGCGCGCGGTCGGGGAGAGCGAGAAGTCGGGACCGTGCCCCAGGATCACGTGGAACTTCGACGTGTCGTCGACGCTGTAGGTGGTCGCGAAGCTGTCCCAGAACGACAGTCCGGTGAGCACGATCGGGCCGAGGTCCACCGACGCCGTCTCGCGGAAGGTGGTGATGCCCGTCTTCGCGAACAGGTCGGGGGACCAGGTCGACCGGACCTCCGCGTTGCCGCGTACGGCGTAGACGCCGAGAGGCGCCTCGAGGGTGGACTGGACGAGGTCCTTCCACGCCTCCGCCTCGAGCAGGTACTCCGACTCCCGGGCGTCCGAGAGCTGCAGGTAATCCCCGGCGAACAGGATGAGGTCCGGCTCCTCGTCCATCGCGAGCTCGAGCGCGTCCCACTCGCGGTCGGTGATCCGCTCGACCTGCACGTCGGCGAGGATCGCGATGCGGAGCGGCTCCTCGAGCTTGGTGGTGGTGAGCTCGTGGTAGGTCACGTCGAGCGCCGCGGGCTCGACCAGGAAGGCGTCGACCGCCACGACCGCCGTTCCCACCGCCGCGACGGCCAGCGCACCGGCCTGGCGGGGGGCGACGCGGAACGACAACGCAGCTGCGACCAGCAGGTCCACCGGACCGTGGGCGAACAGGACCCAGGACAACGCGCGCATCGCGGCGAACGGCTCGCGGGCCCAGGCGAAGCCGCCGAAGACGGCCAGGGTCGCTGCCACCGTCGCGCCCCACACGCAGACCTGCACCGACCGTCCGGGCCAGCGCCACACCGCCGCCACCACGAGCAGGTCGATCACGAGCAACGACCCGTTCGCGCCCAGATCCAGGACCGTCACCGGCGTCATCCCGCCTCCGGGGCGCGGGCTAACGCGGTCCCGGTGCCGGGTTCAGCCGGCGGGTCAGCGCGTCCACCTCGGCCTGCCTCCCCAGGGCGGTCCACAAGGAGCGCGCCAGCTCCCGGGCGCTCCGGGCCCGGAGGGGTTGGTCCTGGCTGTCCGCTGCCGTGCCTGCCCGCTCGGCCAGCTGTGCGGTCTCCTCGTCGACGAACCGCGTCTCCGCCAGGAGCTCGCGCCCCTCGGTGAGGTGGTGATCCCACAGGATCCACCGCTCCTCGAGCGCGGAGACCACGGCCATGGCGAGGTGGGCGTTGGCGAGCGCCGGGCGGTTCCCCTGGTCGAGGAACGCCGCCATGGCGGCCTCCAGGAGCGCCCTGGCCCGGAGGTGGTCGCCGCGGTCCAGGTGGACCAGCCCGGTGTTGTACTCGGGGTACACCCAGGCGGCGCTGCCCATGGCCTTGAACAGGCCTCGCGCCCGGCGGTACAACGACAGCGCCCGGTCGGGATCGCCCAGGGTCCGCGCCAGGTCCCCCTGCGAGTTCAGCGCGTCGGCGAGCTTCCACCGCAGCCCGAGCGCCTCGTACCGGACCGCGGCCTCCTGGAGCAGTTGGGTGGCATGCTGGTAGTCCCCGAGCTCCTTGGCGCAGCTCGCCAGCAGGACCCAGGTGTGGGCGGTGCCCTCGGCGTCCTGTTGCCCTTCGAACTCGCGCAGGGCCAGGCGCGCCCACCGCTCGGCGCCGCGGACGTCCCCCGACTGCAGGAGCGCGTTGCCCATCTCCGTGCGCAGCGTCGCGAGGACCACGCGGTCTCCGCGCTTGGCGGCGTCCGCCTCGGCGGCGACCAGCAACGGCAGGGCCTCGGCGGACTGGCCGAGCACCCGCATGCGCCGCGCCCGCAGCGCGCGAACCCGCCCGGAGACGCTGCTCCACTGGTGCCGCGCGGCTCGCTCCGTGATGTCGTCGAGGGTCGCGTCCATCCGGTCGTACGCGCCCGTGCGCTCGGCGTGTTCCCACCGCAGCAGCGCGCTCTCGGCCCAGCGCACGTCCTCCGGGGGCGCCCCGACCGCGCCGAGCGCGGACTCGTAGAGCGACACGAGCTCCTCGGACACGGCATAGTCCCCGGTCGCCAGTCGGTCCCGGGCCCCCCGGAGCAGGGCCGGCAACGCGCGCGCCGGCTGGAACGCCGCGAGCCAGTGGCGCCCGACCCGCTCGGCCAGCAGCCCCGTCGCGCCCCGGGACTCCAGCAGCTCGGCGCACGCGCGGTTCCAGATCGGCAGCCGCCCTGCGTCCTCGGCCCGGTACAGGACCGCGTCCCGCAGGGTGCCGTGCGCGAAGCTCCAGCCGGCGGCCGGGCCCTCCGGGCCGGTGCGGACGAGGCCCTGGTCGAGCAGCGCCTCGAGGAGGGTGTCGGACGGGTGGGCCTGCGGCGCGAGCAGGCAGGCGGAGCCCCACTCGGCGGCGTCCACCTCCACGCCCAGGACGGCGGCGAGCTCCAGCGCGTGGCCCTCCTCGACCGTGCGGCGCTCGAGCATCCGCGCGACCCGTTGGGCCCACATCGCGCGGACCGTCTCCGGCAGCTCCACCCCCTCTCGCAGCGCGAACCCGTCCGGGCCGGGCTCGAGGGAGCCGCGCTGGACCCAGTCCCCGATGAGCTGCACCACGAACAACGGGTTCCCTGCGGTGTGGGCCTCGAGGCGCTGGGCGAGGGACGGCTCGAGCCCCAGGAGACCCTGTACGAGGGCGGGTCGGTGCTCGGACGGGATCGGTCCCACCGGGATCCGCTCGGTGCGCTCGTGGTCGAACAGCTCGCTCAACAGGTGGCTGGCGTCGCGCTGGGCGCTGCGTCCATCCTCGTCGGTGGTGAGCACCAGCAGCAGCGGGAGCGCGTTGCGGGACGGGTAGTCGAGCAGGTACAGCGCGAACCGCAGGGCGTCCACGGAGTGGTGGGCGTCGTCGAGCCACACCACGACCGCGCGCTCCTGCGCCATCGCCTGGAGGAGCCGGCGGACCGTGACGTAGCGCTCGGTGGGGGTGACGAACCGGATCCCGCCGACGGCGCCGGGCTCCGACGGCGAGATGATCTCGGTCAGCGCCTCGGCCTCGTCGGCGCGGGACACCCCCCGGGCGCGGAAGATCTGCTCCACGCGATCTCGGATGGCGGGGCGGTCGAGCCCCTGGCACCGCAGCGTGGCCTTGAGCATGGGGCCGAGGCCATGGGTGGGACCGGGCAGCGCGGAGTGCGACGCCTTCTGGAAGTGGGCCGCTCCGGTCTCGTGGGCCCGCTGGCACAGCCACTCGGCGAGGCGGCTCTTCCCGCTCCCTTCGGCGCCGGACAACACCACCGCGTGGACGTGGCCCGTGCGGTCGACGGCGCGGAGGGCTCGCCACAGGCGGTCGCGTTCGGGCGCCCGGTCGACCATGGGCGGCGCGCGCAATCCGAACAGGCCGAGGCCCATCGGGGGCTCCTCCCGGCGCTCGGTCTCACCTTTCCGCCAGTCCCCGGGCACGGGCGGCGCCTGCGCCGACGCGGCGGTGAGCGGCAGCGCGGACTTCGTGCCCGACGCGAGGTCGACGGGCCGGGTGTTCTCGTCGACGACGGTCACGTCCTCGAACTGCAGCGTCTCGCCCACGGGGATGGCGACGGGAGGTGTCGACGAGTGGCCGACCGCAGGGGGACCGAGCGAGCGGAAGGCCAGCAACGCGTCCGCTGCCCGCCGGAAGCGGCGACCCGGGTCCTTGTGGAGGAAGGTCCGCAGCCAGGTCTCGAACCCTGCGGGCACCGGCAACGCGGGCGCGAGGGCGGGCGGCTCCTCGGTGAGGTGCTGGCGGCGCTTCTCGTCGACGCTGGTGGTGACGCCGAACGGGGGCGCCCCGCACGCGAGCGACCACAACAGGCAGCCGGCGCCGTAGAGGTCGGTCCAGGGCCCGTAGTCGCGCCAGCGGGCCTCGAACTGCTCGGGAGCCATGTACGCAGGCGTCCCTCCGGCGAACGGTCCCCCCGCGGAGTCGGCGGCCTCCACCTGCGAGGCGAGCCCGAAGTCGGTGAGCTTGACCGTGAGGTCGCCGGTGGGGTTGCGCACGACCAGCACGTTGCCGGGCTTGAGATCGCGGTGGATGACGCCGCGAGCGTGGGCGTGTCCGAGCGCCTCGAGGAGCGACCACACGACGGTGTCGAACTCCGTCCAGCCGAGCTTGCCGCCGAGCGGCGCCAGGGTGCCCCCGCGGACGAGCTCCATCGCCAGCCACGGAGTGCCCTCGGCGATGCGGCCCTGCGTGACGCGCGCGGTCTCGGCGGACGACTCGCCTGCGTCGTACACGCGCACGACGTTCGGGTGGTCGAGGGCGGCGACCAGGCGGACCTCGTTCCGGAACGCCTGCAGAAAACCCGGCTTCTTCACGGCGCGCGACGTCAGGAACTTGACGGCGACGGGGTAGGTCAGCCGGAGGTGGGCCCCGGACCAGACCTGTCCCATCCCGCCGCGTCCGATCGGCTGGTCGAGTCGGAACGGCCCGAGCGCGATCAAAGGCAGTGGCCTCCCGACGCCATCCTATCCGCGCGCCGTTCTCTCCGTCAGAAGCCCTGCAACCAGTCCGAGTCGGCGAGGAAGTCCCGCTCGTCGGCCCACGTGTACAGGAGCGCGCCGTCGGCCAGGAAGTCCACGAGGTCGTCGCTCACGTCCGGATCGACCACCCAGCACCCGTTGGAGCGGCCGAGGTACCCGTTGTCGTCGACGAAGTCCTGGGTGGCGTAGTCGGCGTTGTGCACCACGACCGCGCGGTCGCGGATGTTGTCGTTGAAGCCTGGATCCAGGCCGTCCATCCGCAGCGAGTACCCGTGGCTGCCGTAGTAGGTCTCGGCGCCGACGGCGAGCCCGAGGGAGCTGGCGAGCGAGCCCGACACGTTCGAGAAGCCCGCGGCCATGGTGATGTCGTTCGGGTCCTGCGAGCCGGACCCGTGGGTGACGAGCTCGTCCATCACGATCGAGGACGTGGCGAGGTCGAGCGCGAACAGGCGGCGGTCGGTGGAAGGCACCGAGAAGTCGACCACCACGTAATCGAAGCGGTCGGTCTCGCCGGCCTGCCAGGCGCGGTCGAAGACGTAGAGCGCAGGCTCGAGGGCGTCGGCGGAGAGCCCCTCGAACACGAAGTCGCCGAACCGGGTGAACCCGAGGTCGAGCGTGTAGTCGCCGTCGTGGCTGTCTCCGGCGGAGTCCACCCACGAGTCCACCACGACGTACCAGGTGCCGGCCGGGAGCAACGCGCCGGCGTTCCAGTGGCCGCGGTCGATGCAGGTGTCGCTGTCGAGGGCCTCGAGGAGGTGGACGTCGACGTCGACGTCGGCGCCGAGGTCGCGCAGGCTCGCGGCGAGGAAGCCGTCCTGGTCGAGCTCCAGGCGGTACACGATCTCGGGGCCGGACTCGTCGGTCGCGGCGGCGCACGCGTACGTGTCGAAGGTCGCCGCGCCGCCGCGCGTGGTCGTGGCGTCGGAGAACGGGAAGGTGTCGACGCAGATCACGCCCGCCGGGCACTCGGACGGCGTGGTCTCCGTGGTCGTGGTGGTCGTGGTGGTCGTGGTCGTGGTCGTGGTCGTGGTCGGGTCGGTGGTGGAGGTCGTGGAGGTGGTGGGGTCGTCGGTGGGGTCGCTGGTCTTGGTGGTGCCGGCGTCGAACGCAGCGGTGCAGCCGGGGATGAGCAGGAGGGCGAGGGCGCGCATGAGGGCTCCGGGCGGACGCCCGAGCATATCCCGTCCGCAGCACGCCACCGGTGCTCCTGTCCGACACGGCGCCACTGCGAGGGATCAGGGTTGCCTTGCGTGCGCAGGTGTGTACGAGGGAACCAGGGCCAGTCGATACAAGAAACTGGATTTCTTCAAGCTCTATTGGTGGAACCATGAACCGTGTCCTCCTGATTGTGCTTGCCGTTTCGGCCCTTGCGCTGGTGGTGGCCGGCGGGTTCGTCGCCAGTGCGTACAACGGCCTCGTCGCGGGCAACCAGGCCGTCGTCGCCCAGTGGGCGCAGGTGGAGAACGTCTACCAGCGCCGCGCCGACCTCGTCCCCAACCTCGTCGAGACCGTGAAGGGCGCCGCGGGCTTCGAGCGCGACACGCTCACCGCGGTGACCGAGGCGCGGAGCCGGGTCGGCCAGGTGTCGCTCGGCCAGGGCGTCCTGGACGACCCCGGCGCGTTCCAGAAGTTCCAGGCGTCCCAGGACGGCTTGTCGTCCGCGTTGTCCCGCCTCCTCGTCGTGTCGGAAGCGTACCCCTCGCTCACCGCCACCCAGGGGTTCCGCGATCTGCAGGTGCAGCTCGAAGGCACCGAGAACCGCATCACCGTCGAGCGCCAGCGGTACAACGAAACCGCGCGCGACTTCAACACCCGCCGCGACAGCTTCCCCACGGTGCTGGTGGCGGGGCTCTTCGGGTCCCGGTTCCCGTCCAAGCCGTACTTCGAGGCCACCGCAGGCGCCGATGTCGCGCCCGCCGTGCGGTTCTAGGTGCTGGCCGCCCTGGCCTTCGCGGCCTTCGCGGAGACACCGCTCCCGCCAGCGCCCGACCGGTGGGTCACGGACGGGGTCGGGGTGTTGTCTCCGGAGGTGCGGACGAGCCTCGACGCCGGCCTCGCCACCTACGAACGACAGAGCGGCCACCAGGTCGTGGTGTGGATCGGCGACACCCTCGGTGGCGCGCCCCTCGACGACTGGGCCGTCCGCACCTTCGAGGCCTGGCAGGTCGGGCGGGCCGGCCAGGACGACGGCCTCGTGGTGTTCGTCCTCACCGGGGACCGCGCCATCGACATCGAGGTGGGGTATGGCCTCGAAGGCGTCGTTCCGGATGCTCTCGCGGGGCGCGTGATCCAGGACGTGATGGCCCCCCGCCTCCGGGCCGGAGACCCCGACGGGGCCGTGAGCGCCGGCGTCGACGCCCTCGTGACCGCGATCGAGGGTGCACCCACCTCCGTCTCCGGGATGGCGGTCGCGCCGCTGCCGGAGACGCCCGGGTTCACCATGACCGAGCGGATCGTGATCGGCGTGGCGGTCGCCCTGTTCCTGGCCCTGTTCATCGCCAGCCCGCGGCTGGGGCTCACGTTGCTCCTGAGCGCCACCGGGCGCGGCATGGGCCGGTCGGGCGGAGGGGGACGGGGCGGCGGCGGGGGCGGCGGCGGGTTCCGCGGTGGTGGCGGCCGGAGTGGTGGAGGGGGCGCCCGCGGCGGGTGGTGACGTGAACGAACGCGCCTGGTTCGTCACCTGGTGGGGGCGAGGTGGTTCATGGCGTTCGTAGCATGGTTTGCTGTCGGCGTGGCGCGCGCGGGCACAGTGACGGGTGTGGTCGTGGACGATGCCGAGGTGCCCCTCCCAGGGGTCGACGTGGTGCTCACCGCCGCGGACGGCACCCGGATCGAGGCCGAGACCGACGCCGGCGGGCAGGTGCGGATGGAGCTCTCGGCGGGCACCGCCACGATCACGGCCTCCGGGGAGGGTTTCGGGCAGAGGACGATGTGGGTGGTGGTGCCGGAGGTGGGAGACGTGTCCTGGATCCTCCACCTGACACCCGAGGTGGAATCGACCGGACGCGGCGAGGTGTTGACCCGCGAGTTCCTCCAGAAGATCCCCACCGGGCGGAGCTACCAGGCCGCCACGCAGATGGCCGCAGGGGTGTTGGCCGGCTCGGGCGGCAACCCCAACATGGCGGGCGGCGCCACCCGCGAGTCGTACGTCCACCCGGGCAACCACCCCACGGTGATGGCCGACCAGGACCGGTGGTCCACGTTCGCCATCGACGTCGACACCGCCAGCTACGCGCTCACCCGCGCGAAGTTGCGGTCGAGCGTGCTACCCGACGCCGCCAGCGTGCGGGTCGAGGAGTTCGTGAACGCGATGCCGTACGCGTACGCGCCCCCGGTCGGCGGCGACCCGTTCGCCGTCCACCTGGAGGCCGCGCCGCACCCCCTCCGCCCCGACCACCTCGTGGTCTCGATCGCGCTGCAGGGACGCCCTCCGCCGCTGCGTGCGCGTCCCATGCACCTCACGTTCCTGGTCGACGTCTCGGGCTCGATGGCCTCCGCCGACAAGCTCCCTCTCGCGCAGCAGGCGCTCCACCACCTCGTCGACGGCCTGGGCCCCGAGGACGAGGTGTCGCTCGTCACCTACGCTGGCCGGACCGCGGTCTCCCTCGAGCCCACGGGCGCTGCACGGGCCGCCGACATCCACGCCGCGATCGACGGGTTGTGGGCTGGCGGAGGCACGGCGATGCACGACGGGATCGGGCTCGCGTACGGGATGGCGGAGGACATGTACACGGAGGGCAGCGAGAACCGGGTGGTCATCCTCACCGACGGCGACCCCAACATCGGCGTCGCCAGCCCCGAGGGCCTCGTCGACCTCGTGCACCGCTGGGCCGGGAAGGGCATCGGGCTGTCGGTGGTGGGCTTCGGGCAGGGCAACCTCGGGGACGCTCTCCTCGAGCGGCTCGCGGACCAGGGCGACGGCAACTACCACTACCTGGACTCGCGGGCAGAGGCGGAGCGGGTGTTCGGCCGCGACCTCGTGGGCAACCTGTCCACGGTGGCGCGCGACGTGAAGGTGCAGGTGGAGTTCCCCGAGGACGCGGTGTTCGCCTGGCGCCAGGTCGGGTACGAGAACCGCGCCGTCGCCGACGAGGACTTCCGCAACGACGCGGTGGATGGCGGCGAGCTCGGCTGGGGCCAACAGGTGACGGCGCTCTACGAGGTGGTCCTTCGCGACCACCCCCGGGGGCCCCTGGTGCGGGTGAGCGCCCGCGCGGAGCCGAGCGGCCGGGAGGCTGCGGCCACCGAGTCGAGCTTCGCGCTCGGGGTGTCGGAGGCGCAGGCGTCGTGGGAGGCGGCGTCCGACTCGCTGCAGTGGGCAACGGCCACCGCGACGTTCGCGGAGGTGCTGCGCGGCTCGCCCCACGAGGCGGAGACCTCCTGGGGCCAGGTGCTGGCGCTGGTGGACGACGCTGCCCAGACGGATCGGCAGGACCACGCGGAGCTCCGGTCGCTGGTGGAGCGGGCGGCGCGGCTCTCGGGGGGGCTCGACACGCTCCCCACGCCGAACGGGGTGCGCCCGCCGCCCCCGCGGTCGTTCACCCGACGCTGACGGCGGGGTGCTTCGCGTGCCAGTGCCGGGCCACGTCCACCCGGCGGCAGATCCACACGTGGTCGTGGTCCTCCAGGTGGTCCAGGAACCGCTGGAGCGCGCGGAACCGGCCCGGGCGGCCCAGCAGCCGGCAGTGCATGCCCACCGACATCATCCGCGGCGTGTCTGCACCCTCCGCGTACAACACGTCGAACGTGTCGCGCAGGTACGCGAAGAACTGGTCGGCCGTGTGGAACCCCTGGGCCGTCGCGAACCGCATGTCGTTCGCGTCGAGCGTGTAGGGCACCACGAGGTGTGGCTTGCCGTGCACCTGGACCCAGTACGGCAGCTCGTCCGCGTAGGAGTCGGCGTCGTACAGGAACCCCCCGTGCTCCACCACGAGCTCGCGCGTGTGCGGGCTGTCCCGGCCCGTGTACCAGCCCAGCGGCGCCTCCCCGGTGAGCTCGCGGATCACCTGCACCGCTTCGTGCAGGTGGCGGCGCTCGAGCTCGCGGTCCGCGGACTGGTACGAGATCCACCGCAGCCCGTGGCACGCGATCTCGTGGCCCAGCTCCCCGAACGCCGCGGTGACGTCGGGGTGCCGGGCGAGCGCCATCGAGACGCCGAACACCGTGAGGGGCAGGCGCCGGCGCTCGAACTCCTGGAGGATCCGCCACACGCCCACCCGCGAGCCGTACTCGTAGATCGACTCCATCGACAGGTGGCGGTTCGGGAACGCCTGGGCGCCGATGATCTCCGAGAGGAACGTCTCGGACTCGGGGTCCCCGTGGAGCACGCAGCGCTCCCCGCCCTCCTCGTAGTTGAGGACGAACTGCACGGCGACCCGCGCGTTGCCCGGCCAGTCGGCGTTGGGCGGGGTGCGGCCGTAGCCGACGAGATCACGGGGGTAGGGAGCGGTGCGCCAGTCCACGAGGCCTCCGGGCGCATTGTAGAGTGGGGCATGGAGCGAGCGGAGCTGGGGCGCGGCGCCTGGATCACCTACCAGCCGGGGTGGATGGCGAAGGAGGAGGCGGACGCCCTGTTCACCGCGCTCCTGCACGAGCTGCCGTGGGTCCAGCGGCCCATCGTGGTGGCCGGGCGCGAGCTCCCGCAGCCCCGCCTGATGGCGTGGGGTGGCGCGCTGCCGTACCGGTACTCGGGGCAGACGCTGGAGGTGGTGCCGCCCACCCCGCTGCTCGCGGCGCTCCTGGAGCGGCTGGCAGCGGTGTGCGGCGTGCCCTTCAACCACGTGGTCGTGAACCGCTACCGCGATGGCCGCGACCACATCGGCCGGCACGCGGACGCCGAGCCCGAGCTGGGGTGGCGCCCGACGATCGCGTCGCTGTCGCTCGGGGTGCGCCGCCGGTTCCTGCTGTCGCGCAAGGGGGCCCGCAAGGAGCGGCACCTCAAGCTGCAACACGGCTCGTTGCTGGTGATGGGCGGCACGTTGCAGCACACCTGGTACCACGCGCTCCCGCCGGATGCGGACGTGCGCCTGGAGCGCCTGAACCTCACCTTCCGCTGGCTGAAGGGCCCGCCCGGCTTCCGCGAAGAGGGCGCGTGGATGGATGCCCCCGCCTCACGGCAGGGCGACTGACCGTCCGCTCCGGTCCACCACCACCCAGCCCCACCCGTCCGCCAGCAGATCGAGCACCTCGCCGGGCAGGCGGGCACCTTCCTCCTCGGCGTCTCGCGACACCGCGAGCGGACCCACCTCCACGACCACGTCCCCCACCCGCAGCGGAGGAGACGCCCGGACCACGCGCCGCTCGTCGTCCACGTCGAACGAGAACGCTCCGACCCGCTCCGGGAGCCGCGTGGGCAGCCCCCGCACCACCACCACGTCGGCGCCTGCGTCCCCCAGCCACTCCGGGCCCGACACGTGCACCACGTCCCTCCCGGTCGCCACGCCGGGCAGACCGAAGCGCCCCAGGAGGTCGGCCCGCGCCGAACACATCGCCAGGGGCTGGCCCTCCGCGCAGCGCGACACCAGCGCGCCCACCGCCGGCCAGCCGTCCGCTCGCAGCACCGTGCCCTCCAGCCGACCGGTCGCGGCCGGGAACCCCTCCCAGGTCGGCGCGAGCCACGCCGTCGAACCGTCCAGCGGCACCCGCACCACCAGGGCCGGGAACCGCACCAGGAGCTGCGCGCCGTCCGGTCGCACGTCCACCTCCTGCACCCCCTCCCCGGTCCACCGCCACAGGAGCTTCCCGTGGGCGTCGCGCACCTCCACGCCCGCCGTCGACCAGGTCGCCACCACCGCGCCGTCCGCCGAGCGCGGGTTCGGTGGGGTGTCCGTCGGCGGCGTCACCACCGGGACCCCTCCCCGCCAGCGCACCGACGCCGGCAACGCCAGCGGCAGCGGCTGCACCGCGGTGAGCCGCTTCGACACCGGGCCCTCACCCAGGGTCGACAGGGCCGCGAGGCGCCACCCCTGCGCCGGCGCCAGCACGGCAAGGACGGCACACGGGGCCCGCTGGAACAACGTGCACCCCGCCTCCAGCTCCCCGCGCAACGCGGGACTCGAGGCGTCCGGCCCGAGGGCGGAACAGTCACCCGCCCAGCACGCTCGCAGCCGGAGCCACGGCGCGAGCTCGGCGGGGACCGCGTCGGCAGCAGCGACACAGGTGTCCGGGTTCGTCAGGCAGTGGGAGGCCGCCGAGGTGTCCGGACCCACCCGGAGGACGCCCAGCGGTCCGTCGTTCGGCCGATCCGCCGAGCGGACCAGGACCTCGGTCCCCGCCACGAACCGGCCTTCGCGCTCGTAGGTGCCCGGGCCGCACCGGTCGGTGGCCTCCAGGGGCTCCCCTGCGACCCGCGACGTCGAGCGCCAGCCGGCCCTGGAGCGCGGACTCCGGCGTCGTGTGCACCGGGCCGCCCGGGGCCGCGCTGTGGGTCACGCAGCCGACCCGGAACCGCACCACCCCCGGCGCTGCCACGGTCGGAGCCGGTGAACAGTCCGCGGCGAGCGGAATGACCGTACACTGCGTCATCGGCGTCGCCTGCGCCTCCGCGAACCACATCCCCGCCTCCGTCACTCGGCGCTGGTCGACCCCGTGGAAGTGAACCACAACAGGTGCTGGACGGGCAGCGAGTCGACGCGCCCCGCCAGCGCGAAGCCCGCCCCGGTCCACTCGCGGACCACCTGCGCCGCGGCCATGCGGTGCTCGCGCCGCACGAACGCCGCGGACTCGCCCTCCAGCCGGAACTCCACCACCGCCGCCACCCCGTCGGGGGCGAGCGAGGCGCGGATCGACGCCAACATCGCAGCGGGGTCGGACAGCTCGTGGAACACGTCCACCAGCAACACGAGGTCGGCCACGCCCGCAGGCACCGGCACCTCGCGCACCGAACCGAGGACGGGCACCAGCGTCAGGCCCTCGGCCCGCGCCAGGGCCATCGCGCGATCGAGCATCTCCTGCTGCAGGTCCACGCAGTACACGGTGCCCGTGGGGCCCACCGCCCGGGCGAGCAGCCGCGCGTGGAAGCCAGTGCCGCACCCCAGGTCCACGACGGTGTCTCCGCGCTCCACGGGCAGCGCCGCGAGCAGCTTCCTCGTCCCCTCCTGCGCCGCGCGGTCGTCGCGCTCGAGCCAGGGCGCACCCGCCGCAGACATCACCGGCGCGATGGGCCGACCCTCGTACGTGTCCGCTGCCGCCGCGATCGCCACCCAGAACATCGCGCCCCCGCGACCCCTGTATCGACGCTACCGGGCCAGCCGACCCGCGGCCCCGCGCCACCGCGGATCCGGGCGGCGCCGATCGCCCCGCCGGCAGGCCAGGACCAGCTTGATCGCGTGTTCGTCTCCGTCGGCGACCGCCCGCTCTGCGAGGCTGCGCCAGTCGCCCCGCACGTCGTCTGCGGGCTCGGTCGGGGGACGCCGGTACGCGGCATGGATGGCGCACAGCGCCTGCCAGGTGTACGCCACCGCCTCCTGCGCCGCGGTGCGGTCGAGGAACGGCACCAGCTCCGCCACCGCCTGCGGCCCCGTCACCGCGTGGACGTACACCACCGGCGCGTGCGGCTGCGCCAGGAGCAGGTCGCGTCCGACCTCGGCGAGCCCGTGCAGCGCGGCGACCGGCTCGAGCGGGAGCGCCACCCCGTCGAGGTGGGCAGCGAAGCCCGGCGCCAGCGACGCGCCGTGGGCCCGGTCGTAGATCAGCCA